>JANWVJ010000100.1 GCA_025056895.1 Thermoflexales bacterium
ATCTCGGTGACCGATGACCGACCCGGCACCACCCGCGACCGTGTGCAGGCGCCGTGCGTGTGGCGCGGCGTCGAGTTCATCATCGTGGACACCGGCGGCATCGAGCCGTTGGAACCGCTGCGCAGCCGGCAGGCGTTAGCGGAGGCGTCATCAGACTTTGTGCGTGAAATTCGCGAACAAGCCGAGATTGCCATCCACGAAGCCGATGTGTTGATCTTCATGGTGGATGCGCAGGCCGGCCTGTCAGCGGCCGACGAAGCCGTAGCCGACGTGCTGCGCAAACTGATCGGCCAGCGGCAAAAAGAGGGCAAAGCCATCCCGCCGGTGCTGGTGGCGGCCAACAAGAGCGAGGCCGATTCGGCGCGCCAGGCCAGCGTCGAGTTTTACCGCCTGGGCTTCGGCCAGGTGTACCCGATCAGTGCCTTACACGGAACGGGCACCGGCGACTTGATGGATGCTGTAGTCGCAGCCCTGCCGGCTCACGCGCCTGAGCCGGTTGACGAAACGGTGAAGATTGCGCTGATCGGCCGGCCAAACGTGGGCAAATCGTCACTGTACAACCGATTGATCGGCTCCGAGCGCGTCATTGTCAGCGACGTGCCGGGCACCACGCGCGACGCCATCGACACTGTGATCGAGTTCACAGAACAGATCGAGGTCGATGCAGATCAGCAGAGCGCGTCCAAGGTGGAGCAGCGCACATTCCGCATCACCCTCATTGACACCGCCGGCATTCGCAAGCGCGGCGCAATCGAACCGGGCGTGGAGAAATACAGCGTGCTGCGCGCCTTCCGCGCCATCGAACGCGCGGATGTGACCTTGCTGTTGCTTGACGCCGGCGAGGGCATCACCGCCCAGGATGAGCATATCGGCGGCTACATCGTGGACGCCAGCAAGGGCGTGGTGTTGGTGGTGAACAAGTGGGATCTGATCGAAGGGCGAGAACACGTGGAGCGCACGGCCAAGCCGGCGCCCGGCATGGGCTTGTTAACTGAAAAGATGAAGCTCTTTCTGCGCGCCGCGCAAGAGCGCTTTAACTTCATGGCTTATGCGCCGCCGCTGTTTGTGTCGGCTAAAACCGGCTTTCGCTGCGATCAGATTCTGCCTACCGCGCTACGCGTATATGAGTCACGCTCAATGCGAATCAGCACTTCAGACGTGAACCGCATCCTGCGTGAAGCAGCCGAAAAGCACGCGCCGCCCACGCACGCCGGCAAGCGCCTGAAGATTTACTACGGCGCACAGGTCGGGGTCAACCCGCCGACGTTCGTGTTCCACGTCAACGACACCGAGTTGGCCCATTTCACCTATCGGCGCTTTTTGGAAAACCGCATCCGCGACGAATTCGGTTTCCTCGGCACACCGATCCGTTTGGTCTTCCGAGGCCGAAAAGCCGACGAGTGAAATTGATCCATCGCGCTAGAAGCCGGCCACGCCCAACGCACGCAACCCCACAGCGGCAAGCGGGCCGATCAGCAGCGCCGGCAAGAAGTTCGCCACGCGCACCCGTTTGATCTCCAAGAGCGAGAGGCCGATGCCGATGATGAGCAACGCGCCGATCGCCGACAGGATAGCCAACACAGGATCGGACGGCCCGCTGAAAGCGTTTTGCAACAAGCCGGCGCTCAGCGACAGGCCGCCCTGAAAGAGCACGATGGTGATGACACTGAAGCCCACGCCTACGCCGAGCGAAGCCGCAAACGCCAAGGCAGCAAAGCCGTCCAACGCGCTTTTGATCGAGAGCAGCGTAAAATCACCGCGCAGGCCGTCATGGATTGAACCGAGAATCGTCATCGGCCCAACGCAGAAGACCAAGCTGGCCGCCACATAGCCGCGCACGAAGCGCACAGCGCCGGCGGCATCGGCGCTGCGCGCAAAGCGGCGCTCCAACCAACCGCCCAAGCGATGAAGGGCGGCATCGATGTTGACCCACTCCCCGATGACGCCGCCGGCCAGCGCGGCCAACAACACCACAATAAACTTGGCCGGCACGTTCTGTTGCTGTGACATCGCGTCAACCAGGCTGAGGACAGCGTAAGCGATCGTCGATAAGCCCAGCCCATCTAGCACGGTTTCGCGCACACGCTGCGGCAGTCGATTGCCCAGCACCACACCGACGGCTGTGCCGAGCAGCACCGTGATCACGTTGATAAGCGTTCCGGTCATGACAGAGCACGCCCTAAGCAGCGCCTGGCCGTGATTGCGCAGCCGTCTTGGACGCCGTTACTGGGCGTTGGACACCGTTCGGATCTTCAACTCGGCTTGATCGAGCTGAGCAGAACACAATGCCGCGAGGTGTTGCCCACGAGCATGAAGCGCCAGCATCTGCTCGAGCGGCAAATCGCCGCGCTCGAGTTGTTCGACGATCTGTTCGAGTTCGTGATAGGCCTGCTCAAAAGTCAAGGTCTGCTCGCCGGCCTGAGCCGGCGCCTCGGCGGGGCGCCGAATTTGCTGCTTCGACATGGGCGCCATTCTAGCGCAGGGCGCTCCACGGAGCGTATGGGTTTGCCGGCGTTAGCACCTACACGCCATACCATGACCGATTTTTAGCTGGGTCTTTTTTGTACAATGCACCCAGGAGGCAGTGAAGGCGATGATGCAACGAAACGCCGCACGAGACGTGCTCGAAGCGCAGGCCTTGTTAGAGATAGCCAAGTCGCTCGACCCGTTGGAGCGCCGCATCCTGTTGTCGCTGCGCCAGCGCGGACCGGGCCTGGCGATGGAAATTGCCGTGCGCGTGTACAAGTTCCCCGACGACATCCGCCAGCCTCTCCTCAACTTGCGCGATCGGCAATTGGTGCGCTCGGAGGGATTCAGCGGCAGCGCCTTCGGCGACGAACTCATTTCACTTACGGCGCGCGGCGAGCAAGTGGCCAGTCTACTGGCCAGCGGGGCAGTCCCCGAAACACCGCCGGCGCCCGCCGAGGAGACGAGCAAGCAAGCCGGCGCGCGAGAGATCACGCCGGCTGCGGTGTTACAGCGCGAGGCAGAGCTGTTGCAGAAGCTGGGCGAGCTGGCCGCCCAGCAGGGCGACGCCAAAGCAGCCAGCGACTATTACCGGCAGGCGCTTGACCTACTGCGCAAGATCGGCGCCGCTTCGAGCGCCGCTTCCGGCGACACGTAAGCGCCGAGCCGGCGTTGCGCCGATCAAAGGGGGTATGCCATGACCGTCTTGCCCGTCGTCACCCATGCCCTGCTCGTGGTGATCGCTGCCACGGTCGGCTTCGTGTGGGGGCTAAGCGAGATTGTGGCCGCTTTCAAGACCGAAACTGGGCGCGCCCTGCGCACCGGCGGCGCGTGGTTGCTCATCTTCGTCAACAGTGTGGCGGCCGGCGGCGTCTATCTGTTCGCTGCCACCGCCGTCACCGGCCTAGACAACTGGCACTCGGCCGTCCTGATCGGCCTGAGCTGGCCCATCATTCTGCGCAACCTGAACATCAAGGTAGCCCAACCCATCCAGCCGCCGCAGGCGCCCGAAGAGGCACACGCACGCGAAGCGGCCGCCATTCGCTTCGAGCAGATGTACGCCGGCTTTCAGGACCTGGCCCGCCAGTTGATCAACGCCTCGCTCACCCGCCAACGCATGGCGCTGGTGAACAAGGCCATTGAACTCGACCTGGCGGCGCTGGAGAAGCAGGCCCGCCTGTTGATTGCGACCGCCCCTCTGCAAGGCGGCGCCGAGGCCACCCAATACGTCGATCAGGTCCTGCAGCGCCCCGATGTCGAAGACATTAAAAAAGCGCTGCTGGCCGCCTTCATCATGAACAACTTCTCGCGCAGCGCCCTGGAAGATTGGGTCGCGCAGCACAAATCCCAGAAGCGCAAAGCGAGCATACCCTGATGCCTGGCACCCACTCCGCCGACCGTCCCCTGGCGTGTTGACGAGGGCGCTGCGCCGCCGGACTATTCATACTCGAACACCACCGCTTGATGGCCGATCACCTGCGGCACAACGGCCTGCGCGCCGTCCACCAGCGGCAGCTCAGTCTTGTCAGGCGCCAGATAGGCGCGACTAATGACCTGCGGCACGTTCAACCGCACCGCCACATCGTAGAGCGGGGGCATGTCTTCGATCACCAAACAGCGCCCGCGCTGCAAAGGCGGCGCGTACATCAGATGCGCCACGTAGCGCCGGCGATCGGGCTGATGGGTGAGCGCCACGCGGCCGGCGCTCGGCAGGCGGGTTTCCACCGTCCGGCGCGTATAGATCAGACGCAGTGCATTTAAAAAGAGCTGACGATGTACCTTGGCGCCGTGGTGATAGTACATCTCGCCCAAGCGGTGTGGCAGGTAAACCAGGTTGCCTGTGCGCCACGCGCCGGGGTGCGCAGCCGGCTCCGCTCGATAGGGTGTGTTCTGGTGCGAGCAATACTGCGCATACGTGCGATCGAAATACGGCTCGTGAATCGCGGCCAGCAGCTCGGCGTCAACGAGACGGGCCTTGAAGGCAGCGGTGTAGTTGAGGAAGGGCGAGGCCGGCAGATCGGCAGATAAGGCCGCGCTGACAACCAGGTAATCGATGCGATACGCGGACGGGCCGACGTACTCCGCTCCCACGTTCAGAGCAAAAGTGGCGCGATTGGCGGCGCGGTCGCGGGTCAGCCCGCTTTCTCCCAACACCAGCACGGCGCCGCCGGCGCGGGCAAAGGCACTCACGCGGGCCGCCGTGGCGTCATCGAGGAAAGCGGCGCCGGGCAACACCAAGGCGTCAAACCGCGCCACATCGGCGCCGGGCATAACCAGCTCAAAATCGATCTGGTTTTCCATCAGCATGTTTGCGACGCCTTGATCGTCCGGCTCGCTGCCGCTCAGGAACAGGCCGAGGTTGGCGCAAGGCCGGCCGTCCAGCCCGTACTCCTCAATTTGCTCGACGTAGGCGTAGGCATGGCCGATGTTCTCGTAGGTCGCCTTGTCCATCACACCGTTGGGGTGCAGTTGATCGCCAAACGAACAGCGCGCGCCGTAGGCGATCATGCAGGCGGCTTCAAACTTGATGGCCTCGCGATCTTTGAAGCCGCCAAACTCGCCCCAGTTGGTGTGAAACTTGCCGCTCATGGCCAAATACGACTTGCCGGTGTTGGCGAAGTAGCGGGCGCGAATGGGGAACTTGTCGTAGCCGCCCCAGGTGGTGGGCAAATCTTCCAGCTCGAAATGAGTGTCCCCTATGTGCCATTCGGAGTGATACTGACTGGCGCTGCCGTTATAAAACACGGTCGCCTGCGGCCAGGCGGCGTGGACGATGGCGTTGCACTCGGCCGTCAGGCGCTGCCACTTGAGCGTGTTGTAGCGCGCCGCATCGACGTCGTTGTCCGGGTCAAGCCCTTCGGCCCGCATGCCAGCGAGGCAGTTCGGGCAATAGCACGGCTCGCGGAAGCAGATGTCGTAGAAGAAACCATCTACCTCAAACAGCTCGCAGATCTCGCGCGTCTGCGCCAAGATCAGCTCTTTATAAGCCCCGCTGGGACACAGATTCTTCCACGAGATGATCGGCTTCGGATCGGATGGCGCAGCATGGACATCGTAGTTGAAGCAAGAGATCGAGCCGTCTTTGTTCCGCGCGACCCACTCTGGATGATGTTCCGCGTCAGCAGCCGACCAACCGACCGTGTAGTAAATCGGGGCGCGCACGCCGATTTCATGAGCAGCGTCGATCTGCTCTTTGAGCAGGTTGCGCTGCAAGTGGGGATGGGGTTGACCGATGCGCGTCGGATAGTAACTCCAACTGTGATGACACTTGGCGAATACGGTGATCGAGTTGATATGGCCGGCGCGCAAGGCGGCCTGCCACTGCGCCTTGTCAAAATCTTTGCCGATGTCGGGGATCAGTTCAGAGGTGTGAAAGTCCAGGTGTACTTGACGAGTGGGAAGTTGGATCATGTTTTCTCCTCAACAGTTGGACTTAGTCTAGCAGGATGCATTTCTCTGGGTGGGTGAGCACGCCGAGTACAATCAGCGACGGCGGCATATCAGACATGAGCATGTTCAACTTGTGTGTCATTCCCGGCGATGGCGCGGGTCGTGAAGTGGTGCCCTGCGCGGTGGAGGTGTTACAACGCGTCCTGCCGGATGTCAAGCTGATCGAAGCAGACGCCGGCTGGGACTGCTTCACGCGCACCGGCTACGCCTTGCCCCAGGCCACAATTGAAAGGATCGAGACGTGCGGCGCAGCCTTATTCGGCGCGGTGTCATCGCCATCGCGCAAAGTGCCGGGCTACCGCAGCCCAATCGTACACATGCGCCAGCACTTTGACCTGTACGCCAACCTGCGACCCACCCGCGCCTTGCCCAGCAACGGCGTTCGACCGAACGGCGTTCAACTGAACGGCGTTCAATCGAACGGCGCGCGCGGCGAGCCGCCTATGCACGACTCTCCTCGATCGAGCGTGGATTTGGTGATCGTGCGGGAAAACACCCAGGGTCTGTATGCCGGCCGAGAATACATGCGCGGCGACGAAGCGATTGCCGAGCGCGTGATCACCCGCGCTGCTTCGATGCGGATCGGGCAGGTGGCTTTTGAACTGGCCGCTCGGCGCGCGCGCAAGCAATTGACTATCGTACACAAAGCCAACATCTTGTCGCTCACCGATGGCGTGTTTCGGGATGCCGTGCGAGAAGTCGGCGCGTCGTACCCCGAGGTGAGCATCAACGAAGTGCTGGTGGACACCGCAGCCATGCTGTTGGCGTCTAAACCCGAACAGTTCGATGTGATCGTGACAACCAACTTGTTCGGCGACATTTTGTCCGATGTCGCCAGCGTGTGGGGCGGCGGGATGGGCGTGGCGCCGGCGCTGAACTTGGGCGCCTCGGTCGCGATCGCCGAGCCGGTGCACGGGAGCGCGCCGGACATCGCCGGCAAAGGCATCGCCAATCCGAGCGGGGCCATACTGAGCGTTGCATTGTTGTTGCGCTATCATTGGAATCGGCCGGCCGAGGCCGAGCGCATCGAACAGGCTGTGTACAGCGCGATCGCCGCCGGCTGTCGCACACCTGACCTGGGCGGTCGCGCCACCACCCGCGAGATGACCGAAGCGGTGCTGGCAGGCATGAGTGCCTGAGTGCCGAGTGCGGATGGGTTTCGATGGTGTCGGAATCGTTCTTACGCTCGTTGTACGGGTTGCGGCTGGCGTCATTCCAGCGCCGGCCCGGCAACGTAATGGGTGAACGACGCAGCGTGCGGCGCGGCCGCTCGATTGAATTCGCCGACTATCGCACCTACACGCCGGGTGATGACCCGCGCCGTGTGGACTGGAATATCTACGCCCGCCTGGAGCGACCGTTCGTCAAACTCTACGAGGATGAACAAGACCTAACGGTGCATCTCCTGCTCGACGCCAGCCCCTCCATGCACTGGCGGGATGAGCGAGACATACAGCACAATGCGCCTTCTGGCAAATGGACGCGCGCTACCCAACTGGCCATCGCGATCGGACACATTGCGCTGACTTCTGGCGACCGGTTGATCGTGGAGCTGAGCAACCGCGAGCGATTCGGGCCTCGGCAAGGGGCAACGGCGACGGCAGAACTGATGTCGTTCATCGAGGATCAATCAGCAGAGCTGAACGCGCAGGAATTAACCGGTGCTGCCGGCCCAAACAGGCCGGCGCTCAGTTTAAACAGTTGGTGGAAACGCTACGCGTTGGACGTCCAGCCGGGCATTTGTGTGATCATTTCAGACCTGTTCGATCCCCAAGGCTGCAACGAGGGCTTGACCGCGCTCGTCTCTGCCCGATTGGAGGTGCGCGTGCTGCACACGTTGTGTCCGGCCGAGCTTGAGCCAGAGGTGGTGGGCGATGTGTGCTTGAAAGACAGTGAGAGCGGCGCAGCGCAAGAGGTGAGCATCGATGAGGCGCTGTTGCGCGCCTATCAAAATCGGCTGCGCGCTTGGAGCAACAGTTTGAATGAGCAGTGCCGCAAACGCGGCGCGCGCTATCACCTAACCAATACGGGCGCTCCCATCGAGCAGGTCGTGCTGCGCGATCTGCGGCGCGAGGGCTGGCTGATATGAGCCTGCTAAATGCGCCGGCGTTGTGGCTTGCCCTGCTGGCCATTCCCATCGTGCTGTTGTATTTGCTGCGCCTACGGCGGCGCGAGCGCATCATCTCCAGCACGCTGTTGTGGCAACAAGTCCTGCTGGACCGCGAGGCCAACACCCTGTGGCAACGCTTGCGCCGCAACGTACTGTTGCTGCTTCAATTGCTCACACTGGCCTTGCTGGTGCTTGCCCTCAGCCGGCCCTATGTCGAAACGGCCGGCGCGCTGCGGGGCCGTCACATCGTGCTGTTGGACGCTTCTGCATCCATGCAAGCGACCGATGTGCAGCCCTCGCGTTTTGAAGCGGCGCGCGCGCAGGTCAGACAGATGATCGAACAACTAGGGCCGGGAAGCGCGTTGTCGGTCATCGTAGTCGATCACGCACCCCGCGCGCTGACCCCGCCAACAAACGACACAGGCGAATTGCTCAGCGCGCTGGCCGACGCGCAACCGTCTCTCAGCTCGGCCAACTGGAGCGCCGCCATCGCTTTAGCTCAAGCCATGGCCGGCGGCGACTCGGCGCAGATTACAGTCGTTGGCGATGGCGCCGGCGATATAGACGAGGCCGGCGCTGCTTCACCGCTTGCTTTGCTGGACGGCGCAGCGCGCTTCATCCCGGTTGGCCTTTCAGGCGACAACCTGGCCGTTGCGAATGTGTCTCTGCGACGCACAGCCGGCGGCCTGGCCGCTTTGGTGCAAATCGACAACAGCGGCGAGCAAGCGCGCGACGCGCTGGTGTCGGTGCGCGTCGATGGGGTTTTGGCGAACGCGCGCACCATCACCGTGCCGGCCGGCGCCTCGGCCACGTGGACGGTGACCGGCCTCGACCTACGCGCAACGTCTGTGCACGCCACGCTGCAAGCCGAAGCCGGCAACTGGCTTGCCGTGGACGACGCCGCTTATGCCGTACATGCCGCGCGCCGAATGCGGCGCGCTCTACTGCTCAGCCGGGGCAATCTGTTCCTCGAACAAGCCTTGCGTCTGCTGCCCGAACTGGAGGTGACGCGGGCAGTCACCCCGCCGGTTCTGCCCCCAAGCGGGCAGGAGTTCAGTTTTGATCTGTTTATCGTGGACGGGGTGAGCATCACCTTGCCGCCACAAGCCCACGCGCTATACATCGGCGACGCTGCGCCGTTTACCGTCACCGGCCAGTTCAGCAATACCGCCTACGTGCGGACAGAGGCGCATCCGATTGTGGAAAGCGTGGACTGGCGGCCTGTGCACATCTTGAGCGCCAATCTGCTCGACTCGCCAGATTGGCTCAAGCCGATTGTTCAAGCACAAGGTGGGCCTGTGCTATACGCCGGCCAACGCCTCGACACGCCACTGAGCGCACCCTACGCAAGTGGGCGCGTGGTCGTGATCCCCTTCGTGTTACAACAGAGCGATTTGCCGCTTCATATCGCTTTCCCTGTGCTGATGGCAAACGCGATCGAATGGCTAGCGCCGGCGCAAGGCGCAGACATTCCCCTGTCGGTCCATCCGGGGCAGGTCATCCCGCTTCCTCCCAACAGCGCCGTGCAGCGGCCTGATGGAGCAGTGGTAATCGTCGGTGAGCAAGGCTTTGCCGAGACGATGCAGCCAGGCATTTACCGCGTCGCCCTGAACAACGGGCAGATGACTTCTGAAAGAGCATTCGCCGTGAATTTCTTCAACCGCGCCGAATCGAACATTGCACCGAGGTTGCCGGCGCACGCTGGTGCAGCCGATCCAGCCTCGGACGAGGCCGGCGCCGAGATCGCTGCGCATGAGCTGTGGCGCTGGCTGGCTGCTATGGCGTTGCTTGTTCTGATCGCAGAGTGGTGGATTGATCAACGCGGCGCGCCGACGCTCAACTTGCCCCGCGCCGGTCGCACGCCCAAAACGTGAGTTCTCGCGCAACGTACAATGCGCCCCATGCATCGCACAATACATAGGGCGGTTACAAAGCGATCTGCGCATCGACCGCTGCATCAAAGGAGAGTGTGTGAAACGAGCATCCAAACCTAAAGCCGAGTCACCTTCACAGCCTAATCGCAACAAAAGCCGCGCAGCGGGCAAAAGCACAAGCAGTGCCATCGGTACAGGGCAACTCATCGCGCTAGTGATCGGTGTGTTGCTCATCGGCTTTCTGGCGCTGCGCAACCAACTCTTCCTATCGCCAGAGCCTGCCCCTACCCCGCCGGCCACTCCAACCAGCACGACAAGCCTGCCCGGTGCAACCGGCATTGAGCTGCACGTCTATCCCGAAGACAGCGAGCAAGAACTTCTGGACCTGATTGCGCAGGCGAAGAAGCGCGTGTACATGAAGGTGTATCTGTTGACCGATGAGCAAGTCATCGACGCGATGAAACAAGCGATGCAAAACGGGGTAGAAGTGCGCGCGATGCTAGAGGAAAATCCGTTCGGCGGAGCCGGGACCACCAAACAGATGTTTGAGAAATTAAAACGTGCCGGCGTTAACGTCAAATACACCAACCCTACTTTTCGCTTCACTCATGAAAAGAGCTTCGTCATCGATGATCTGGCAGTGATCATGACCGCCAACATGACCAAGGCCGCCTTCACGCGCAATCGGGAGTTGCTAGTGATCACGCGCAATGCCGACGATGTGGCCGAGATCGCGGCAGCCTTCGAGGCAGACTGGAACCGCACCGAATTCGTCCCTCAGCGTCCGCATCTGGTGTGGAGTCCGGTCAACTCACGCGAGCGGATCAACAGCGTGATCAACGCAGCCACGCGCACCCTGGAGGTGTATGCCGAAGTCGCCCAAGACACACGCCAAATCGCGCTGATGACCGAGGCGGTCAAGCGCGGCGTGATGGTGCGTTTGATTACCTCTCCATCTGACCCACCGACCGACGCCGAACGCAGGGGCCTGGATGCCTTGCAAGCCGGCGGGGTGAAAGTGCGCTATGTGCGCAGCCCGTACATTCACGCTAAGATGTTCGTCGCGGATGGGACGTTCGCCTTCACCGGCTCGGAGAACATCACCGCCACGTCTCTGGACCTCAATCGCGAGCTGGGCATTTTGATCTCGGATCAGCCGGCCATCCGGCGCATGTTAGAAGCGTTCGAGAAAGACTGGAGCAAGGGGGTTGATCGCTGATGTCATTTTTGCTGGACGCCGAGGCCATCACCGCTGCTTTTCAGGCTGCCGGCTTTGATGATGTGGTGTGCGGCGACGCGATTGTGGCACGCCGCGAACAGAACACTGTCTGGGAGGCAGCCGTTGATCAAAGCGGCCGGCTCAGAGTGAGCGTCACCTACATGAGCGCGCCGCCCATCGAAACCGTCGAGCCGATGTTGCAGGGTGAGGCGCTCGTGCTCATCGAACACAGTGCGACGATCACCGTCCTGTTTCAATTGCAGGATGCCGGGGAATTGCCGGCCGTGCTGTCGGCTGTCGAGTCAATCGTGAGACGACAACACGGCCCGAGCAACGAAGAAGCGTTGCCTGTTGCGTAAGGCGGGTCGCTTAGCAAGGCGCCTGGATGCATTTTCCTGTGGGGCCAAATCGGGCTGCGTAGGCGAAAGAAGCGCCTTCGCCTACGCCTCTGAAACGTCTGCGCTTGCTGCGCAGCAAGCGATCAATCGATCAACTTGGCCGGCCCAGTCTGCGGCG
>JANWVJ010000101.1 GCA_025056895.1 Thermoflexales bacterium
CCGACGTCAATAAGAACGATAAGAAAGCCGAGGAACGCTTCAAGGAGATCAACGAAGCCTACGAAGTGCTGAGCGATCCGGAGAAGCGCAAGATGTATGACCGGCTGGGCAACGACTTCCGGCGTTATCAACAAGCCGGCGGCGACCCGCGCGCCTACGACTGGGCGCAATGGTTCAGACAAGCCGGCGGCCAGCCGACCGGCAACGTGCGCTTTGAGGAATTTGACCTGAGCGATCTGTTCGCGCAATTCTTCGGCGGTGGCTTTGGGCAAACAGGCGGCTTTCAACAGACCCGCAGCGCACGCAGCCAAGCGCGTGACGTGGAGCAGCCGGTCAGCATTTCGTTGGCCGAGGCCTACCACGGCACCACTCGCATCCTCAGCAAGGATGGCGAGGAAATTGAAGTCAAAATTCCGCCCGGCGTGAAAACCGGCTCGAAAGTACGCGTGCGTGGCCAGGGCACGCGTACTACGCGCGGCGAAGCCGGCGACCTATATCTGGTCATCGAGGTGGCGCCCGATCCAACCTTTGAGCGCCGCGAGGACGACCTTTATCGTGACCTGAAAGTGGATGTTTTCACGGCCATGCTGGGCGGCGAAGTCAAAGTAGAAACGTTGGGCGGGGATGTGGTGGTCAAAGTGCCGGCCGGCACGTCCTCCGGCAATCGCATCCGTCTACGCGGTAAGGGCATGCCCCGCCTGTCAAGCAAAGGCGAATATGGCGACCTGTACTTGCGTGTGATGGTCAGCGTGCCGAACGACCTAACAGAAGAAGAACGCCAAATGGTGCGCCAGATGGCGCGCCGGCGCGGAGTGTTGCTGTGACGTTCCGCACAACAACAAAGCCGGCTTTGCGCCGGCTTTGTCATCTTTCCGATCTGCGTGTCTCGCAAGACTAGGCGAGCATTTGGCGCAACACCGTTGGCAGAATCCCGCCGTTGCGATAGTAATTCACCTCCACCGGCGTATCCAGTCGTGCCTGCGCCTCAAAGGTGAACTCAGATCCGTCCAGCCGACGCACGCGCACGATCAGCCGCTGACGCGGTTGAATGTCCGACGACACGTCGATGGTGAACACTTCTGCGCCGGTCAAGCCAAGCGTCTCGGCATTCTGTCCATCGACGAATTGCAACGGCAGCACTCCCATGCCGACCAGATTGTTGCGATGGATGCGCTCATAACTTTCGGCGATCACGGCGCGCACACCGAGCAAGGCGCTGCCCTTCGCCGCCCAGTCACGCGATGAGCCGGTGCCGTACTCCTTGCCGGCAATCACAACCAGCGGCACGCCGGCCGCCTTGTATTGCATGGCCGCGTCGTAGATCGGCATAACCGGCGCAGCGGCAAGATCGACCACGCCGAAATCGACCGGGCCGAGATAGCGCGTCACGCCCCCTTCGACGCCCGGCACAAGCAAATTCTTCAGGCGGATATTCGCAAACGTGCCGCGCGTCATCACACGATCGTTCCCCCGGCGCGTGCCGTACTGGTTGAACTCTTCCTTTGGGACGCCGCGCTCCAACAAATAGCGGCCGGCCGGGCTGTCTGCTGCGATGTCGCCGGCGGGCGAGATGTGATCGGTCGTAATCGAGTCGCCGAACAAGCCCAGCACACGCGCATTCACAATCGGCTGTACCGGCGCAGGCTGCACCGTAAACTGCTCAAAGTAGGGCGGCTCTTGGATATAGGTTGAGTGTTCATCCCAAGCATACAAATCGCCGCCAACACCGGTGATCGCTTGCCACAGCTCACTACCCAGAGTAATCGTGGCATATTCAGCCTGATACATCTCCGGCTGTACGGCTTGGGCGATGGTCTGTTGAATCTCTTGCTGGGTCGGCCAAATATCGCGCAAATATACCGGCTCACCATCACGACCCACGCCGAGCGGCTCGTTCAGCAGGTCGATATCGGTTGTGCCGGCCAGCGCATAGGCCACCACCAAGGGCGGCGAAGCGAGATAGTTAGCCTTGACGTATGGATTAATGCGTCCCTCAAAATTACGATTGCCACTGAGCACAGCGCAAGCGACCAAGTTGTGGCTGTGTACTGCGTCAGCCACCAGTTGGGGCAGTGGGCCGCTGTTCCCGATACAAGTCGTGCAGCCATAGCCGACCACATGAAAGCCCAACGTCTCAAGGGCGTCAAGCAGGCCGGCCTCACGCAAGTAGGCCGTCACTACCCGCGAACCAGGCGCTAGGCTGGTCTTCACGTACTTCGGCACGCGCAAGCCTTTGGCAACGGCTTTCTTCGCCAGCAAACCGGCACCGACCATCACGCTGGGGTTCGACGTGTTGGTGCAAGACGTGATGGCGGCAATGACCACAGCGCCGTGTTTGAGAGCAACTTCTTCGACATGTCCGTTTGAAAAGCGCACCGTAGCCGCGCGGGTCAGCTCCTCTTCGCGCAGGCCAAAGCCGCGTTCTTTCACCGGCGCAGTCAACGCTTTACGGAAAGCGGATTTCATCTGGCTCAGCGGCACGCGATCTTGCGGGCGCTTCGGGCCAGCCACACTGGGTTCGACCGTGCTCAAATCCAACTCCAGCGTGTCGGTGAAGACCGGATCAGGTGTGGCATCGGTGCGGAACAGGCCCTGCTCTTTAGCATAGCGCTCGACACGATCCACCAGTTCAGCCGGACGGCCGGACTGGCGCAGATAGCGCAAGGTTTCATCATCGATCGGGAAGTAGCCCATCGTGGCGCCATACTCGGGAGCCATGTTGGCGATCGTAGCGCGGTCGGGCAAGGACATGCTGCTCAAGCCGGCGCCATAGAACTCGACGAACTTTTCGACCACGCCCTTCTTGCGCAGCATCTGCACAACCGTCAATGTTAAATCGGTAGCTGTCACGCCCTCGCGCAGCGCACCGTACAGCTTGAAGCCGATCACTTCCGGCATCACGATGTACAACGGCTGACCGAGCATCACGGCTTCCGCTTCGATGCCGCCGACGCCCCATCCCACCACACCAAGGCCGTTGATCATCGTGGTGTGTGAGTCTGTGCCCACAACAGTGTCGGGATAGGCCAAGCCGTCTTTGGTCATCACCACCGAGGCCAGATATTCCAGATTGACCTGATGCACAATGCCCGAGCCGGGCGGAACCACGCGGAAGTTTTGGAAGGCATTCTGACCCCAGCGCGCAAACTGATACCGCTCCAAGTTGCGCTCGAACTCTTTGCTGATGTTCAAACGCAATGCATCGGGCGAGCCAAAGTAATCCACCTGCACCGAGTGGTCGATCACCATATCGACCGGCACGACAGGGTTGATGCGACGCGGGTCGCCGTTCAAGCGCGCCACTGCCGAGCGCATGGCTGCCAGATCGACCAAGCACGGCACGCCACTGTAGTCTTGTAAGACCACGCGCGCCGGCTTGAATGGATGCTCCACCGGCCGAACATTCTTGGCGTCCCAGCGCGCCACGTTGAATACATCGTCTTGCGTGATTTCAAATTCATCGCACTGCCGCAGCGCCGCCTCCAAGAGCACTTTGAGCGAGAAAGGCAACCGGTCAATCGATATACCAGCACCTTTGGCAAATGTATCCAGAGAGTAAATGGTGATTTTGCCGCCGCTCACCTCCAAGACACGGCGGACGGTTGAGAATGGGTTGGTCTTCGCAGATGTCATGGCGACATTTTAAAGCAGCGCATAGGACTTCCGGCTTGTGTGTCCGAGATTTGTCCTGGGGCACATCGCCGGCTTGAAGTAGGCGCACCCATGCAACCGCGCGCGTCTCAGCCGGTCAGCGGCCAGTCGATCACGGCGTGGCGCTGGACAACCACCAACGGGCGATCTTCGGCCACACACAACCCGATCGCGGCTAAATCCCACCACAACACACGCCCAGTGAGGACTTCACCGCAGCGCAAACGCAGCTCGGCGGGGCGATTCTGGCTGTGCACAGCCAGCAAGTAATCGGACAGGCTACGGCGCGAGCGAGCACGATGCCACATCAGCTCCTCAACCGGAACGCCATAGTAATCTGCCAATCGATGCACCAACTCGTCATCGCTGGTGTCACGATAGCGCAATTCCAGCTCGCGCACCTTGCGTCGATCGGCTTCGGACATGCCGGAAGATTGCACCCCACCGCGCATGGCGCGCAGAAAGCGCAGATGATCCCCCAAACTCATGCGAGTGCATCTCCATCGCGTGTGTAGTATGAGACAGCCATCTTCTGTACCGTCACTTCACGCGCATCATCGCAACGCAGTGTCAACGAGTAAGGGCCGAAACCGACCAGCGCCCCGTTGAGCGTTTCACCATTGAACAACTTGACGACCAAGCGAGCGCGCTGATTCTGCGCATCGGTCAGATACTTCAATTCAAATGTATCGACGGCCTCAGGCAGAACGGCGCGCTTGGCTTGGCCCGGCATCTTATTGCTGGCCGACTGGCCGCCTAAACGCTCGTACTGATCACGCAACCACTTCCTAGCCTCTCGCGCGGTCAGTTGCTCCGGTGACTTGCCCAAATCGGCAATCAGCTCCTCCGGCAACATGCCCAGCCGACGGACCAGATTATGGATTGCGCGCAGTTGAGGTTCCTTAATCGGCGCTTCCACTTTTGGCGGGGGCGGCGGTTTGGGCGCCGGCGGGGGCTTAGGCGCCGGCGGCGCAGACGGGCGAGCAGCCAGCGGACGCCTCGGCGCACGATTATTTTGGGGTGCGACGGCGCGCCGAGGAGAGGCAGCCACCGTCTGATTTGAAGGCGGTGGATCAGATCGCACACGCAATACATTTAGGCCGACCGAGAGAGCGCGCGCTAACTTCAGGTGGTCTTGCGGGCGCAGCGGACGACCGGATTCGTACTGTCTCAACACAGGAACAGGAATGCCTGTTCGCACTTCCAGTTGCTCCAACGTCAGGCCTTTCATCCTGCGCAGCTTCCACAGATTTTCAGACATGGGTTCAGTATGCCACAATGTGAGATGCACTGCGAAGGCGCACACAAATCGTTCAAGCAAAACGGTTTAGATCTGGTGCAGATGCTGCAACATTCAAGGATAAGCCGGCCTTATGCGACGTACCGTTATCATGTGATGGGAGCATGTGGAAACTGGAATGTTTGACACACCTTGCACGATCGCTATAATCTGACTTGCTTAGGTTTGCCTGTGAGGCGGGTTCCACCTCGTTTCGGTTCACAGCAGTCGAATTGTTGTCCGAATCGTTTTTAAGAAAGCAAACTCACAGCACAGGCAATTCATCGTGGACGAACAAGCTGTTAACAATTGAATCACGTCGAGGTGACCCAATTGCCCGGATGCTAGGGCTTAAAGGTGGAAGCTGGTGGGGCCTGAATTGCCAGGCCGAGTCCAGCGCTGTGCCGCAACTGTAATCGCTCACGAAGGAGTCCGTATCTGACTACCGACCTCTGAGCGAGAGCCAGGACGCCTGCCTCGACGATACCGTTCAAACCTTCTCGATGCAAGGAGGTAGAACATGATTCGCGCACCGTGATCGATTAGCACGTGAACCACTCGGCGCGCTGGTCGAAATGTCTCTGCCCCAGCTTATGAAAGGCTGGGGTTTTTTGATTTTCGTATCCGCCGATCTGCACGTGCAATGCAGGCGGCATATCCATTCATTACACAGGAGTGTTGTACGCTATGAGCGACTTAACTAAGACCCAACGCGGCCTGAGCAGCCGCTTGATGGTATTGACGGCATTGGTTCTGTCCACCAGCCTAACCCCCCTTGCGGTCCATGGCGCTTCGCCATCCTCCACAACAGAAGCCGGCGCCAAAGCCGTGAGCTGGCTGATCAGCAAGCAAGAACGAGACGGCGGCTTCAGCAGCGGCTTTGCGCCGGGCAGCGATCTGAGCGCCACCGCCGACGCCGTGCTGGCGCTGGCCGCTGCCGGCAAATCCATCACCCAGACCCGATCCAGCGCCGGACGCACGCCGTTGGACTTCCTCACCGCTCAAATGACACGGCGCAAGCTGAGCACCGGCCAAGTCGCCAAGCTCGCTCTAGCGGCCAAAGCCGCCGGCCAAAATCCGGCCCGCTTTGGCTTCCGCAATCTGCCGCGCATGATCCTCGCCGGCTACAACGCCGAGACCGGCGTGATCGGCGAGCACGTGTTCAGCCACGGGTTGGCGCTGATCGCCTTGGCAAATGCCGGCGTCAAAGCTCCGACCAAGGCCATCACCACACTTGAATCGTTGCAAGACACAAGCGGAGGTTGGGCGTTCATGGGCAGCGGCACGCCCGACGTAGACACCACCGCGCTGGCCATTCAGGCGCTCATCGCATCAGGCCGCTCGCCCAAGGACAAGGTGATCGAGCGGGGGCTTGGCTACTTGAAGAGCATCCAAAACGACGACGGCGGTTTCCCGTATCAGAACCCATCGCAGTACGGGACAGAAACCAACGCCAACTCGACGGCGCTGGTCGTGCAGGCGTTGATCGCCGCCGGCATCGAGCCGGAAGCGTGGGCCGCAGCAAAAGGCAATCCGCTCAGCGCGTTGATCGCCCTGCAACAACCCAGCGGCTCGATCGCCTATCAGGCCAGTATGCCCGGTGATAACACCCTAGCAACCGTCGGCGCGATCCCGGCTTTATACCGCGTCTCGCTGATCGCCAAGTAATCCCAACAGCACGAGGACGTTCGGCCTGCGCTGCGCAGCGCAGGCCGAATCTTCGGTCGAGCCATGCAAACACACGCGCGCGTTTTTGTGGCCGTCACCTTGAGCACACTCGGCATAGCGATGCTGAGCAGACCTCCGTCTCTCCACGCCCAGACGCCGGCGCCGGCGCAGCGCGCCGGTGTAGTCATTCAGTATGCAGCAGGCACCGTCGAGACGCGCTGCGTCGAGTTCGATGAGCCACATATCAGCGGCTATGACCTGTTGCGTCGTTCCGGCTTGAGGTTGAAGATCGCCGCAGATAGTTTCGGCGCCGCGATTTGCAAGATCGGCGATGTGGGCTGTGATTATCCGGCGCAGTCTTGCTTTTGTCGCTGTGAGAACGTCAATGCCACGTGCGTGTATTGGATTTCCTTTGTGCAATCGGATGGGGTCTGGAAATACGCCACCCTGGGCGCATCGAACACCACGGTGAAAGATGGCGACCTCCAAGCGTGGGTGTGGGGCGCCGGCCAAGGGGAGAATGCGCCGAGGCCGCCCGCAATAACGATTGAGGAGGTGTGCGGCGTACAGATGCGCGAGGCAGACGAACCCTCTATTCAGCCAAACGCGCCGGCCAAGGCCGCCCCAGAACCTGCGCCTGCGCCGACAGCGCCAACGCCACCGTCCTCCTCCGCTCAAAGAAGTCATGGCGAGGCGGGCAGCCTGGCGGCTTTCGGCGGCATCGCGATCGGGCTGGTCTTAATTCTCCTCTTCGTGAATGCCAGACGGCGCAAAGATCAGAGCGCTGCTCGGACATAGGATGCAGGATAGTGAAGCATGGCAGCACGTGAATTTGCCTCCGGCAATTTGCTTGCCGAAAGCGGTGCAGGGATCAATGTAAGCCGGCCTGTGCAGAGCATCGCCGCGCAGCTCAAGCTTGCCTTGAGCGCCGGCATCTATTTGGTGACCACTTTGATCGGGGTGCTGATCTTTCTATATCCGTTTCTGACAGGCGCAACTCCCCAAACGTCACAGCTTGTCTCTTCGCCCATCGTGCTGGGAATAGCGATCAGCTTGTGCCTGGCTGCGCTGGCGGTAGAAAGCCAAGGCCAGGCCCTGAGCGCCAAGATCGTGGCGCTATTGGGCGTACTGATTGCGCTCAACAGTGTGCTGCGCATGGCCGAAACAGCCCTCCCTACACCCGGCGGATTTACGCCGGTGTTTTTGCTCATCATTCTCAGCGGATATGTGTTCGGGGCACGGTTCGGCTTTCTGATGGGGGCGTTGTCGTTGTTGGTTTCGGCGCTGTTTACGGCCGGCGTTGGACCGTGGCTGCCGCACCAAATGTTCACCGCCGGCTGGATGGGCATGAGCGCCGGCTGGCTGAACAGGTTGTGGAGCCAACTCAGCCCCACGCGGCGCGGCGAACTGGCCGCGCTAATCGCTTTCGGGGTGGTGTGGGGCTTTTTGTACGGCGCAATCATGAATTTGTGGTTCTGGCCGTTCCAGGCCGGGTCGCCGGACCAAAGCTACCAGGCCGGCCTAAGCGCAGGCGACACCTTACAGCGCTATGCTGTGTTCTATGTGGCCACCTCGCTGGCTTGGGATGTGTTCGCTGCCGCCGGCAATGCCGTGTTGCTGGGGGTGTTCGGCGCAGCGACCCTCAAGGCTTTGCGGCGTTTTCGCAACCGATTTTTGTTCGAGATTGATTAACCGCACGGCTGCCGTTCGGCGGCCCTAAACACCCGCACTCAGATCACACCATGCACTTGCGCGCTTGGGCTGCTTGGTTGGTGAGCGTGCTCTTCGTTGCGCTCAGCACGCGCAATCCTCTGTATCTCACAGTCGTGTTGCTGATTGCGCTGATTGTCGGCAGCCACGGCGCACGCCTGCGCAACCGGCCGGCTGTGCTCTGGCCGGCGCGCCTGGCGATGGTGATCATTCCGTTTTCCGGTTTGTTTAACGCACTGACCGTACACATTGGGGACACGGTGCTGTTCACTATTCCGGGCGAGCTGCCGCTGCTGAGCGGACCGATCACTGCCGAGGCCGTGGTGTACGGCAGCATCAACGGATTGAGTTTGACGACAGTGATCGCCGTGTTCGGCGTGTTGAGTGCAGCCGCGCCGGCGCATTACCTGGTGCGCGCTGCGCCCCGCGCTTTTCAGTCGATCGGCGTGACGGTGGGGATTGCGTTATCGTTCATTCCACAAACGATGCGCCGGCTGCGCGACGTGCGCGAGGCGCAAGCGGTGCGCGGCCACACCATGCGCGGCTTGCGCGACTGGCTGCCGGTGTGGGTGCCGGTGTTGATGGGTGGGCTGGAGCAATCGATGCAACTGGCCGAAGCGATGGTAGCACGTGGGTTCGGCGCTACGCAGCGGCGCGATGTGCCGGCGCGCGCGCGGTTATGGGTACTTACCGGTTTGTCGCTCGTTCTGGCCGGCTTCTTGTTGAGCTTGAGCGCAGCAAACCCATTTATCGGGTTGGCAGCTCTTGCTGCCGGCAGCGCGCTGACCGTGATCGGTGTGTGGCAAAGCAGCCGCTCGTCACCGCACACCAGCTACCGCGTGATCCCGTTCACGCCGTTCGATGCGCTGTGCGCCGGCGTGAGCTTGGCCATAAGCGCGCTGATAGCACTCCCTTTCTCTCCGCTTGCGCACGAGACGTTGTCCTACACACCCTACCCTACTCTGAGCATGCCCGGCTTTGATCCGCTGATCGGCGTTCTGATGTGGGGCTGGTTGATGCCGTTGCTCAGGCGACGCTTGCCGTGCGACAACTGATACACCCTCATGCGGCGCACACGCACAGCGCTTCGCATCACGCATCAGGCTCAGCTTGCACACGAGGACGACGGGAGCAATCGGAATGAGACCAGATTCCGACACACTTCTCCCTAGCCTTTGCATCAGAACTTGGTCCGCGCCTGGAAATTTTGGCAACCCTGAAGAAAATCCTCCCTGCCATCCTGCCGCCGGCTTACAGCGTTGGCGAGCCTCCAAAGGCCAAGTCTTTGCACAGTTGGAAGCGCGCAGAGAAGAGATTCAACAAGATGTAAAATCCACAATGCCATAAACAAGAAGGGTGGCAGTTTTGGAAGTAGAGCGTGAGGGCCGTGGCTGTAATTGCCAGCCTAATCCATGGTTCCGGCCGATGCCGACTTCAGCAACACAGGGTGTTGCAGCCAGTTTATTAGGCCACATTACTGTTCCGCACGGTTCTGCCACATCATTCAAGGTGCAAAGAGACGAATCTGGCGATGAGTGAAAGCAACACTACAGCTTTACCCCTGGCGGTCAGAGAATCTCAAAGTCTCTACCGCTCCAAAATAGCGATTGGCTACACCAGAACCTGTTCGTGTCCACCCAATCATATCAATTGTTTGAGCGCAAAGGAGTGGATCAAGTGTCAACTGGGGGTGTGGCAGTTCGTCTATGAAGGTCGAGACATTCGAGACAAGAACGCTCATCCGGCGACATTCCCGATTGCTTTGTCCAGAAGAGTGATCAGCCTCTTCACACATGAAGGCGAGCTTGTTCTTGACCCCTTCGTAGGAAGCGGCACCACGCTTCTGGCAGCGCGAGACCTCAATCGGAATGCGATCGGCTTTGACCTGCAAGCAAAGTACATCGATCTTTGTGTAGAGCGATTAGCCTCTAATAACTTGTTCAACAGCGCCCAACAAATAGCTATTCAGGATGATGCGAGAAATATCCCCTCTTACTTAGAACCGGAGACGGTCAATTTGATCTGGACTTCGCCTCCTTATGCAAATCTGTTAAACAGGAAACGTCTTAACAAGTCCAGGCGTGACAGACAGAATGAACAGTTTGGGAAAGTCGAACAATACTCACAGGACCCACGCGATTTGGGTACGATGCCGCTTGAAGCGTACACCACCGCTATGGGAGACATCTTCGAAGGGCTATTGCCTGTGTTGAGGCCAAAGGCGCACTGTGTTATCAACGTCCCCGACATGTGGTGGGAAGATCAACGGATCACGATTCACGTCGCCCTTATCACGGAGCTGCGAACGAGAGGATACGAACTCAGAAACATCATTATTTGGGACAGGACGAATATTGTAAACAAAGTGGGGATATTCGGGTGGCCGAGCAACTACATCACAATGGGGACGACGTTTGAATACCTTTTGGATTTTTGGAAACCAGCGAAATGAAGCTCTACACTAAAGATGATTTGATCAAGATGATCCGCGGAGTTAGCGCAAAAGGCTGGCATGGAAGTGTCAAGAATACCGTACTGGACATTGGCAGATTCGCACGAGGCGAATGGGCCACCGGGCTGAGAGCAGACGCGCGGGGTCGAACTCTCAGCGAGAGCGACACACAAACGACGTGAGATGTGAGACAACGATGGGCGAGTTAGGTGGGGAACATGTGAGCCAGCAGTTGCTGGTTGCTCCACCCGTGTCGCGCCTGGTCGGCCACGAACACGATCAGGTGTTCGAGATGCCAACGCTGCTGCTCGGCGATCACGTCGTGAAAGGACAGTTGGGGCTGGTCGGGCCGTTGGAGCCAGGCTTCGGCGATGCGCACGCGGATGAAGGCATAGGCGGCGAAGACGAGGGCGAACCAACGCAGCACCGCTTCGACCGAGTGCAGACGGAAGTCGGCCAGACCGAGCCGTTCTTTGAGCAGGAAGTTGTCGGTTTCGGCTTGCCAACGCCAGGCGTAGTAGCGCAGGACGCCCTGCGCGCGCAAACGCAGATCGCTGGTGACGA
>JANWVJ010000102.1 GCA_025056895.1 Thermoflexales bacterium
CGAGATGCGTTCGCCGGCCAGCCGATTGAACAGAGTGCTTTTGCCTACGTTTGGCCGGCCGATCAACGCCACGAATGATTTTGACATGACGATACACGCCGGCTTATGCGCCGGTCAGCGTATGAATCGCGCGCACGGCCTCGTGGCTGTCTTTTGCGCGCACAATCAGGCTGATGCCGCACTCCGACGACCCCTGTGCGATGGCGAAGATGTTGATGCCATGTGCGCCCAGGGCGCTGAATACTTTGCCGCTCACGCCGGGCGTGTCGGCAATCCCCATCCCCACCGCCGTCACGATCGCTGCGTCCTCCATCACGCTGATGTGATCGATTTCGCGGTGCGACAGCTCGCGGGCGAACTCGTGCTCCAGCTCGTGGACGACCTTCGTTGCAGACTGGCGCGGTACGACAAAGCAAATGTTTTGCTCGGCGGATGCTTGCGAGATCATCAATACGCTGGTGCCGGTGCGGGCCACAGCCATGAAGGTGCGCCCGGCGATGCCCGGCACGCCTTTCATCCCTCGGCCGGCCACGGTCACCATGCTGACCTGATCGATCATCGTCACCGCTTTGATGGCGTTGCCGGTGCGCGCCAGTTCGTGCTGGATCAAGGTGCCGGCATGGGATGGGTTGAAGGTGTTCTTTACGCGCAGCGGGATGCCTTTCTCGATCAGGGGAGCGATGGTCATCGGATGCAACACTTGCGCGCCGAAGAACGCCAGCTCTGACATTTCTTGGCCGGTCAGGGCCTCAATGGTGCGCGCGTTCGGCACAATGCGCGGATCGGCGGTCATCACGCCGTCCACGTCGGTGTAATTGTGTACTTCGTCGGCGCCGAGCACCGCGCCGATGATGCTGGCGCTGTAGTCGCTGCCGCCGCGCCCCAGCGTAGTCGGCACGCCGGCCGGCGTCGCGCCGATGAAGCCGGTCACAACCGGCACAATGCCGGCTTCGAGCAGTGGTAACAGCCGCGCGCGCGTCTTCTCGCCGGTGGCTTCCATGAACGGCGCGGCCGACTGGTAATTGTCATTCGTCACAATGATGTCGGTGGCGTCCACCGGTTCAGCGGGGATGCCCTGATTGCGCAACGCGCCGGCCAGAATGCGCGCCGCCATCCGTTCGCCCAATCCGCTGATGGCGTCGAGCGCGCGCGGCGTGATTTCGCCCAACACGCGCACGCTGGCGCACAACATCTCGAAGCCGCTTAGCAATTGTTCGACTTCGTCGCTGATGCGCTGCCGTTCATCGACGTTGGCAATTACACCGTCAATAGCAGCCTGATGCTTGTCGGCCAGTTCACGCCGAATGCGGTGAAACGTCTCACTGTCCCCATTTGCGGCGGTGCGCGCGGCCGTGATCAGCGCATCGGTGACTTTGATGCTGTCGCCCGGCGCTTTGCCCATGGCCGACGTGACAACGATGACGCGCTCCCATTCGCCGAGCGCGGTGCGCGTGATGCGCGCGACTTGCTGCATTGCTTGGGCGTCTCGCACAGATGTGCCGCCGAATTTCAAAACTACTAGTGACATGGTTGTTCGGTTTGCCGGGTGGAAGGATTCGCTTGTCTACGGTCAGGCCGCAGACTGGGCGATTATACTGTGATGAAGCGTGTTACAATCCTCTTCGCGCCGTCCCGAGGCGTCTTGAAGGCCCCCATAGCTCAAGGGACAGAGCGTCGGCCTCCGGAGCCGAAGATCGCAGTTCGAGTCTGCGTGGGGGTATCCTCTCTGAGTCCGCCCTACACTTTGACAGCACCGCCTGGTTTGCGCAACGCGATTCCGATTGCGGCCAGCGCCAAGCACTCAATCAGAATGAACCCGCCGATCATGAGCGTGATCGTGAACCAGAATAGTTCAGGATACAAGCGGATCAATGTGTCGGTGGGCAGAAACAACCACGTGTCGCCCTCGAAGAAGATGCGGTGAAATGCCGTGAAGAACACATCCCAGACGACGACGGCCAAGATACCCAGACCGATCACGCCGGCGGCTGTGATGACGGCCCCGCTGATCAGCGCCTTGCCGGCTTGATACCGGGTAGCGCGGCGTGCGGCAAGCACAATAACTGCTGCGATGCCCAATACCGAGATCACCGTGTGGGCAGGGAACAGCCAGCCGATCAAGTTGCGCACGTCTTGCATGTGACGGATTTCCCGCTCGTTGAATGCCGGCGTGCCGTCGCTCAGGCGCGCCTCGCGCAACACGTCAACGCCGCGCGGCCCGATCACGCTGTCCATGCCGATTTGACCCAACCGAAGTCGTTCTTCATCGCTCATGCCGTATGCCTCCGGCGGGAAGTTGGGCAAGCTGTAGAGAAACGGCACTGTCCACGGCTGCATAGCCAGTCGAATCGGGATGACAACGGCCACGATCGGCGTAGCGATGATGATAAAGAGGGTCGTAAGAGAGGCCAAGCGCTTGGTCATCATTGGATTGTACTCAGATGCACTGCCTGCGCCGGTATGGATTACAGCGCGCCGGCCAACGACAAAACGATGATGACTGCGCCGGCCGCCAGCCGATACCAGGCGAACGGCTTGAGCGTGTGGGTCGAAACAAACTTCAAGAACCAGTGCACAACGATCAGCGCAACTCCGAACGAGGCAATCAGGCCGACGCCAAACGCCGGCAATTGATCAGCCTGAATCCGCGACACGTTCTTGGCCAAGGCATATACGGTGGCGATGACCATGGTGGGAATGGATAGATAAAACGAGAAGCGCAGCGCCGTCGGGCGATCCAGCCCGGCCAACAGCCCACCCACAATGGTCGCTGCCGACCGGGAGAAGCCCGGAAAGAGTGAGGCAACTTGCGACGCGCCGATGAGCAGCGCCTGAGACACACGAACTTCTGCGACCGCGTGGGTGATCGGTGAACAAGGACGGCGCTCGATGGCCAAAATGACTATGGCGCCGACGATCAGCGCAACACCGACGGTAAAGGGATGGAACAAATAGGCGTCGATCAGATCGTTAAATAGGAAACCGATCAAGCCGGCCGGCGCAAAGGCGACGGCTACGCCCAGCAACAAGCGCCGTGCAGCCGGCGTGTTGGGATTGTCGGCCAGTGCGTCTCGTCCCAAGCCGATCAGGTCGCGCGCGAAATAAACGATCACGGCGAGAATCGCGCCAAGCTGAATGAAAATCTCGAAGGTGAAACGCATGTTGGCCGGCAGGTGCAAGATGCGCCCTGCCACAATCAAGTGACCGGTTGACGAAATCGGCAGAAACTCGGTCACCCCTTCAACGATGCCCATCACCAACGCCTTCAGAAGGAGCAGCATATCCATAGGCCGGCGATGGTACGGGCAGATTCTTCATCCGTCAAACCGCAAAATCCGGTATAGTCGCATTGAGATACATGTAAATGGAGGAGAGATCGATCATGGCGACTGTTCGTATGACGCACGGCAAATTCGATGGCATCAATGCCTTGGCCGATCAGAACGGCATCATTGCTGCCGCAGCGATGGACCAGCGTGGATCTTTGAAGAAGGCGATTGCTAAGGCGCGCGGTGGTGAGGCAACCGGTGATGATCTGACGCAGTTCAAGTGCGCCGTCACCAAAGTGTTGACCCGCCATGCCAGCGCGATTTTGCTCGATCCGGAATACGGCTTGCCGGCAATACCAGAACGCGCGCCGAACACCGGTGTGCTGCTGGCCTACGAGAAGACCGGCTACGATGCCAGCGTGAAAGGGCGCTTGCCCGATTTGCTGACACACTGGAGTGTGCGGCGACTGGTCGGCGCCGGCGCAGATGCCGTCAAAGTGTTGCTGTACTACAGCCCGGCAGACGGCGTTGAGATCAACGACGGCAAACAAGCCTTTATCGAACGCATCGGCGCGGAGTGCACCGCGTATGACGTGCCGTTCTTTCTGGAATGCGTTACCTATGATGACACCGTTTCCGACCCGCTTGAGTTTGCGCGGCGCAAGCCGGCTTATGTGATCGATTACATGGCTGAATTCTCAAAGCCGCACTATGGAGTGGATGTCTTGAAAGTTGAAGTGCCTGTGGACATGAGCTTTGTTGAAGGCACGCGCGCTTTTAAAGGCACGGCCGCCTACACGCGCCAAGACGCTATGCGTCTGTTCAGGGAAGCTGCTTCGGCGGCCGGTAAGCCGTTTATCTACCTGAGCGCCGGCGTCAGTGACGAAGTGTTTCGCGAGACACTTGAACTGGCCGCCGAAGCCGGCACGCATTTCGCCGGCGTGTTGTGCGGTCGTGCCACCTGGCAAGATGGCATTCCGATCTTTGCGCGCGAAGGGCTGGCAGCGCTCGAAAACTGGCTCGAAGATCGCGGCGTGAAGAATATCCAGGCCCTGAACGCGGTGCTGGCCCAGGGTGCCAAGCCGTGGTGGACGATCTACGGCGGCCGAGAGAATATCGAAGTCATCTAGCCCACATCGCGGCGATCGCGTTGTCCGTCTTGGGCGACCTGTTGAGTGTAGGTGGGAGGTGGTGAGAGATGCCTAGGGTCAATTTCCCGTTGGATCGATACGGCTTTCAGTTTGCTAACCATTTTCGCAATGTGATTGCCGAGCTGCCCGGCGGACGCAAGATTGAGTTAAACGGACGGTGTGGCGGTATGTCTTTTGCAGCGCTCGATCATTTCTTTGCCGCTCGACCGACGCCGACTTGCCGGCCGGCTGACTTCGCGCCCGGTCTCGATGTGCCGCCGGATGGCAGTCCGCTGGCCGATTACATCATGCGTCGGCACTATCACAGCCTGAGTATTCCCGCTGTGCTGAATGTGTTTCTGTGGACGGTGTTGCCCGATCATTCCACCTTCTTTGCTAAAGGGGTACGTGATCGCACCCTCCAACAAGAGTGGCCTAAGTTGCGCCAAGCCATCGACCAAGGCCGGCCTGTATCGTTGATCCTCGTCCAAGCCCGCGATTTGGCGCATGTCGGCCTCAATCATCAAGTGGTCGCCTATGGCTACGATGCCGGCGCAGATGGCGGCTCGATTTGCGTGTACCTGTACGATTGCAATCATCCCAACGAAGAAGCGACTCTGATGTTTGATCCGGCGGCCCAGCTCTTCGTGGAGACCTGTCCGAGCGGCGGGTGTGGCGAGCGTTGGCGGGGGTTTTTCGTTCATCCGACCTACGCGCCGGCAACGCCACCGGTGAACCTCAGCCACCTTTTGCCGGTTCGTTTGGCGGCTGCGCGCAGCAAAGCGGCGATTGCCGAATCTGTCTCGACCCGCGCGCCGGCCTCGGACGCGCGCCGACGGTTTTTACCTCTGGTTGTCACGTTTGAACGGGTGACTTTCGAGAATCCGCACAACCCGAATGCTGGCGAAGAAGTGGCCTTGGCGCTCAGTGTGAACGATCAAACGGTGCGCTGGCCGCGCACGGGCGGAAAAGTAGCCGCGCACGGACGGCGTTATGCGCTCAAGCAGCACATCCCGATTGCTGTGGATAAGGATGGGGTGTTGGAAGTGTCGGTCGCACTGGCCAACAGCGCCTACGAAGCCTTGGCGGAAGCGGATGAGTCGGTGGGTTGTGTGACCGTCCTTCATAGCAAAGCGGACAAATGGGGTCGTGGCAAACACGTTGTCTGCAGCGAAGGAGACGCCGGCCGTTTTATCGTCGAGTACACCGTTGCCGCCGGACGGGCAGCCAAAGATAGAGCTGCCTTTGCGCGCCGGAGCAAGTCACCCTCGAAGGAGAGACCTGCTTGACCATCGCGGCCATTCGAGTTGCAGCAACGTGATTGTGTTCAGGAGTAGGTGACATGCACATTGTTGAAGTGCGATCCATTCCGTTGATGGGTCTCACGCCGGAAGGCGGCTGGGATCACGAAATCGAGCCGGAAGAAAACCTGCATACGCTCATCGAGGTGATCACCGATGAAACGGTGAACGGCCGCCCCCTGAGTGGCATCGGCAGCGTGTACACCAGCCAACCCTTGGTGGAGGGCGCGCTCAACTTGATGCGCCCCTGGTTGATTGACGAGTGCGCCATCGAGCCGGAACGCGTGTCGGAGAAGCTGCACCAGATGGCCTTCTGGCAAGGGCGGGGTGGGGCAGTCACCCACACCATCAGCGGCATCGACATAGCAATGTGGGATGTGTTGGGTAAAGTGACCGGCCAACCGGTAGCGCGCTTGCTGGGCGGCTACTACCGCGAGCGTATCAAGCCGTATGGGTCGATCTTGTTCGACGAGCCGGCGCGCTTGCGCGATACGCTACAGCGCGTGACCGCGCGTGGCTTCAAGGCCATCAAGATGGGCTGGCGTCCATTCGGGCGCATAGATCGTCGCTTGGACGAAAAGCTGATCCAGACGGCGCGCGAGACGGTGGGGCCGGATGTGGAGTTGATGGTGGACGCCGGCGGCAGCGAGCAATTCTGGCCGCATGGCTATAAATGGGCGATTGAAACGGCGCGCATGTTGGCCGAATACGACGTGACATGGTTTGAAGAAGCGCTGGCGCCCGACGACATCGAAGGGTACATCAAGTTGCGTGAGCACTCGCCGGTGCCGATCGCAGCCGGCGAAGTGCTCACCCGCCGGCAGAGCTTCATGCCGTGGATCGAACGCGGCGCAGTGGACTACATTCAACCCGATTGCACTAAGTGCGGCGGCCTGTCTGAAGCGCGGCGTATCGGCTGGATGGCGTATGACCATGGCCTGATGTTGGTTCCGCATGGCTGGAATACCGCTGTGGGACTGGCAGCCGATTTGCACTTGGTCGCGGCGCTGCCCGTAGCGCGCTGGGTCGAGTACCTCACGCCGTCTCCGTACATTGAAGACATTTTAGTTACGCCGTTCCGCTTGGACGAAGACGGTATGTTGCCGATTCCCACAACGCCCGGTTTGGGAATCGAACTGGACTGGGACCAAATCAAGCGTTTCAGCGCGCGTGTGTCGTGAACACCACGAACGGCTTGCCACATTGTCGCCCGGACACCAGGCGCGTTTCGCCCTCTGGGTAGCGATTTGTCAAGCTGAGCAAGGACTCCGTATCGTTCACGTTCAGCGCAAACCAGCCCGGCTTGCCTTGCAAGTCAACCTCAGCGGGATCGATGAACCCCACTTGCCGGCCAACGACGTTTGAAAAGGTGATGTCGCCGATCCACACGCCCACTGCTCGCGCGTCCACCCAGTGCGGGTAACCGACCAGGTAAGCGTTGCGCCGGTCATTGCGGATAGAGTCCGCCCGGACTTTGTCCGCGCTCTGAGCAACCCAAGCGTTCATCTCACGCGCGATGTCGCTGGCGTTTTGCGCGCGTGGACAGTATTGCGCCGGATAATCGACGAACACGCGCTGATAGTTGACCGCCACGACGGCGACACACAATGCTGCCACGGAGCCATAAGCTGCTAGACGCAGTGTGATAGAGCGCCGGCTGGCATCGGCAAGTGTGTCTAACAACCATGCCGGCCCCAGCGCGCACACGATCATCACCATCGGCAGCGCGCCGCCTGTGCGCACCACGCTGGGGTTCTCGCGCGGAAAGGCAATGCTCAATGCCGATGGGATGAGCATCAGAATGCCTGCGCCGAGCAACACAGCCGGCCACGGGGTGCGTCGTTTTACGCTCAAGGCAATCGCCGTCCCTGCGCCGACGATCAGCAAGCCGGCCAACAGCTCGTCCATCGCCGGGCGATCGGGCAAGTTGGCTACCCATACCTCGTCGCGCGTGTAATGGAACATGAGCAGCACATTTTTCAGGTTGTCGAGGAAGATACTTGCCGGGCTGCCCTCGATCGGCCGTTCGGCTTCCACCAGGCGCGTTGCGGCGCGGTAGAACAATTGAGTTGGATGGTCTGCCCCGTAACGGATCAACGGCATCAGCACCAACCCGGCCATGCCGGCTGCCAGCGCCCCATGTGCCAGCGTTTGAGCCGCTGCTTGGCTGCGGCGATGGAGCCATTGCCAGCCGGCCCATACCAGCACAATCAACAGAGCGACGACGACCATGAAGCGATAGGCGGTGTACCCTTGCAGGCCGATGCTGATCCACAGGCCGGCGGCCAGCATGGCATTCCGGCTTTGGCGCCGCAGGCCGTACACCAGAAAGTACATCGTCCACGCCACGGCGCACGGCGCCAGGGGATATCGCAGCCCGAAGCGGGCGGGGATCACGCCCCAACTCGCTACGGCTGCAAACAGGGTTGCGATCAGCGCGGTGCGCGTGTCAAACAGTTCACGCGCCAGCAGGAATATGGCCGGCAACATCAACCAGCCGATCAGCGATGTGCCGATCTTCAACGCCATGAAGTCTTGCGGCAGATTGAACAGTTTGATCAGCGCGACCGTCCAGTAAAACTGCCACGGTTCGCGACCGGTGTTGCGCTCGAAAAAGATGTAGGGAATACCGTCGATCACATCTTTCACGTCGAGCAACTTCTCGGCGTGATCGCTGTTCATCTCCAACGGATTGTCGGCCAGTGCGACAAAGCGAAAGAATGCGCCCAGCGCGAGGATGGCTGCCAGCGCCAGCGTTGTGATTGCCAGAGTGCGTGGCAATCCCTCACCCCCTAATCCCCTCTCCCACAGGGTGAGGGGGGAGAGGGGGCGGCGGCGCGCAAAGGCCAGCGCCCAACACGCGACGCCGGCCAGCCAGGTCGCGACACTCGCTGGCGTGTAGCGATTGCCTGCGCTAAGAACGAACGTGGCAAGGCCGAACAGCAACGCACTGCCGATCAAAACGGCGCGCGCCGGCGCGGAAACAAGAGAAGTGCTCGGCTGCGTTTCGCGCGGAGTCGGGTCGGCCGCGTTGCGGCGTCCCGCTATGGCCGAGAGGACGCCGATCAACGCAGCGCCATACATGACTACACCGGCAGCTTGATGGCCGGCTGCGATGAGGGTCTGGGCTGCGATGGCCAGCACGATAGCGGCGCTCATGAATGCGGCCGGCGCGATGCTAGAATGCACGCCCGATGAAATCCTCTGGTTCGCCGTCGTCATGCTTTCCCACTTATCACCCTTCTGTTGAAAGTGAGTATATCGCTCGCCCGGCGCGTGATTATCTGTGGAACCAACTGCTTGAGTTGCCGTATTTTCGCGCCTTGTTGCGGGCCATCGAGGCGCGCTTTTACGAGCGGTTGCCGGTGCGGGAACCGGTGCTCGACCTCGGCTCCGGCGATGGCAGCTTTGCCGCACACGCATTTACTCGTCCGTTGACTGCTGGTATTGATCCGTGGTGGGGGCCAATGCTGGAGGCGCGCCGGCGCGCGGCCCATCACGTGCTGGCCTTGGCCGCCGGCGCCGCCTTGCCCTTCGCCGACGCCACTTTTCAAACTGTGGTCAGCAATTCCGTGCTGGAGCACATTCCCGATCTCGATCCGGTGGTTGCCGAGGCGTTTCGGGTGTTGCGCCCGGGCGGTTATCTGTTGTTTTGCGCGCCATCCGAGCACTTTACTGACTGGTTGCTCGGCGCGAGCGTCTTGGGAGATCTCTATCGGCGCTGGTTCAATCGCATCGCGCGTCACCATCACTGTGATAGCCCGACGGTGTGGCGTGCGCGCTTGGCGCAGGCCGGCTTCGAGACCGAAGCCATTTGGTATTACTTCTCGCCGCGCGCCTTGCGGACCCTGGAGCTGGGCCACTATCTGGGCTTGCCTAACCTGATCAGCAAAAAGTTGTTCGACAAGTGGGTGCTGTTCCCTTCGCGTCACAATCCACTTCTACGGCTGTTGGATGCTGCGCTGCGCCCAATCTATGATGAGCCGTTGCCGGCTGTAGGAGCCTGTCTGTTTGGGGTGGCCCGCAAACCTTAAAATCCGTGCCGATAGGTTGTCAGCGCTCATGTATCATGACTGTGCTGGCCAAAACAGACAAGAGATGATGTACACCTATAAATTCGTTACATTGCCTGTGCGATTGGCGCGAACCTGTCAAAGCATCCAAGCCATCCAAGCTACCAAGACCTTATTAACGAACATGCCAAACAAGGATGACGTTTTGTCCAGCTTTTGATGGAGTGCCCAGCAGCGGTGCAAACTGAGTATGTTCTGATCTTCGAACGGTAGATGCCAGCTTGATCGCTCAATACGATAGGGCCTCCTTTCTCGTGAAGTCGGCGATTAAGATGGGTATAGCTCTGTGCAGATAACAAGCGGACGGTGCGGTTTGTCTGTTCTGATTGAGTGAGCTGGGCAAATGAATGCTACTTCGGCTCTATCTCAGCCACCGGCCTAAAGCTGCGCCGATGCGCCGGCGATACGCCTAATGCGCGCAGTGCGTGTTGATGGGCGCGTGTGCCGTAGCCCTTGTGCTGCGCAAACCCATAGCCCGGATGAACGGCGTCGAGTTGCTGCATAAGCCTATCGCGCTCGGTCTTGGCCAGAATCGAGGCGGCAGCCACCGATAGGCTGATCGAATCGGCGAAGTTGAAGGCGCGTTGCAGGATCGGCACATCCGGCAACTTCAATGCGTCGATCAACAGAGCGTCTGGCTGGACAGACAAGCCGGCGATGGCGCGTTGCATCGCCAGGCGCGTAGCGGCGACAATTCCCACTGTGTCGATCTCTTCTGGCGCCGCCGAACCGACCGCCCACGCCAGGGCTGTGTGCAGGATTACCTGCCGGCAGACGGCGCGCTGCGCCGGGGACAGCCTTTTTGAATCGTTGACTGCGCTCAAGCTGTCCGAGACGTTCGGATGGAGCGGCAAGAGGACGGCTGCGGCCACCACCGGCCCGGCCCACGCCCCACGCCCGGCCTCATCCACTCCGGCCACCCACCTGTAGCCGGCCTGATGCAGCGCGTGCTCGTAGTCTAAAGAGGGACGTCGCGCTGAGGATGAAGCCCGCTTTGCCATTGCTCCATCAACGCAACCCTGAGCGCAGCACAGCCCGATACGCCGCCAACCGCGCTGCTCGCAATGGCCGGCGATGGCCGAGCAACCACTTGGCTGCTTCTACCAGCGACTGTTCGACAAACAAGCTCAACAACACCAGACGCAGAACGCCGGCCTGCGCCTGCCCGTGATGCTTGGCGAAGTAGCGCACTTTGCTGGTGTTGAACCAAAT
>JANWVJ010000103.1 GCA_025056895.1 Thermoflexales bacterium
ACGGTTGCCCTTGGCGGTCAACCGCGATGAGGTTCATCGTTGCCGGCTCCCCTGTAACGCCCACGTACACTTCGGACGCGATTCCAACGTACCAGTCGCTCTTGTGCACAATAGTCGTGGCGCGCGCCGAAACGCTTTGGTCGTTCAAGTCGGTGACGCTCACTTCCAGGGCAAATACGGCGCTGGTCTGGCGGCGGCTTAGGTCAGCCGGCAGGCGGATCACCAGCCGGCCGGTCGAATCCGTTTGGCCTGTGCCGTTGGCAATCTGCTCGTTGAAGCTGATGCCGCGATAGGACAATTCATAGTTGCCCCACGTATACCAGCCCTGGCCGGTGTAGCGATCAAAGAAGTAATCGCGCGCAAACAGCGACCACTCCACCTTGGCGTTGGCAACGTTGCCGCCAAAGAAGTAGCGCGCGTCCACTGTTGCGTTAACTGTTTCGCCGGCCAAATAGTCACTTTTGTCGGTGGTCACTGTCACCTCAAAGTCGGGCGCGCGGTAAGCAGCCACTTGAAAACTTGTGCCATAGGTGCGGCAAGGATAGTCCGGTGGTGTCGGTGCGCTCAGCCCACGCCCCTTGTGGCCGACCCCGCGAACGGTTATATCGGGCACACACACGTTCAGTCCGTAGAAACCGGTGGGGGCGTTGTTATCGAGCACAAATGCGCCGGTGAACGCCCCATACTCATCGAGCGACAGGGTGGTGCTGAATACCTGTTGTCCTCGATCATTGCTGATGGTAGCCACTATCGGCAGTGACTCCGTTTGACCTGAAGCGAGGATCAGGCTATAGCGAGCGTCGTTGTCCAGTCGCGCTATCCCTTTGAAGTACACCATCTGGCCCGGGCGATAGATCGGGCGATCGGTATACAGGTACACGTTGAACGGATCGCCGTAGAAGCGCGTGCTGAGGTTGAATTCCCACGGCGCCAGGCCACGGTCCCAGTTGTTGTATCCCACGCCAAACCCAGATTGACCCGGCTCGCCGACAATCGCGTAAAACGCTTCGTACAAGGGGGTGGGGTAATCGTACCGCCCAATCACCTGGCCGTCCGCATCGGTCGTGCCGTTGGCGATCGGGCTGAAACTTCGGTCGTAAAACGTCACCGGTGCGCCCTCCACCGGCCGGCCGCTGGTTAAGTCGGTCACCCAGGCCAGCGCTTCGAACTCGCCTTGTTTCAGCGTGACGTGCTGATTAGTCACCACCAGGATATGGCGTTCTGGGCGATAGTCCTGTGTTTGGGCTGCCGGTTCGGGTGCACTCAAGGTCAGCACGTACAAGCCGGGTGTTAGTGACTGCTCTTCGTCAGGAAGAGCGACCTCGTAGAAGAACGTGGCGTTGGGTTCACGTCGCGCTTGAACAGACCAGCGACGCAGCATTTGATCTCTGGCCGGCTGAAAGTTGTACCAGTTGCGCCAGGCATCGGGACTGCCGGTCATCTGATAGAAATCGTTTAACGTGAGGCGCGCAAGCTCAAAATCAAGCCGGCTGATATTGCGATAGGCGGCGAACAGCCGCACAGGCCGGCTGGCGTTGTAGGTGCCGATCTGGTTATCGGTGCGCAGCACGGCATACGGAGACAACGGTGCTGTCGTGAATCGCACAACGGTTGGGCGACCGATCTGCACACCGTAGCGGTCGGCAATCGCACCGCCGATTGTCACCCGATAGTCGGTGGAAGGCTTGAAATCCACGCCAAGGTAGAATCGCTTCTCCTGGGGGTCGTAGTATGTGTACACGCCGGTCAAGGAGATGGGCGGCTCAAAAGACAGATTCGGTAGCACGGTTTCGGGCAACACCGGCGCCGTGAAACGGATGTTAAAGCCGGCGTTTGTCTCGGCGCGCTCGGCGCCGTTGGCCGGTGTGGTGGCCGCAACCGCAGGCAGTTCGATGCTGCGGAAGCTGAATGATGTCGCCGCGCGCAATCCCGCCTCTCCGACAGCGGCCCGCGCTGTTTCGGCGATCGTGACGCGATAGGTGACGCCGCGTTGGTAGTCTTCCTCCGGTACAAAAGCCATTACTTCGCCGGCGGGGGAAGCAAACTGGGGTGTCATGCCGGGTGCTGGCGGATCGCCCTGCTCGCCGTAACGGGTTTGCGGCAGTAGCTCGGCCACTTCATCAGCCCAGCGGAACGAGCCTCGCACCGGCGGATCGATCGTAAAGGCTGCTTCCGCTGATGGGCGATTCATTTTCTGACTGAAGGTAATGCTAATCGGGCGGCGCAAATCGACATCTGCGCTGCCGTCTCCAGGATCGACCGCTTTGACAATCGGCGCTGCCACGCTGAACGTCCAGATGTAATCCTCTTGCAAGAGAGCGCCGGCCGTGTCCTGCAAACCGGCAGCGACCCGTCCGGTGTATAACACCCCGGCCGCCAACGGCTTGCTGGGGCGGAACACATAGATGCTGGTGTTCAACCATTCGCCGCTCCCTTCGATGGACGGCTCAAAAGTGACCGGCTGGGGCAGACTGGCTTGCCGATCCAGTCCGGTGAGGGGTACAACCGGGCGGTTGAACAATATGGTAATCACACCATCTGCCGCGACATCACTTGCCCCATCTGCTGGGATGGTTTGGGCGACGCTCAAATAGCCGATCGTATTCACCTGGAATTGAGCCGGGCGCGCCAATTGCAACCCGCGTGCGCTTTTGGCCGTGTCTTGCAGGGTCACTTGGTAGCGCGCGGCGCGCTGCCAACCCTGCGCCGGCTTGAAGGCCACCACATTGTCCTGCTGCCACTCAATCGTACCGGCCACAAACGTTTGTGGGTCGTCACCTGTTTGAACGCGCAGGGCCTGTTCAACCGAGGCACGGTCCATTGTTTGGTCAAAGGTCAGCACCAGCGGTTGGTCAATCGACAGCTCTTCCCCCGGCGCCGGCTGACGGTCGATCAACACCGGGTTGGCAAGGGGACGTGGGGTAGCCGTCGTGCCGGCAGGCACAGCCGGCAGCGCAGTTGACGTTGGGCTTGGCTCTGGCGGCGCTTCCTGGCAGGCGCTCAACATGAGAGCGACAACTAAGCTCAGAGCAGCCGCTTTTTGATCGATACGTTTACTCGGCATGGTTTTCCTCCTGGCAACTCAGAACATCATACGGGCCGAATATAGGCCGACGCGCACCGGGTATCATCCCTGAGTACGTTGTACAGTGTGTGTACTGCACGCTTTACGATTGTGTTAAGTATGCGCTCACGACTGATCGTGATTATCGGCCCGACGGCCGCAGGCAAATCGGCCCGTGCCTTGGCACTGGTGGACCAACTTGAAACGGGCGGTGAAATTGTGTCCGCCGATTCGCGCCATGTTTATAAGCGGATGGACATCGGCACAAACAAGCCAACATCGCTTGAGCGCTCCATTGTGCCACATCATTTGATTGACCTGCGCGAGCCGGACGAATCATTCTCACTGGGTGAGTACGTTGAACTGGCCCGCGCAGCAATTGAAGACGTTCAAAGGCGCGGTAAGGTTCCTGTGTTGGTGGGTGGAACCGGCCAGTATGTGCGAGCGCTTTTGGAAGGATGGCAAGTGCCGGCCATCGCGCCACACCCGGGCGTTCGCCAACGCTGGGCGCACTTCGCAGCCGAGCGCGGCCCCGATGCACTGCGCCGTGAGCTTGAAGTGCGCGATCCGGCGGCGCTTCGTACAATCGATCCGCGCAATATCCGCCGTGTGATCCGCGCGCTGGAGGTTATCGAGATCACCGGTCAACGCTGGAGTGACTTGCAGCGCCGTGTGCCGACTGATCTACGCACTGTCGAGATCATCTACATTCAGCCGGCCCGCCCGGCGCTCTATGCGCGCGCGGATGTGCGCGTACGCACCATGATCCAACAAGGCTGGTTGGATGAAACACGTGCATTGTTGACGTTCCTCGCTGAGCGTGGCATCACTGGCGAGGCCGTGCTACGCTTGCCGGCCCTGTCGGCGCTGGGGTATCGTCAGTTGGTTGCTGTCGTGCATGAACAGATGACGCTCGAAGATGCCATCGCCACTATTCAGCGTGACACCCGTCGTTTTATCCGCGCGCAGGATACCTGGTTTAAGGCCATTACCGCTCGCGCGCTTGCGCAGGGGGCGCGCGTAGTGATAGAGAGGGAGATGCCCCAACAAGACATTAACGCAACACGCGCGCTTCACCCACGCGCCGAGTGACGCCGGCTTGATCAAGATACTCTAAGAATGCCAATGCGTACTTTCGTGTGGTGCCCAGCGCGTCTCGGCATTGCGCCACCGTGAGTTGTCCCTCGCGCCCGATAAATGCTTTGACCCAATCTACGGCCTGGTCGTATGTCTCCCGCAACAACACGACCTCTGGAGCAAGCTGGATCAGGACTCCTGTGCGTAACAAGGCGTCATACACAGCATCGCCGACGGCGGCGCGGCATACCTTGACCGATGGCGTGTTCCACGGCTGAGCGCGGAATTGCGCCAGCAGTTGATCCACTGCGCGCTGTTGATCCGAGTTGAAGCGCACGCGAAAATCGGGCAATCGGACGCTGTCGCCCTCCGCTTCCAAAGCGTTTTGGTTGACGGCCAGGTGCATCAGCGCGTTGAATAGGCGGGGGGAAAGGTTCAGTTTGCTGCGCAAGGATTCGCGGGGCATGCCGGCAGCCAGGGGGTGGGCGGCGTGATACGTGCGCACATGTTCGACGGCAGCGTTGAGAGCGCGGTGCCAGACGGCGGTGAGCGCAATCACATCGCCGACTGCGCGCGCCCGATCCGTGGTCGATAGCTCTTTCCATGCCTCGGCGATTTCTTGTGCGTTCAAGCCGGTCTGCATGCCGGCCTGCAGTAGGCCAGCTTCGGTCAAGGTGATGAATTCCAGACCCGCTAGAGCGCTCTCCAAGCGTTGCTGCGGTGCGCCATACAAGCGCGCGTGCAAACGCGCCAGCGTTGCCTCATCGGCGCGGCCTGCGCGCCGACGATAACGGTTGATCGGTTGTGGATCGACGATCGTGCCGCCCCCCAGGGTGATGGACGGCGAGGGCAGACGGATGATGAAGCGATCTCCGGCTGCGACGGCCAACGGCGCAGCCAGCTCGAGCTGCGCCCATCCCGCCGCACCCGGCGCCACTGTGTTGCCTTCCAGCAGCCGCACCCGTGCCATGCGTTCGCTGGCACCGCAGAACAGCTTGACTTCGGCGTTGTGCTTGAGCGGGACAGGCCGGCGCAGCGCCCCAGCGCGATAATCGACCTCATAGAGGCCATCTTGCCCCCCGAGCATCTCGATGTGCACATCAAGCAATCGGCTGGGCGTCAGCCATCCCACAGGGGAAATCAGCACGTCGCCGCGCGCCAGAGCACTCACTTCCACGCCAGCCAAGTTCACTGCGACGCGGCTGCCGGGCAAAACCCGCTCGAGTTGGCGCTTGTGGGTTTGCAGTCCGCGCACCCGTGCGAGAAGATGGCGCGGCAGGATTTCCACCTCATCGCCGACAGCCAACGCGCCGTCAAGGAGTGTGCCTGTCACGATCGTGCCAAAGCCGGCCATACTGAACACGCGGTCAATCGACAGACGTGCCCGCCCGCCGTCTGGGCGGGGCGGGGCCGTGCCCAGCACATCCCGCAGCGTGATCAGCAGAGTGTCCAGTCCATAGCCGGTGTGCGCACTGACCGGTACAATCGGCGCGCCGGCAAAGCGGGTGCGACTCAGGATGCGCATCACTTCTGCGCGCACCAGATCGATCCATTCCATGCTGGGTGCGAGATCGATTTTGGTCAAAGCGACGACGGCCAACGGAACACGCAATACATCCAGAATGGCCAGATGTTCATAGGTTTGTGGCATCGGGCCTTCATCGGCCGCAATCACGATGAGGGCAGCGTCGATGCCACCTACGCCGGCCAACATGTTCTCGATGAAGTCGATATGGCCGGGCACATCGATTAATCCAACACGGATGGTCTGTACGCTGTCGGTCTTGGAAACGTCCTCGAGAGAGCGATGTGGCGGTGACAAGTCGAGCCAAGCGAAGCCGAGATCGATGGTCATCTGACGGGCCTGCTCCTCGCGCAGCCGATCTGGATCGATACCGGTAAGAGCGCGCACCAGGGTAGATTTTCCGTGATCAACGTGACCGGCAGTAGCTACAACGCGCGTGGCAAATGCGCCGGGTGTCGATTCCTGGCGGGGCATCACGAAATCAAGCCTTCGTTTAACAGATCATCATCCTCCGCGAGTGAACCGACTTCTTGATCGCTGCCGGCGCCGTTAGGTGGAATGCCGCCAGCGGCTTCGGCATCGGCCTGTGACTTCAACTTTCGGCGCTGACGCCGTGACAAGTTTACTTCAGAAGGCAAGTGCAAGCGCGCCTTCTCCAACATCTGGTTGGCCTGCGACAACCACTCGCGGCCGGCAGCGGCATAGGCTTTGCTGAACGCTTCCACAAACTCGTACAAGGCCAAAATCTGCGGCTGATATTTGGGCAATTCGTCTTCGAGCGCGCTGAGTCGTGGCTCATAGTCGGCGATGCGCCGGTCGCGGTCGTGCCACTTTTCTTCTTGGGTCACAACGAAAGATTTCCAGTTTTTGTCCATCAGGTCGCGGAACTCATCGGCCTGGCGTTTGGCGCGCGCTTCGTTGTCCCGCTGGATTTCAAGCACTTCATTCAGCCGCACTTCGAAGCGTTCAAGCGCTGGGGGCAGCTCGTTTAGCGCGCGGCGCACTTCTTCGCGCATCTGCACGAAGCCGGTAATTTGGGCCGCGACGGCGTCTGCGCGCTCCTTCAAGCGTTCGACAATCTCGGCATACTCAGCGAACTGGCGCTCGCGTCGCACGTCGGCCACCCGTTGCGCTTCGATCATCTGGTGTTGGGCTTCGATTAGGCGAGCGGCTTCTTCCAGATCCGCTTGTTTGCGCCGGATGGCTTCATCAAGCAACAACAGTTGGGGCGCAAACTGCTCGATGCGTTTTTTTAGGTCGGGGATTTCCTGCTCCAAAGCGACGATACGCTTGTTGTCTTGGCGCCGTTGCTCTTCGAGATACGAGATCGAAGCTGCAGGAATATCCAGCCGGCGCTCGATATCCAGTACAGCAGCCTGGGCGCGGCTGATGGCTTCATTCAACCGCGCATCTTCCTGTTTCAGCGCCTCGAACTCTTCGGCGTAGCGGGCATACGGCTTGATTTCCCGCTTCTGTTCGTTCAACTGGCGCACCAATGCCTCGATCTCGATTTGCCGGATACGGGCAGCTTCGCGTTCGGCTTTGGCGCGCTGATCCTCGATGCGCTCGATGATTTGGCCGAATTCGGCGCGTACCTGTTCGATGGTCGAGGTCCAGCCCATGGCTCTCTGAACCATCTGTTTTAATTCGCTTAATTGCGACTCGACGGCTTGGGCATAGCGGGCACGCACTTCATTCTCGCGCGTCAGAGCTTCTACTCTCTCTTGCAATTGGATGAGTTGGGCGCGGTCTTTGCGGCGTTCTTCGTCCACAAATTGAATCAGAGTGGCCAGTTGGTTGATATCCATAATCAGCAGTTGAGCAAATCGGTCTTCGGCACATTGCGCGGCTGCACGCATCCGCCGGCTGTTATGGGGGATATGATAAATCAAGTGCCTTCGGTATGCGCTCCTCCCTTGCGCCTGGACAGATTGCTGAGGCAGGAGAAGCCAGAGCGGCGGGGTAAGTCACTGGATGTTCAGTACATAATGTGTGCTGGCACCTTTGCCGATCTGTCTTAACAATCCAGCCTCGGCCAATTGCGCCAGATGCTTCGAGGCAGTTGCCAGACCTACGCCGCACGCTGCAGCATAAGTGCTCTTGGTCAGCCGGCCTTGTTGCAACAATCGACGTGCAGCTTTACGCAGCGCTGCTTCAGATAGATGTGTCGTCTCGTGCCACCTCTGGGCTAGGCGCTCTTCGCTTGTCTCGGATTGCTGAAACGTCTGGCGTAACGCATCGAACTGACCAGCGAAGGCATCAAGCAAATTATGCTTCTCACACAGGCGCCAAGCCTCCTCGCGTTCCTTCCTGCTGATGGACAGGTAAGCGCGGGCGATGGCTAGATGCGCCTGGATGCGCTCGACTGGCGGAGCATCTGCTTGCAAGATTTGTCGGTAGCGTTCGATCTCGCTCATCTCGGTGTAATAGGCGGCCTTTTCTTGCGCGAGGATGCGATGCTCGGCGTGGACGGATGCTCTGCTAAACAGCTCGGTCTTGAGCCGGTGAGCACTCTCAACATACACTGATACTGTCTCCGATTCCCACGCAGCTATGGCGTGTGTGATGTGGTGATCACCGTGCCGCTCATCGTCTGGATTGCCGGCCAACAGATAACGCGCATAGTGGGCCTCGGCCAGGTTGTAATGGGCGCGGCCAACTTGCAAGCGTAGGCTGGCCTTTTCTCCGATTCCGAGAGCTAAGAAATATTCGCTGATGGCTGAGTCGTAATCCTGGAGCCAGTAGTAGCAGGCGCCCAGGTTCAGATGTGTGCTGGCGAGGGATTCAGGATCGAGGGGCATTGACTGGGTCATATCGAGCACGCGCTGGTAACAGTTCATGGCCCGGTGGTACTGTTTCATGTCGTCATAGATGATGCCCAGATTAATCCAGGTCTTAAGCATGCCGTGCCGGTCGCCCAGTCGCTCGTAGATATTCAGCGCCCGGTGTTTGTGCTCCAGTGCGCGCTCCAAGTCACCGGTGCGCCGCCAATACTCTCCCCATGCCTGCTGTAGCAATGCTGCCGTGTCCTCTTTCTCCGTGGCGCGCAATTGTTGCGCCTTTTCCAACAGGGCGCGCGCGCGCGGGTCGTTGCGTAGGATATACAGCCAAGCCAGCTTAACCAGTGTCTCGGCATAGGCGCGCTCAGCATCGGGACGATCGACTACTGCTTGACTGCGTGAGAGAAAATCTAGACTGTCTTGATAACATGCAAAAGCACGGTCGGCATCACGCGACTCGTAGTATTTGCCCAGATAACTGTACACCATACCGAGACTGGCTGCATCCTGTAGCTCGGCTGCCAGGCGCAAAGCCCGCTCATATGCTTGCAATTCGTGTTCGGGCTGATGGTGCACGCGCTGCACGGCGGCAATTACCAGTTGGAGATCGATCTGACTATGTTGTGAGAGACCGGGCAGGGCAAGCAGCCGCTCCATTTCTGCGTCCAATCCCGGTTCTGAAGACATATCTGCCAAGTGTAGGCAGATCAGTTTGAGCGCGGCATCTACGTTGCCGGCAGCGCGCCAATGCTGTAGTGCGCCGAGATATTGTCCGGCGTGCGTCAGGAATTCTGCCTGCTGAGCGTGCCAGGCTTGGCGTGCATGAGTATCTTCCAGCCCCAACCGATCATAAGCCTCCTGTTGAGCGAACGCTTGCAGGCTGTCGTGATGTCGGTCATCTAGAATTTGTTCCAAGAAAAGTTGAGCGAGACGCCGTCTGGCTGTGCTGAGGAGGCGGTAGAAACTGCTCAGTCCGATATCCCACAGGCCACACAACGTTTCTGCCGCTGCCTCACCGCGCCGCCGGTAGTAGTGGTCTGGGAAATCTGGAATCTGCACAAAGCCATAGTGGCACATCAATGCCAGTGCCGGTCGCCAACTCGCACGTTCGAGCCAGCAAGTGCGTTCGATAGGCATAGTGGAGGCACGATCAGGTCGCAGATTCATCACTCCCCAGCGCATGACGACTTCAACCAGGCCGCTGAAATCGTCCGAGGCAAAGGCGTTTCCTACGGTGATGCGTACAGGCGCTACCAATGCTTCAAGGAACTGGCGCTCCTCCTGCTCAAGCCGGTCAAGCCACTCAGCCGACAACCTGTTGTTCCGACAGGCGTCGAGTATCTTCTCTACACATGCTTTTGCCGGCGCACTGGAAGCAGAGATTCCTCGGTAGTTGTGATCATTCACAGATAAGCATAGCCCTCTGACACGTACCCCTCAGCGCAAGGGTATTGTAAATCGTCTATCGCTATCGCCGTGGGCCGACAACCCTCTCGGCATGTGTAGAAATGAGAGGCGTGATCTGATGTCATGGCACAAGGTTGAAGCTCGATGGGTGATCCAGAATGATCATCTTCCTCCAGCGCTCTGTAGCCAATCGGGTCGTGCTGTCCTGGGCACACAGGATTCTTGAGAGAGGCGTTGTTTGGATCGCAAACTGGGGAGTGAGACATCCACCCCTGCCGGTAGAGCGTGTGATTGCCGGCAGGCGCTGTCTCACCGATCTTGCAGCGGCGTGATGACGACCAGCGCCACGTCGTGGCGGTCAACACGGGCGGTGAAGCTGCCGCTGAACACCCCTACTTCCTCGCCGCGCCACACATCATGCACGCGGCATGGCCGGTGGGCAACCAGCCCCAACGACTCCCATGCCACTGTGATCAGCCGTCCATCTCGCTCGCCGAGATTGAACAGCCCAACCGCAAGCGAGCCGTTTTCCAACGGCTTGGCCCAGACAGAAGCGATCTGGCCGGCATAGTCCACTTCGCCAATCCGTCGCGCCTGACGACCGAGTGGGTCTTGATTGATCGCAATTGCTTCCTTGTTCATCAGGATAGCGCGCGTGGTAGCGTTCATGTGTCGCACATCGCAACCGATCATGAGCGGGGCAGCCAACAAACACCACAGGCTAAAGTGGCTGCGATACTCCGCATCGGTGCAACCGCCCTGCGCCACATTACCCTTGCCATACATGCCGACGACGAGCATATCGGGGTCATTCCAACGTCCAGGGCCGGCGTAAGCCTCCAAGCCCACTTGACGGCGAAAGCCGATATCCACAATCGATTCCCAAGCATCAAAGATATCGCCGGTCGTGCGCCACATGTGGCCGCCAACCTGTGCGCCCCACTCCCAGGGCTTGTGTGCGCCCCACTCACAGATGCTGAAGACAATCGGCCGGCCGGTGGCGCGCAACGCTTGCCCCATGCGTCGATACAGCGTCGGCGCATCCAGACCGGGCGGAGCATAGCAGAAGTCATATTTCAGGAAGTCCACTCCCCATTCTGCAAACGTCTGGGCGTCGAT
>JANWVJ010000104.1 GCA_025056895.1 Thermoflexales bacterium
TGAAGGCGGTTGAGTGTTTCAGTGTCCTCGTGCGGACGTTAGCCCTCTCAACCCACGGCAGAGACGTAGAGCACCGCGCCGGCATCAGCCAGTTTCAGTGTCCTCGTGCGGACGTTAGCCCTCTCAACCCGACTATCTCGCAATCGCCTCTTTAGGTCATCTGAGACCTTAAGCCGTGCTTTCGGGCCTAAAAAGGGCCTCTAGTTGGGTCGGATTCTACCTCGACTTGGGCACAAGTCAACCCCTTTTGCGCTGTTTGGCGAAAACCATTTTTTGCGTCAAAACCGGCGAGGTTTTCGCCACCGGCCTTTCCGGCCGGCGAGACATCGATCGGCTTCCGACCGCCGATCGCCGATTTCCGGCAAGCAAATGGTATAGTAATGCGCTTGCACGCCCGACCCAATTTTAGGCAACGGTGTGCAGCACAGCAAGATTGCCATGCCATCCCTGCGCGAAACGCTTGCACGCACTCGCAACACCCTGATGGGCCGGCTCCAGGTGGTGCTGGGCCAGAGCGACATCACGCCGGAAACCTGGGACGACCTGGAAGCGCTGTTGTTGCAATCCGATGTCGGCGCTGCGACAACCGACAAGCTGCTCGCCGCGCTCAAGCAGCGCGCGCGAGACGACGCGATTGTCACCGCCGCCGGTCTGCGCAACGCGCTGAAGGAAGAGATGATCAAGCTACTCGGCGAGCCGCCGCGCGTCTCTTACGACGCCACCCGCTTGTTGGAGGTGATCATGGTGGTCGGGGTGAACGGCTCGGGCAAGACGACCAGCATCGCCAAGCTGGGCAAGCTGTACGTGGGCAAAGGCCGGCGGGTGATGCTGGCCGCCGCCGACACCTTTCGCGCCGCCGCCATCGACCAGTTGCAGGTGTGGGGCGAGCGCATCGGCGTGCCGGTGATCGCCGGCAATCCCAACAGCGACCCCGGCGCCGTGGTGTACGATGCCATCCAGGCCGCATTCAGCCGCAAGGTTGATTTGTTGATCGTGGACACCGCCGGCCGGCTGCACACCAAACACAACTTGATGCAAGAGCTAAAGAAGCTGCGCGGCATCATGCAGAAATCCGTTCACGCTGCGCCCCATCAAACCTTGCTGGTGATCGACGCCGCCAACGGCCAAAACGCCATCGCCCAAGCGAAGGGCTTTACCCAAGCTGTCGGTGTAACGGGCATCATCTTGACCAAGCTGGACGGAACGCCCAAAGGCGGCGTGACTTTTGCCATTGTCAGCGAGCTGGGCATCCCGATCCAGTTCATCGGCACGGGAGAAAAGATCGACGACATCGAAGCGTTTGACCCGCGCCGCTTTGTAAACAACCTGTTCGGGGACGAATGAAGCGCGCTGAAGCGCTGCCTCTTGAATAAACCTTTTCAGCACAGATGAGAGAGGACATGACCGTAGAGCTATCCGAATCCAAAGACAGGCTGAGCCGGGCGCTGGCGCGGCTCGAGAGCCTGCGGGGGCGTCTTTGACATCCCGGCCAAGCAAGCCCGCATCGTTGAACTGACCAAACTGAGTGAAGATCCGACCTTGTGGAATGACGCCGAGCGCGCACAAAAGACAATGCGCGAGTTGGCCTCGGCGCGCGCCGCCGTGGACGCTTTCACGGCGTTGGAAAAGCGCCTTCAAGACATCGGCGCGTGGATCGAGTTGGCCGAGGAAACGCAGGATGACGGCGCCGCGCAAGAAGCCGACGCCGATCTGAGCGCCGCCGAACGGCAAATCGATCAGATCGAGCTGGAGCTGATGTTCTCCGGCAAATACGATCACGCCGACGCCATTCTGTCCATTCAGCCGGGCGCAGGCGGAACCGACGCCCAAGACTGGGCTGAAATGCTGTACCGCATGTACGTGCGCTGGGCCGAGCGACACGGCTTTAAGGTATCGGAAATCGATTACACGCCGGGCGAAGAAGCCGGCATCAAGAACGTCACGCTGTCGATCCAAGGCGAGCGCGCCTTTGGATATCTGCGCAGTGAACGCGGGGTGCATCGGCTGGTGCGCCTGTCGCCGTTCAACGCCGGCGCTACGCGCGAGACCTCTTTCGCGCGCGTAGAGGTCTATCCCGACATTCAAGACGACGAGATCAGCATCGACATCGATCCCAAGGACCTGGTGATCGAAACGTTCCGCTCGCAAGGAGCCGGCGGACAAAACGTGCAGAAAAACGAGACAGCCGTGCGCATCCGTCACCTGCCTTCCGGGCTGATCGTGCAGTGCCAAGATCAACGCAGCATGCGCCAAAACCGCGAGCGCGCCCTGCACGTGCTGAAAGTGCGACTGATGGAAATCGAAGAGCGCAAGCGCGAAGCCGAACTGCGCGAACTGAAGGGCGGCTTTGTGGACGCCAACTTCGGCAACCAGATTCGCAATTACGTGCTGCACCCGTACCAACTGGTTAAAGACACGCGCACCGGCTATGAAACCAGCAACACAGCCGCCGTGCTCGACGGCGACCTCGACGCCTTTATGGAGGCGTTTCTCAAGGGCGTGCGGGCAGACGAGTAACGGAAACAGCCGGCTCTCGGCGCAAGACGGAAGACGACGGATGAAGGTGCTGGCGCTCAGCGATGAGGTGGTGGATTGGATTTACAGCCCGGCCATCGTGGAACGATGCGCCGGCGTCGAGCTGGTCATCGGCTGCGGGGATTTGCCGATGCACTACATGGAATATGTAACCTCGATGCTGAACGTGCCGAGCTGTTACGTGCGAGGCAATCATGACCTGTACGAGATCGGCGAAAGCGGCGTGCTCAAAACAGAACCGCAAGGCTGGATCGACCTTGATCTGCGACGGAAGCGGATCGGCTCCATCACGCTGGCCGGCCTGCAAGGCTGTGTGCGCTATAAGCCCCACGCGCCGTATCAGTACAGCCAGCGCATGCAGCGTTTACGTGCGCTGTGGCTGCTGCGCACCATGATGCTGCCGCTGCTGAAAGGCGAGCGCGGGGTCGATGTGCTGGTCACCCACGCGCCGCCGTTCGGCATTCACGACGGAAGCGACTTGGCGCACACCGGCTTTGTGGTCTATGAATGGTTGATCCGCGTGGCGCGGCCACGCTATCTGCTGCACGGCCACCAACATCGCAACTATGCGCCGAGGCAATCAGGCGAGACGCGGGTGAACGATACGCTGGTGGTCAACGTTCACCCCTATCGGTTGTTGGAGATTTAGGCCGGCGAAGCGGCAGCCGGCGGCAAAGCAGCCGGCAGCACAACGATGAACACACTGCCCATGCCGCGCTTACTTTCCACCGTCAACTTTCCCCCTTGCCGCTCGATCAGATCGCGTGCGATCGACAGTCCCAGGCCCTGCCCAGGTCGTGAGGGATCGGCCCGATAGAAGCGGTCAAAAATGCGCGGCAGATGCGCCGGCTCGATGCCCACGCCGTCATCGTGAACGGAAATGCGCACCTGCGCTCCGGTGTGCTCTGCCGCGAGCGTAATGTGCCCTCCGCTCAAGGTGTACTTCACCGCGTTGTCCACCAAGATGAACACCACTTGGCGCAGGGCATCCGGGTCGCACAGGGCAATCGGAGCGTGGACAGAGCGATCTGCCGTGCGCACAGTCAGCACGCGGTCAACGGCCAGCACACGCGCCTTGCGACCCACGTCTTCGATCAAAGCGCCGACGTCGACCGGCACACGGCGCAACGGACGGCCGGCGCGGGCATCGGACACCGCCACCAGTTCATCCAACAGATGCGCCATGCGCTCGCATTCCTCGACGGCGTCGCGCAGGATCGCGCGCTGCTCGTCTGCATCCAGCGCATCAGAGCGACGCAACAAGGCCAAGTTACCGCGCACGGTCGCCAAGGGCGTGCGCAGCTCGTGAGAAGCCTCGGCGATGAGCTGGTGATGGCGGGCCAGGCGGCGGTCGAGGTCATCCAGCGCCGACTCCAAGTCGCTTAACAACTCGTTCAACGAGGCGCCCAGCACGGCCAGCTCACGCGGGCCGGCGGAGGGCGGATCGAGATGCCAGGTGATCCGGCCGGCCTGACGCATGGCGCGCACCGATTCGGCCATCCGCGCGATCGGGCGCAGCACGAGGCCAGAAGCGCCCCACGCGGCAATCACCACCCCCAGCATCAACACGCCGGCGCCGACGGCCAAGCCCTGGCTTAGGGTGTGCAAAGCGCGCGCTTGGTCGCCGATGGATTGCGCGACTTGAGCCACACCGATCACCCGTGGACTGAGCGGCACAGGATGGTTGTACACGATCACCGGCCCACTCTGGGCCATCACCACTTCCGACCAGGGCCTTCCCGATTTAAGCGCCAACAACCCTTCGTCGCTGAGCGGAAAAGACCAGCCGGCTGTTTGCTCTTCTAAATCATCCAAGCCGCGCACATGGCCGACGATGCGATAGCAGGTTTGGGCAAAATGCTCGACGCGGGCCAGCTTGGCAGAAAACCTGCGCGAGACTTGTTCGAGGAAATCGGGCGAGGCAGCCAGGGCGCGGGCTTCATCGGCAAGCGAGTTGCGGGCCAAGTCATACAACGTATGGATGGCAAGGGTATATGCGCCGAGTGCCGCTGCCGCCAAGCCAACTGCCACGACCAGCGCAACGGTTAGGGTGAGCCGCCACCGCAAAGACCAAGTTCTATTCATCTCGCGCCGACACGTGCTTACCTGTCCACTTCAGACAACGAATCACTCGCGCACAATATACCCCACCCCACGCACGGTGTGAATCAAGCGTGGTTCGCCGGCCGCTTCTGTTTTCGCGCGCAGATAGCCGATGTACACCTCGATCACCGTGTCGTCCACGTCGAGGTTATCGCGCCAAACGTGATCCAAAATCTGCTGGCGCGTCAAGACCTGGCGCGGATGCGCCAGCATAAACCGCAACAGCTCGAATTCACGCGGCGTCAGGGCAAACGAGCGCCCGTTGCGAACCCCTTCACGCGTGGCAGGGTACAGGGTGAGATCGGAGAAATTCAAAGGTCGATCAGAACGAGAGGGCGCAGCGCGGCGCAACAGGGCGCGCACACGCGCAACCAGTTCTTCGGGAGCAAAGGGTTTGATCAGGTAGTCGTCGGCGCCGGCTTGAAGCGCCTCAACGCGATCTTGCACAGCATGGCGGGCCGTCAACATCAACACAGGCGTATGATCGGCTTGACGAAGTTGTTCAATCAGCCGCAAGCCGTCCAGGCCGGGCATCAACCAGTCTAGGACGATCACATCCGGTTGCCGGCTGCGAACGATTTCGACAGCTTGAAGTCCGTGAGAGGCCGTTAAGACGTAGAAGCCTTCCAGAGCCAGGATGCGGCGGATCGTCTCCAGGAGTTTTGGATCGTCGTCTGCCGCGAGAATGGTCGCCGTCGTCATACACTCAACAGACCAGGACGGGCAAACGGGTTATCCAGGCAAAAGGATCTTTGCCAAATCGGGACACCTGTTTGCTCTTGCGCGTGCACAGTTCAGGCAATAGAAACCGCTTCGGGCCGATCGATTGAACAAACCACTTGAGCTTTACAGTGCTGGGATAAGGTAAGAGTGAGTGACATCTGAGAACGGCCTGTGATGTGAGCAGCACAATCCACTAACCGAACCGGAATCGAGAATCGATCTGTAATCAAAACAGCCATGCTATGATACGCTCGTGATGAGGGATGTGAAGCCGATGATGTGTCGATCGAGTCGCCTTCTCAGAAGGGTAGCCGCATGGGCGCTGATTGTCGCGCTGGCGGCATTGACTGCCTGTGGTGAAACAACGCCTCCGGAACCCACTCCCACAGCCGGCGCAAGCGGTTGGCGCTTGCCATTCATCATCCATCCCACTACGACGCCGAGCCCCGTGCCAGCCGGCCCATCTGCAACGCCACCCACTTCGCCCGAAGCGCCTTCGCCGTCTCCTTCGCCCGAGCCCAGCCCCACCCCTGTGCCGACGCCGGTGCCGCGCAAGCCTAACTGGGGCATCAACGTTGCCGACTGGAGCAACACACGGCTGTTGTACGAGCTGGGCTTCGAGTGGATTCAGACCTTTCTGCCGCCCGATTATCCCGTACCGCCATTCAAGATTTTGTACCGCATCAGCTTAGGGAGATCGGTCACCGGCGAGCCGGCAGAAATCGAGCAATTTGCGCGCGTTGTCGAGGGCGTAGCGTATAAGCACCGTGGCGTCATTCAGGCGTACTCCATCGGGAACGAGGTCAACCTATTGCGTGAATGGGGTGGCCAGCAGCCCAATCCGGAGTTGTACACACGGCTGTTGCAAATCGCCTATGAGAAGATCAAGGCAGTTGATCCTGAGGCGATTGTCGTATCGGCCGGGCTGGCTCCCACCGGCGGAGATGGCGATGGATACATCGACGATCTGCGATATGCGCGGCAAATGCTGAATGCCGGCGCCGGGCAATTCTTCGACGTGTACGGCTTCCACCCGTATGGCTTTGCTTATCCACCCGAACAAGATCCCAACGCCCCTGGCGTAAACGGACTGGCCTTTCGGCGCGCCGAAGCGCATCGCGCTGTGTTGGAGCAATACGGGCTAGGCCACAAACCGATGTGGGCAACCGAATTCGGCTGGCTGCTTGATCCGCGCTACGAAGGTCGCGAGTGTTCTTGGCCCAGCCTGGACTGGCAAAAAGTGACGCCAGAGCAGCACGGGCAATATGCGCGCCGAGCCTTTGACTATGCCCGAGCAAACTGGCCGTGGATGGGCGTGATGTTTTTGTGGAACTATGACTTCAGCCTCTCGCCACTCTACGCCGACGGGTGTGAGCAAATGAAATGGTTTTCGATCGTGGACTTGTCAGGCCGCCCACGGCCGATCGTGGAAGTGCTACGGCCATGACGGAGCAAGCCGGATGTGTGGACGATATACCTTGACGGTGGATGAAGAAGCCGTCATGCGGCGTTTTCATCTCGACTCATCTGAAGCCGGCCACACGCCGCGCTTCAACATCGCGCCGACCCAGATGGCGCCTGTGGTGTTAAACGAAGCGCCGCGCCGACTGTCCGTTGGCCGGTGGGGATTGATCCCGGCTTGGTCGAAAGACGCAACAATCGGGGCGCGGTTGATCAACGCACGTGCAGAGACACTGATCGAAAAGCCGGCTTTTCGTACTCCGCTTAAGCGGCGGCGCTGTCTCGTGCCGGCGGACGGATTTTACGAGTGGCGCGCCGAAGGCAAGTCCAAGACGCCGTTCTTCATCCGCCTGAAGTCAGGTGAACCGTTTGCGCTGGCCGGCCTGTGGGAGGTGTGGCAGCCGCCGACCGGCGAGCCGCTGCGCACATTCACGATCATCACCGTGGAAGCAAACGAATGCATTGCACCGTTCCATGCGCGCATGCCGGCCATTCTGCCGCGTGAGGTCGAGCAGGCCTGGGTGGATCCAGAGACACCGGCCGTTGAACTGATGGCCGTGTTGGCTCCTTTTCCGGCGCGCGAGATGGAAGTATGGGCTGTGTCGCGGCGCGTCAACTCGCCGGCCAACGACGACGCAAGTTTGATTGAAGCGATATAGATCATCCGACCCGCTGCCGAGCGACGCGCACTCATACCCGTTTCAAGGAGACCACCGCCGGCGCCAGATCGAACATCCAAAATCCCAACGGCAGACCGATGATGCTCATGCACAGAGCATAGGCTACGCTCAACCACAGCGCGCTCAGCCACCAACCGACCAGGAGAAAGTAAATCGTCCGCAGCACGATGTTGACCTCAGGCGCGCGGTGGATGTAGCCGCCGGGGGCGACGCGCAGAATACGTCGTCCGCGCAGGGCCATGACTTGCGGCACTTGATTCAGCATCGCGGCGCCCAACGGCAGGCCGATGAGGGTTACCATCAACAGCCAGGCCACAATCACCCACGCTCCACCCAGCCACCAGCCGATGAAGAGAAAGTAAAGCACTTGAATCAAGCAGCCGGGCCGGTTGGCTTCTGCAAATTCAATCGTTCGATTCATGGATCTGTCCTCTCTTGCTGCATTCGCGGCCGTCGTGAGGCCGCAGGATGCTCGCCTTAAGAAGATACCCCACCCGGCCGGCCGGTGCATGTCGCCACGCTGACAGGTAACGGCAGATCGCCGACATACCTCCACACGCTCGACCATTCGGGGAATTTAACGGCAAGTTATCAGCCTGGATTCAGGCGATACAGCTATGCTGGCGGAGTATGGCACGCATTCTGGTGATTGGCGCCGGCGTAGGCGGGGCAACGGCAGCGGCGCTGCTGGCCAAAGCTGGCCACGCTGTCACAGTGCTGGAAGCCCATGTGTATCCGGGTGGCAGCGCCGGCACGTTCTATCACAAGGGCTATCGTTTCGACGCCGGCGCAACGTTGGCCGGCGGTTTCCACCCCGGCGGGCCGCACGACGTGGTCGGGCGCGCGCTCGGCATCCACTGGCCGATTCATCCTGCCGAGCCGGCTTGGCAAGTGCACTTACCTGATCGAACGTTGACGCGCTGGGGCGATTCGCAACGCTGGCAAGAGGAACTGGCGCGCGTCTTCGCCGATCAACCGAACGTGAGACGTGCGCTGCGGTTCTTCCGTGAAGTGGAAGACATCAGCGACGCGGTATGGGACTTTGCCTCGCGCAAGCCGGCCTGGCCGCCGGCCGGCCTGCGTGATCTGCTCACAACCGGCTTGGCGCTGCGTCCGGCTACCCTGGCAGCGCTGCCGCACGCGTTTGAAACGGTTGGAGGATGGGCCGAGCGGTGTGGCGTGACCGGCCCGGCCTGGCGCACGTTCCTCGATGCGCAACTGCTAATCAGCGCCCAAACAACCGCTGCCTATGCGAATGCGCTGTTCGGCGCAGCGGCAATCGACTTGCCGCGCAAAGGCGTGAATCATGTAGCCGGCGGCATCGGCTCAATTGCCGAGCAATTGGTGGACGCCGTGCGACGCTTTGGCGGCGACGTGCTGTTCCGACAGCAAGTGACGCGACTAGAGGTTCAAGATGGGCGCGTGGTCGCAGCACATACGAACAAAGGGCTGCGCGTGGCGTGCGATGTGTGCATCGCCAACTTAACCCCCTGGAACCTGGCGCAGGTGCTGGGGGACAACACGCCGGCGCGACTGGCGCGCGAGCTGCGCGCACGCCCGGCGCAATGGGGGGCGTTTGTCGTGCATGCCGGCGTCGAAGCCGGCGACGATCTCACACCGGTCGATCATCATCAGGTCATCGGCGATTACGACCAACCGCTGGGCGAAGGCAACTCGGTCTTCCTGTCGTTCAACATGCCGGGCGACCGAACACGCGCGCCGGCCGGCCATCGCACCTTGACCATCAGCACGCACACCCGCGCAGCGGCGTGGTGGGCGCTGCGCCACAAGCCGGGCGGCCAAGCGGAATACGAAGCGCGCGTGGCGGAATACACCGAACGGCTGCTCGCTTTGGCCGAACGCGCCGTGCCGGGACTGCGCAGCCGACTGCGACTGGTGTTGCCGGGCACGCCGGTGACGTATCAGTTCTACACGCGCCGACATTTGGGCGGCGTAGGCGGCTTTCCGATGACCAGCCTGTTCACAGCGCGCGGGCCATGGACCGGCCTGCGCAACGCTTGGTTGGTCGGCGACAGCATCTTCCCAGGCCAAAGCACCGCCGGCGTGACGATGGGCGCGCTGCGCGTCGTAGATGAAGTGCTACATCGATTGGCGACACGCAACAGGCGCTTCATATCTATCGTGCCACATCAGGCAGCCGAGCGACGCCCCGAAGCATCTGAAGCCGGCTAACGCCAACGTTCAGACCACACACAGCTCGGCAACCAGGGTATCCAGCGCCACCCCATCTTCCATGCGGCCGGTCTTGATAGCCAAGTCGGTCTCCATCACCGCAATGTGGGCGCCTTCAAGCCGGGCCATGCTGAAATTGCGCGCCTGACGGGCTACCTTCTCGGCCACAAAGGGATGCAAACCCAGCGCCTGAGCCAGCTCGGAGGGCGTTAAATGGTCGTTCTCTTTGGCCTGAATCAGCAAACGCGTCTGGCGGGCAATCATGGTCAACACGATCAGCGGCTGTTCGCCGCGCGCCAGCACCCCGCGCAGGATGCGCAGGGCGGCTGCGCCGTCGCGCGCACCGATGGCATCGACAAAGCCGAACATGTCGGCTACTTGCTCGTCGCTCACCAGCGCCTCGACATCGCTTTCTTCGATGCGCCGGCCGGCGGCATACGCAACCAGCTTATCCAGCTCGGCGTCCAGTTTGCGCAGGTAAAGTTGGCTGTCCTCCACAAAATGGTCGCGGTCATTTTTGTTCCCGCGATGAATCTTGGTTGACAGCAACTGGGCAGCAGGACGGCTGATCTCGCCGCCCTTGGACTTGGCGCGAGCGGCAATCCAGCGCGTCGCATCCTCGGGCAGATCAAACAGTTTGACGAAGCCGCGCGCAAGCTTGTCCTGGGCCAGTTTGATCAGGGGATGTGTGGCCGGCAGGGCCTCATCTTCGGCGAACACCAAGCCGGTCGTTTCGGGCAGACTGGGCAGATAGGCAATGAGCGCAGAGAGGACGTCATCGGCCTCGCCGGCTTTGGACTTGCGTCTGCCGCGACCAGCCTGCGCCAACCAGTTGCGCACCACCACCAGGCGCTTGTCGGTTAAAAAAGGCAGCGCATCCGCCGCCGCCTGAATGTCTTTTAGGGGCGCGGTTGCGTCCAGGGCGATGTAGTTGAGGCCGGCAACGTCCGGCTCGCCCAGTTTGCGTTTCATGCGGGCAATCTCTTCATCGCGAGTGAGGCCATCGGGGCCGTGAAACACGTACCACATTTGGATTTTGGATTGACGATCGATCAATTGACCCGATGGACGACAACAGACGCACGCTGCGCAATCGCGCCGCTCAATACTGGGCACTCATCCCTTCGCACTCACAAATAGCCATTCTGGCGATACCAGTTGTATGTCCTGCGGGCGGCTTCGATAAAAGGACGGG
>JANWVJ010000105.1 GCA_025056895.1 Thermoflexales bacterium
GCCACGCGGTGTGTTGACGAACTCCGGAATGTTGGCCAGCGGCGACTCGCCGGTGGCAGTTGGCTCGTAGTTATCCACATCTGGCAGGCGCAGGGGCAGCTCACTCTCGTCCAGCGCCTCTTCGCCGTCCAGCGTGTGGATGATCGGAATCGGTGTGCCCCAGTACCGTTGCCGGCTGATCAGCCAGTCGCGAATACGATAGTTCACGCGTCGTTTGCCCATGCCCTGCTCGGCTAACCAGGCTATGACTGAATGTTTAGCGCTGTCGCCGGGCGTGCCGCTGAATGGGCCGGAGTGAATCATCGTGCCGTACTCGGCATGGAACAGCACATCTCGATAGAACGGTTGCCGATTCAAGAGTTCCATCACTGTGCGCACCTCGCCCACAGATGGCCGCAAGGCCGTGCAATGCGCCAAGATGCGCTGATCGGCTTCGACCGAATCCAGTTTTTGTACGCCGTCGTCGAAGATGAACTGCCAGCCTGAGCCGGCAATCTCGATCCAATGGCCGGGCTTCAAGTGTTGCCGCGCCAACGTTGCATAGCGCTCGATCTGCTCTGTGCCGCGCAGGGTCACACACAGCGCTTCGCCGCCCTCGCGTGTCGGTTCGGCATAGAACTCCAGGCCGGCTTGCTCCAAATCCCCACGCAGGCTGTCGTTCGCCGCGCCAGGCCAAACGATGCTCTTGGCCATTCCGTCCGGTCGTTCGATGACGGGGATAATCGGCAAGCCGAACTTTAACGCGAAAGCGAAGTCGCGCTCGTCGTGGGCCGGCACAGCCATGATGGCCCCTGTGCCGTAGCCCATCAGTACATAGTCTGCAATCCAGATCGGGATACGTTTGCCGTTGACCGGGTTAACAGCATATGCGCCGATAAACACGCCGGTCTTGTCCTTCTCGACAGCGGTGCGTTCTTCCTCTGTCTTTGCCTTAGCTTGCGCGATGTAGGCTTCTACTTCGGCCCGTCGGTCGGGCGTGGTGAATTCGGCGACCAGCGGATGCTCCGGCGACAGCACCATGAAGGTCGCGCCCCACAGCGTATCGGGACGGGTGGTGAAGATGCGAATCGCTGGCCGACCGTTGCCCTGCACGGCAGCGTCGGGTGAGTGCGAACCGTCAACCGGAAAGTCCACCTCCGCGCCTTCGCTCTTGCCGATCCAGTTGCGTTGCATCTTAACGATCTTTTCCGGCCAGTCCACCGTATCCAGGTCGTTGGCCAGCCGCTCGGCGTAGGCGGTAATGCGGAAGAACCACTGCTTGATCACTTTCTTTTCAACCAGCGCGCCGCTTCGCCAGGCGCGTCCGCCTTCCACCTCTTCGTCGGCCACCACCACTTTGTCAACCGGGTCCCAGTTGACCACGCTTTCGGCGCGGAAGGCCAGGCGGAAGTTCATCAGATAAGCATTTTTCTCTCGCCGGCTCATCGCATTCCACTCGGCGGCAGAGAGGATCGGCGTGCCCTTTGTCACCGCGCCGATATGCTCGGGATGGGTATCGACGTAGTCGAAAATGGCCCGTGTGCCGCGCTCCGATAGTTCGCGCTCCAGGTCGGCAATCGGCGCGGCGCGGTTCAGGCGCGGGTCATACCACGACTTGAACAGTTGCAAGAAAATCCATTGCGTCCAGCGATAGTACTCGGGATGGGCGCTATTGATCAAGCGCGACCAGTCGTAGCTCAATCCCATCAGCTTGTATTGCCGCACATAGTTGGCCGAATACCGCTCGTTCAAGATGTGGGGATTCACTTTCAGCTTGATGGCTGCATTTTCGGTAGGCAGGCCAAAGGCGTCGAAGCCCATTGGGTGCAGCACGTTGTAGCCTTTCATGCGGTAGTAACGCGCAATCACATCGGTGGGCACGTAGTTGCGCGCGTGACCGACCGACATTCCCTCTCCAGAAGGGTACGGATAAAAATCCAAAATGTAGTATTTCGGCCGATGGTCAGCCGGGCCGGTTTTATACAGCGCGTCCTGCTCCCAGCGCGCCTGCCATTTTGGTTCAATCTCTTGCGGTATGTATCGATCTGCCATGTCGTGATCCTCTCAGACAACGCAAAAGCCCACTCATCCGCTCAGGGACGAGTGGGCCCGTGGTACCACCCTGATTCACAAGAACAGCTTGACTCTCTGTTCTTGCCTCGGTTGCGCGTTAACGGGCGCAGCCCGACACGCCGGCCCTGGATGTTCAACTTCTCATCTACAGAGCGCTGGACGAGTTCAGCCTCATGCGCTCCCCGTTCGGCGCATTGCCGGGCTTCCACCTCTCTCTCCCGACTCGCTGTAGGGATGGCTTACTACTTCCGACGACGTGCAGTCATTCGATTTTGAAAGAACGACCCGATGGACCTGAGGGGATTCGAACCCCTGACCTTCTCAATGCCATTGAGACGCGCTCCCAACTGCGCCACAGGCCCTTCTGAGCGGGCAGATTGTAGCACACCACTGCGCGCTGTCAAACAAGGCCGATCGTGAAATCGAAAATGCCACCGGTGTAGTGAGCATCCTCTCAGAATTCGCTTCCGCTCGCCCGTATAATGCGCGCGATGACAATGCCCGACTCGACCAGCGCGCCGGCCTACTTGCACGTTCGGCGCGAATACGATTTCCTCGCCGACTTTCTCAATCGTTACTGGTTTGCCCCGCCCGTTGCGCTTTGGCGGGCGATCGAAGCCAGAACGTTGGCGACGCTCGATTTCCCTGCGCCGTTATTGGATTTCGGCTGTGGCGACGGTTTGTTCACCGATGCCGTGTTTGGCAAGCAAGCCGGCATATTCGGTTGTGACATTGCCCCTGCTGAGCTGCCCTCTGCGCGCGATAGTGGGGTATATCGATTCGGCGTGCAGTTTGCCGACGGCCATGCGTTGCCCTATCGAGACGGAAGTTTTGGCAGTGTGTACGCAAATTCGGTCATCGAGCACATTCCTGATCCGCAGCACGTCTTGCTCGAATTGGCGCGTGTGTTACGTGCCGGTGGACAATTGGTTCTCACTGTGCCCAGTGACCGCTTTCGCAGTTTGTTGCACGGCGTGAAGACAGCGCCTGATCGCCAGGCTGCCGCAGCGTATGCTGCAAACGTGGACCGTCTGCTGGCTCACTATCACTATCACAGCGCCGACGAATGGCGCGTTCTGTTGCACACCGTCGGCGTCCGGCTAGTCGAGGCGCGTTATTACGTTTCACCGAATGCTGCCGACGCCTGGGATCGCATGAACGGCGAGTACGGTATTGGCCGGCGCTCCTGGTTCAGCCTGATTGTCTCGCCGCGTCTGCGCAAGTTGGGCTATCAACATCTCGTGCGCCGTCCATTGGTCAAACACCTTGAGCCGCGCCTGCGCCCTCTGTACACCGAAACGGTGCGCGACGAAGGGGCGGGCATGTTGATCGTGGGTCGGAAAGCAGAGTAACGCACGAGGGCGTAGCACGGCGATGACGCAGACCACTCAAGCGACGCAGATTGTGGATGTGCCGGCGCTTGTGGCGAAGTTGCCTGCCGACCGTCGCGCCCGCTTTGAGCGTCTCTTTGACATGCAACTGGAAACCGGCCACTGCATCGTACCGGACGACATGCGGGATTGGGTCGTCCGTCGCTTCGGGTCGATAGCCGAAGTAGAAACACAGCGCGTTCTACGCATCACCAATCAAATCACCTGGGAGGGCGCTGCATTTAATCCCTTGCGGGCGCGCCGGCCCTTACACAAACGCCCGCCTGCCGCGCCGTTTCACTCGGACGAACCGAACTTATTCGCCGATCCCCTGCGCAAAACAACCGATGATGTGTTTGGGCGCGTCGTCGGAGCGCATTGCGTCACCAGTAGCAACTTGGCGCGTTGGGACGGCCAGTGCGCGGTGTTGATTTTCGATGAGCCTAACCCCCTGGTTGTGACCGCGGAACGGATGCAGGATTACTTTCGCACTGCGCTGCGCTGGGCCGAGCGCGCTCACCAGGCTGATCCAGAAGCGCGCTATTTCATTTGGATGTGGAATGGCGGGCCGGCCGGCGGAGCATCCATTCCCCATGCGCACGCCCAACTCGGCTTGGCGCGTGGACGCCACTACGCCGGTGTAGAACGCTTGCGTCGCACTGCGCTGGGCTATCGACACCATCACCATGCAAATTACTTCGACGATCTGTTGGCCGCTCATTCCGATGTGGGGTTGAGTTTCAAGGTGAACGGGTTGGCCGGTTTCGTCAGTCTGACGCCCTTGCGCGGCAAGGACACTTGGATCATCGGGCGCGCCTTCGATGATCAACTGGCTGTCGGATTGGCTTCGGTGTTGCGCGCATTGATCGAGCGCGCTGATATGCAAGCCTTCGATGTGGCTGTGCTCATGCCGCCTTTGTTCGGCCCGCACACCGAAGACTGGACCGGGTTCCCGACCATCGCGCGTATTGTGGATCGCGGCCAATCGGACGCCTTATCGTCAGACATCGGAGCGCTTGACCTGTTTGCCCAAGCCGTTATCATGCACGATCCGTACTGGGTCAAGCGCATGTTGGATGGAGCGCTACGCTGAGAGCATGAGGCTATAACACAACCGTGCGTCTGTAGCTCTCTCTTTGGACGGTGGTATACTTGCACTCGCCTATCATGGGTGTACGGTGAGAATTAGAGTGTTGTGGTGGGGCGTGGCCAAGTGGTAAGGCACCTGACTCTGGATCAGGGAATCGTTGGTTCGAATCCAGCCGCCCCAGCTTATCGGTTGTGAAGGACGGAGGACGAGCGACGAAAGCGAGATTCGTCATTCGTCCTCCGTCCTTCCATTACTCGGTGCAGCAATGCAATCTACCCGAACGGACGATCCACCGTTATCAGAGCGGACCGGCGCGCAATCGGCGACGCAGGTCGTCATTCTGGCGGCCGGCAAGGGCACGCGCATGAAATCGAGCTTGCCCAAGGTGTTGCATCCCCTGCGTGGAGCGCCGTTGATTGCCCATTCGCTTCGCCTGGCTCGCGCTGTCACCGACGCCCTACCGATTGTTGTGGTCGGGCACGATGCACAGGCTGTCGCTGCGGCGGTGGGGCAAGGGGGTCAGTGCGTTGTGCAATCTCCTCAGTTGGGTACCGGCCATGCGGTGATGGCCGTTGCTGACCACTTTGCTGCTACCGGCGCGCTGCCGCCCCAGCGCGTTGTGGTGATGGCAGCCGATATGCCGCTGGTGCGGCCGGAAACAGTGTCGGCGCTTGTCGAAGAACAGACTCGCTCTGGGGCTGCCCTCGTCTTGTTGTCTGTCACAGCCGACCAACCGCGCGGTTTTGGGCGCATCGTGCGAGATGCAGCCGGCGAGGTGTACGCGATTGTCGAAGAGATCGATTGCACGGCTGAACAACGCGCCATCCGCGAGCTGAATGCCTCGGTGTATTGCTTCGACGGACCGTGGTTGTGGCAAGCGGTTCGTCAATTACAGCCCAATCCGCGCAAAGGCGAATATTTCCTGACGGATTTGGTCACTGTGGCCGTGCGCGAAGGCCGGCGTGTGAAAGCCTGGATGGGTGAGGCGGAAGAAAGTATTGGCATCAATACGCTGGCCGATCTGGCCGATGCGGACGCTGTACTACGCCGGCGCATCAACCGAACTCACATGCTGAATGGTGTGCGGATTGTCGATCCTGCGACCACATACATTGACCTTGATGTTGAGATCGAAGCCGAGGTGCAGATTCTGCCGAACACACATTTGATGGGCAGTACGCGCGTTGGCGCGGCTAGTGTGATCGGCCCGAATTCAGTGTTGCGCGATGCGATTATCGGTCGGCGTTGTCGCGTGCGACAATCGACGGTTGAAGAGGCGCGCATGGACGATGATTCGGATGCCGGCCCGTATGCCCATCTACGGCCGGGTGCGCATGTGTGCGCCGGCGCGCACGTCGGCAACTATGCGGAGATCAAAAACAGCACCTTGGGAGCTGGGAGCAGAATGGGCCATTTCAGCTACCTTGGCGACGCCACTGTTGGCGCGAATGTCAACATCGGTGCCGGAGCAATTACCTGTAACTATGATGGCGTCAACAAACACCCAACGGTGATCGAAGATGATGTGTTCATCGGCAGTGACACGATGTTGGTTGCGCCGGTAACTGTAGGGAAGGGTGCGCGCACCGGCGCCGGCGCTGTCGTGACGCGGAACGTTCCTCCAGATACGCTGGTGGTTGGGCTGCCGGCGCGGGCTATCCGCAAACTGAAGGCCGGCTCCTAAGTCCGAGTCTGGTGTGCCGTTCACGGGCTCGACACCCGACCTCGAATACGGAACAGGCGATACGCAATACGCAATGTCCCCCATGTCCATCGTGCTATTCGTAGCGGCTGTATCTGCGCGTGCATTTTTTGCCCTGGCACGCAGTGCATTGATTCACGTTCGCCGGCCCAGGCTGGTCGAACTGGAGCAGAAGGGAGTCACCTCGGCTCGTCTGATTCAACATCTCACCGATAACTCCAGCCAGTTGCTGGCTACAGCCGAAGTTGGGGCATTGTTCAGTCTGGTTATCGCGGCCAGCATCGCTACGCTTGAGTTTGTGTCGCCGATGGCCGACTGGATGATCCGCTCGGTCGGAACGGCCATATCGCCGGCCCTAGCCGGCGGTTTAGCCTACGTGATCGTCATTCTGCTGACCAGCATGATCCTGTATATCTTCGGTCGATTGGCGCCAGAGGCGATTGCCGTGCGCCACGCGGAGCAGATCGCGCTGGCCACAGTCGGACTGATGCAACTCAGCAGTGTGGTGCTGTCACCTTTTGTGCGTGTTGCCGTGGCGCTCAGCAACTGGTTGTCCTTGCCGCTCGGCGGGCAAAAGCGCGATAGCGCCACCTTGGTCACAGAAGAAGAACTGAAGACAATGGTGGACGCCGGCCAGGAAGAAGGGTTAATCGAACAGGACGAAAAGGCCATGATCCTGTCCGTGCTCGACTTCGGCGACACAGTAGCTCGTGAAGTCATGGTGCCGCGCATCGACATGGTGGCGATTGAAGTCAGCACGCCCCTGAAACAGGCTCTGGACGTGATCATCGAGGCCGGCCATTCGCGTATCCCGGTTTATCGCAATACCATTGACGACATCGTGGGCATTTTGTACGCCAAAGACCTGTTGCGTATTTTGCGCGACGGATTGAATCCGCCTTTGGAACAGGTGATGCGTCAGCCGTACTTTACGCCGGAATCCAAGAAAGTAAGTGATCTGTTGCAGGAGCTACAGAGCCGACGTGTGCATATCTGCATCGTGATCGACGAGTATGGCGGCACCGCCGGCTTGGTTACCATCGAGGATATTCTGGAAGAGATCGTCGGCGACATCCAAGATGAATTCGATAAAGAAGAGCCGGAGTACGTCGCGCTGCCCGAAGGCGCCGGCTACATTCTCGACGCCGGCATGAATCTGGACGATGTGAACGAGCTGATGCGCGTGCAACTGCCTACCGACGAGAGCGACACCCTTGGCGGCTTCATTTACGATCAGCTCGGCGAGGTGCCCCAACCGGGCGATATCGTGTGTCATGCCGGCTTGCGATTAGAAGTGCTGGCCGTCAGTGAGCGGCGTATTCTCAAAGTAAAGGCAACCTATGAGCAAACTCAACCCCCAGCGGACGAAACGCAGCCGGAAACTGAACGGGAGGCCGGGCGAGAGGCCGGGCGAGAAAACGGCCCGTGCCGAGACGACGCCGCAAAGAACGGCGAGTCGATCAACCGCACCGAGCGACGCTTGCGCCCCTCTCACTGAGGCTGATGTGCAGGTGTTAATCGAGGTGGCCGAAGAAATGCGCCGGTTGGCCTATGCCCCTTATTCACGCTATGCCGTGGGAGCAGCGCTCCTCGGCGCTTCCGGCAGGGTGTATGGTGGCTGCAATGTGGAGAACGCCTCGTTTGGCCTGACGATATGTGCCGAGCGGGCGGCCGTCGCCAAGGCGATCAGCGACGGAGAACAGGAATTCATCGCGATTATGGTCGTCACCGAAGATGGCGGCAGTCCATGCGGCGCTTGCCGCCAGGTGTTGGCAGAATTCAGCCCGTACATGGAGGTGTATATCGCCAAGCCGGATGGAATGCCTGTGCACAAAACAGTCGCCGAGCTGTTGCCCGATAGTTTTAGCTTGCGGCGTTGATAGCAGCCCTGCCCCGACCAGGCGTGCATGTGCCGAATCAGCCTGCCCTAAGGCAGGCCCGTTATCATGGCGTGCTGATGATAAAGAAAGTGATGCACGCTGCGGTGGTTGCAGCGATTGTGCTTACTATGCTGCCTCTGATGATGCGCTGGGTGGTGGGCCTGTGGGCGCGCGATCGCGTGCACGAGCTGCCGACTCAGGTTCCGCCACAGGGCGTGGCAATCGTATTCGGCGCCGGCGTGCGAGGCGAGCGACCGACGCCTATGCTGTATGACCGTGTCGCCTCGGCGGTTGAGTTGTACAAAGCCGGCCGTGTGCACAAACTGCTGATGAGCGGTGACAATCGTTTCGCCAACTACAATGAGCCGCGCGTGATGCGCAAGGTGGCGCTGGAACTGGGTGTGCCGGAACAGGACATCGTGTCGGACTACGCCGGACGTAGTACCTATGAGACGTGTTATCGCGCCCGCGATATCTTCGGCGTCACGAGCGCCGTGTTGGTGACCCAGCGCTTCCACTTAGATCGCGCGTTAATGGTTTGCAATGCGCTGGGCGTCGAAGCAGCCGGTTACGCCGCTGATCGTCGCCCCTATCGCCACGTTTGGTGGAACGAGCTGCGCGAAATCCCCGCCCTGCTCAACGCCTTCGTGCAAGTTTATGTGACGCGCCCTCTGCCTGTGTTGGGTGAGGAGATGCCAATCGACGCCAGCTAGGGACATTGTTCGCGCCGGCATGTGCATACGCTGCCCCGCCCATAAATCGGCGCAGCCGTTTAATGCATGTCACGACCTCACTAAAAGTTTGATAGACTGCCCCTCAACCATGGCTACCTACACACGACAAGACGGCTGGGTGCTGGTGAACGAATACACCACCGATCCGAATCTGGTTCGTCATATGCTGATGGTGGAGACCGCTATGCGCGCTTATGCCCCGCGCTTTGGCGGTGACCCGGAGTTATGGGGCCTGGTTGGACTGATTCACGATTTCGACTATCAGCGCTGGCCGAATTTGGACGGTGCCGGCCATCCCAACACTGGGGCGTCGATTCTGCGCGCCCAAGGCTGGGATGAGATTATCGTGCGTGCTGTCCTGGCGCACGCTGAAGAGCTAACCGGCGTTAAGCCGGAAAGCATGATGGAGAAAACGCTCTGCGCAGTGGATGAACTGGTCGGATTCATCGCGGCTGTAGCCTATGTGCGTCCGTCGAAGAACATAGCCGATGTGCAGGTCTCGTCAGTGAAGAAGAAATGGAAAGACAAGGCCTTCGCCGCCGGCGTGCATCGCGATCAGATCGAACGCGCAACTGAGAGGTTGGGTATCCCACTTGACGAGCATATCGCAATCGTCCTGGCTGCATTGCAGGCCAACGCACCTGCCCTAGGCCTTGATGGCGCTAAAAGCTGAATCACCCTGCTTCTGTGCGCATGGACACTTCTTCCTCCTCAGCGTCGCGCAAAGTGTATCGTCGCTGCCCCTCGTGTAAGTCGCGGGTGGCGCAGCACGAAACAGCATGTCCGATTTGCGGCCATCTGTTTGCGGAGCCTGCCGCAGCACAGACCGATGCAGCTGACCCAAGCAGCCTTGGACGTTCTGCCGGCGTGCCGGTTGACCGAGACAAGACAGAATCAGTTTTTGCTCCTTCGCGTGTCATCCCGTTGCGCCGTCGCCGTTCTGGCCTGTCGCAACTGCCATGGGGCGTGATCGGCGTGCTGGCCGTCATTTCCGCACTGGTGATCGGTGCGGTGTTGCTGTTGCAAGGTGATGGCCAAGAACAAGTCTCAAACGGCGAGGATCTTGTTGCAACATCCCAGCCTGCAGCCGGCGCAGCAAGCGCTCCCTCTCTCACTCAGCAAGTTGCCATTGTACCCACTGTTGTTTTTGCAGAGACTTTGACACCCTACCCAACAGCAACCGATACGCCGGTCCCGGCCTCGCCAACGCCGGTTCCACCCGTTGACACGCCCACGCCTCTTCCCGATATCGAATACGAAGTGCAAGCAGGAGATACCTGCGGTGGAATTGCGATGAAGTACAACCTGTCGGTGGAGCTGTTGATCGCTTACAACAATCTTGACAGCGGCTGTTTTTTGCGCATCGGGGATAAGCTAAGGATTCCACAACCGACCCCTACACCTGGGCCGGCCGGTGAGGCTGCGCCCCAAGTTGTGCTGCCCACCGAGACGCCTCGAGCGCTAATGCAATCCACTCAACAGCCGGCGCAACCGACGGCCACGTTGCCTCCACAAATCGTGTACACTGTGCGCGAAGGGGACACGTGTAGTGAAATTGCCGAGCGATTTCGCACGACGGTCGGTCAATTAATCCAACAGAATGGCCTAGACAACAACTGCTTGATCCGGATTGGTCAAGTGTTGACGCTGACTTTTGCCACGCCTACGCCTGCCGTTTCCCCGACACCGATCATCGCGCAAACACCCACGCCGCGCGTCGGCTATTCTGCCCCTGCGCTGATATCGCCGCTTGAAGACGCGCTCATCACCGAAGCGGTAGAAACTGTCACGCTGACCTGGTTGAGCGTAGGATTGCTGAAGGAGAATGAGTGGTATGTGGTGCAAG
>JANWVJ010000106.1 GCA_025056895.1 Thermoflexales bacterium
TGCGCGCATCACACCCGAGTTAAAGCGGTCGATCGTCGCCTCACTCCGGCGGCGCGGTGAGCATGTGGCGATGGTGGGGGACGGCGTCAACGATGTGCCGGCGCTTAAAGAAGCGCAGCTCGGCATTGCCATGAACGACGGCGCGCAAATTGCAAGGGATGTATCCCATCTGGTGTTGCTGAACAATGCTTTGTCCACGTTGCCGCGCGCTGTAGAGGAGGGACAGCGCATCACGCAACGGGTGTACGCTGCATGTCGCATTTACATGGCAAAGAACGCGGCGACAGTGCTGGCGATTTTGTTCGCTGCACTGGCAGGTTTGCCATTCCCTATCGAACCGAGGCAAATGAGCTGGCTGACAACCATCATTGTCGGCATTCCTTGCGCGGCCTTGGCATTCAACCTGGTTCGCCCGATGCCAACCCGTTCGTTTGTGCGCGGTGTGCTGTGGCGCGCATTGTTGAGCGGCACCATTGCTGCGCTGTCTGCAGTTGTGCCCTACTTTCTCAGCTATGTGCTCCTGCCCGATGCTCGTGCGGCGCGAACGGTCTTTATCATCGCTGCGATGCACATCTCGGCTCATTTGGTGTGGGATGCGCTAGGCGTCTCGGTTTTCAATCCACGCAGCATCCACAAGCGCCCAGGCGTCTTTTTATTTGGGTTGGGGCTATTGGTGGTTGGAATAGCCGGCGTGCCGTTGTTGCCCGCATTTCTCAACACCGCACCGATATCGGCATGGCAATGGGCGATTGCCGGTCTGATTCCCTTAGCAGGTGGATTGGCCTTGCGTGACTGGACGCGCAGCCCATTTGCGCGCCGCTTGGCGGCTTTGTTGTTATCCTGATCGAACCGGCTGGCCGGCCAGCGGCGCAATCCGCCGAGTGGCTTGGCCGGCTGTGGCGATCACGTTGCCGTAATCCTCCAGCAACCCATCTAAGACTGCTTCCCAGCTTCGGCTTTCCGCTGCGGTGCGTGCTTCGGCTGCCAGCCGGCGCGCCAGGTCTTCCTGCATCAAGACTGCACGCACGGTTTCCACTAAAGCCGGCTTGTCCTCCGGGTTAAACAATAGCCCAGAGATGCCATCCGACACGAAGTCCAATACACCTCCCGAACGCGCTGCTACGACCGGCAAGCCGGAAGCCATCGCTTCGAGCACTACATTCCCGAATGTTTCGTTTGCGCCGGGGAAAACGAATACGTCGGCGGCTGCATACGCTTGTGCCAGATCGTCTCCCCGCAAGTAGCCCGTGAACACAGTGCGGCCATCGCCAAAAAGTTTTTCGAGCGCGGGCCGGCTTGGGCCATCACCGACGATACACAGCCTGACCTGGGGTAGGGCGTCGAGCACTGCACGCAGCCAGTCAATCCGCTTCTCCGGCGCCAACCGCCCGGCGAATAACAACAAGGGGGCGTCGCGATGCCCGCCGCTCAATCGGTCGCGCCAGGAGGTGTTGCGCTGGCGCGGATGAAATCGCTGTGCATCGACACCCCGGCTCCAAACCTTGACGCGCTGAAAGCCATGCGCCTCCAAGTCGAGCTGTGTCGCCCGTGAAGGGCATAGGTTGAGGTCGGCCTGGTTGTGAATCCAGCGCAGATAGCGACGCAACGGCTCGACAGCGATGTGCAATCCCCAGCGCGCCGCAAAGCCCGGCACATCGGTGTGATAGGACGCTACGACCGGTAGGCCGAGTTGGCGCGCCCGCCATGTTGCAGCCACGCCCAGCCAGATTGGATTGATGACATGCACCACATCTGGCTTGAAGTGTTTTAGGTGTTCGGTGGCGGATAAGATCGGTCTCACCAAACGCAGCTCTGGGTAGAGGGGGAAGGGGACGGTCGGAAATCCGATCACCTGCGTATCGGCGTATCGTGCCGGTCCCCCGGCCGGCGCCAGCACCACACTCGTGTGTCCTCGACGCGCTAGGTGATTCAAAAGATGGCATAGTGTGTTGACAATGCCATCGACCTTGGGTAAGAACGTTTCGGTGATCAGAGCGATGCGCATATCACAGTGCGGGCAAAAGAGCAAATGTTGCGGTAAACGTGGCCGCGCCTACCAACGCGCCGGCCACCGTCTGCGGTACATCGTGGCGGCCCAATCTGACCCGCGCCCAGGCAACCACGGGTGTTAATAGCGCGAGGATAAGAGCCGGTGCGCCGGCCAGATACCAGGCTACGGCGGCTGTGCCTGCAATCGCTGCTGTGTGTAGGCTGATCTTCCAAGCCATGGTGATGAGTGACAGAAGCAGCGTCTGAACGGCCAACGCCCCAACCAATATCGTTAACAGTGGCGGGCCGCCAAACACCAATGACAATCCGATGCTGACGGCACTGCTCAACATCATCACGCGATACGGCCACTTTCTTTGATCCCGCCGGCACAAGTCCAGATCGGATGCGCGACCGGTTTGAACCAGCCACACCACAAACAGCAAAGGCAGGATGACGGTCAGGAGGATATCGGCAAGAGACCAGGCCCAGGCCTCTGGCGTATTGATGTGCGCTGCGACAGCCAACAGGCCGGCGGCGCCGGCTGTGGGCGGGCTAAAAATGATCGAGACGCGCCCGGCCCACTTGTCGGCCCGCCCTTTCACCTGCGTCGGTGGCCTATCGCACGGCATGGTATTGCACGACTTCGGTGTAGAAAGAACCGGCGCGTGCTGTGCAGTCAGTTGCATACGCTCGAACTCCCTTTCTGGTTGTCCTCTCGGCTGCGCCGGCGGCCAACAGACCAATACCCCCAGTCGCGGCTCCGCCAGCGTGACGGCATCAGATTGAAGTACAGCAGGGCGCAGCGGATTCCTGAATGAAGCGTCTTCGCAAGGGCGCCTCGTTCCAGCCGTCGATGGTCTCGTTCGTACACAATCAGACCAGGATCGAATCGCACACGATAGCCGTATCGCCGAATGCGCCAGACGATTTCTGAATCCTCGTTGCAGACCAGTTGTTGATCGAACCCTCCAACAGCCTTGAGCACCGGACGCCGAATGAGCAGATTCGAGCCAGAAGCAGCCGGGATGCCTAACGCCTGCGACCAGCCCTGGGCGCGTGTAAACCAGCGGTAGTAGTTAGTAAAGCCCGTCTGCGATTGTTTTGATCCGTACACAACATCACACGGCGGCACTGTCTGAAGGCGCTCGAAGTAGTTCGGGGCGAAGGTGATGTCGGCGTCGGTAAACAACAGCCAAGGGGTTCGCGCCACCTCTGCGCCGATTTGGCGCGCCTGAGCGATGTTGCACATGCGCTCCACAATGTGAGTATTGATTGGCCGCAGTCGGCGCGCCAACGCCGGCGTGCTATCCTGGCTCGAGTCCACAATGATGAGCTGAATCGAATCGGGAATGGAAGCCAGAAAGAAGGGCAAATTATTCGCTTCATTGCGCGTTGGCACGACGATGCTGATGTCGCAACTGTCCACAACAATCCACCTCCAGATGCGAGTGCAATGGCATCTGGACTTGAATATGAACCTATGCTGCACACAATAAGTCCATGTTGTGCAGGGGTTAACGGAGGGTTAATGACCGCAGCGCGATAAGGTATTGGCCGTCTCTCAGTCTTCTCCGATATGGTGTGTGCGTGGTGAGGAGCGTGTGGCGAAGAGGTGGCACTCTACAAAACTTAACTCGGCGATAAAGTCGGATTAACAGTCGTGCCACACACTGTACTATGCGCGGTATGCGGCGCAGCTCAGGTGTCGGTTCAACCAGAGGTGGCTGCGCAGAGCACAGAGGTGGACGTAGATGAACTTTCTATTGACCAATGACGATGGTGTGACGGCGCCAGGGCTGTGGGCTGCTGCAAGCGCGCTCGCCGAGCTGGGTCGTGTACTCGTCGTCGCGCCGTCGGGGAATTGCAGTGGTTTTGGCGCAGCTTATCCGCCCGGCCAATCTCTCTCCTTCTTTCCGTATAGCAACGGCGCGGATCATCCGGCCGGCGTGGTGGCGTTTGGCGTCAACGCTATGCCGGCAACCTGTGCCCATGTTGGCCTCAGCGGCCTGTTTGGCTTCGAGCACATTGATCTAGTCGTGAGCGGTGTGAATGAGGGAGCAAACATGGGGCGCGACGTGTTTTACTCTGGCACGGTAGGCGCTGCCTTGACGGCGCACTTTCTGGGAAAGCCGGCGATTGCGTTTTCGCTGGCTGTCGAGCCAAGCAGCCGACCGTGTTGGGAAACCACCCGCCACATTGTGCGCCAAGTGGTCATGATGTGGCGCGATGAGGCTCAGCTTTGCAATTCTCCTGAACACACTGCGCCGCTGCTGTATAACGTGAATGTGCCGAATCGCGATACAGCCGCCCTGCGCGGTCTGCGCCTGACCGGGCTGAGCACACATTCTTTCCTGCCGGCCGGTCGTTTCGAGCGCGCCGCCGAGCGCCCTGATGATCAGACTACCTATATGCTCATCCGGCGCCTACACACTGCTGCGCGGCCCGGCCATGAATTGTGGAGCGATGCGTGGGCTGTTGAACAGGACTACGTGTCCATCACGCCCCTGCGCCCGACACACAATACGCTGTCTGCCGACTGGTGGGGATCGCCGGCCACGTTGCTGCAAGCCGAGCAACACTACGCGGCTGCTCGCTGAATCGGCCTCAATCGTTCTCCAACAGCTCAATAATCGCGCCCAGTTGAGCTGTGCCGTCCATGTACGCGTAACGACCGCCGGTGTATTCACCGCGTTGAAGGAGGGGCACGCCTTTGTCTGTCAAATAGGCGATCTTGTCTCCCATCCCTTTGATGACAAAGGCGATGTGATGGATGCTGTCGCCTTGCGCCTCGAGCTGGTCTTTCCATGTGCTTGGCCCATCGATCGGCTCGATCAATTCCACCGCTACTTGCCCTAAGTTGAAGAAGGCAAGCTTGGCGCGCGCCGGCGTGGGCCGGCCACAATACTCTGTGCGCGCCGTGTCATAGGCGTCGGTGATGAGGATGGTGGGCATAGGCAGGCCGAGAATCTCAGACCAGGCTTTGGCCTTTGCTTCGATATCGCGCACCACGATGCCGACCTGAGTGACAACGTTTGTTCCAAGCGCAGGTTCGTTCATGAGAAAGCTCCGGTTTTGAAGAGTGTGTGCAGCCCATCATAAACCGCTTCGCCTGTTTGATAGTCTGGCGCACAGTTGTTGTATGCTATCTAGGGCCGGCTCGGCGCGCTGACAGGCCGGTAATCCATCTTGGAGGCGACAGCATGGCAAGCAACCCGAATGCATACGTGACGCCGAAAGCCGGCTCCGGCGGCGTTAATCTGCGCAGCCAACCTTTTATTGACCCGACGACGCGCATTGGCTTTCTGCCTGAAGGCGCGCGCTTGGCGTTAGAGGAAGCCGGCGCAGACTGGCACGCCGGTCGCGTGTATGTGTCCACTCAATTTGCTCAGGCAATCGGCGATTCGTTCGTCACATTGCGCCCCGGTGCGATCAGCGTCAATGTGCGCTCGGCGCCTGTGTTGAGCGACACCACGGATGTAGGTGATTTAGTCGCTGGCCAGCGGCTGGAGTTGATTCAACGGGTGGGTGATTGGCTGTTGGCCCGTGCGTATGTATCTGCGCAATTCACCGATGTGATGGTGGATACCCCGCCCGGACCCAAACCGCCTACGCCGACGACGCCGCCCGGTTTGTTGACCCCCGATCAGGTGCGCGCACTGCCCCTGACGCCAGCGCAACCCCGCACGGTGCCGCCGGGCTTGAACCAAAACCAAATCCGCGCAGCCCGCATCTGGAACCAGTATGGCGGCCTGCTGGAGCCTTTAGCAGCCAGCATTGGCATCGAGCCGGCAGTAGCCGTGGCCGTAGTCGCCGTTGAATCGGGTGGGCGCGGCTTCGGCGCAGATGGACGGATGATCATTCGCTTCGAGAATCACGTGTTCTGGAGCTTGTGGGGTCGTAATAACGCAACGGCGTTCAATGCGCTGTTCACATTCAACTCTGATGTGACTTGGCAAGGCCACAAGTTCCGCGTCAATCCGAATGCCCCATGGCAGGATGTACACACCGGAAACCAGTCGAGTGAGTGGGACGCTTTTAATGTCGCTGCCACGCTGAATGCTAATGCGGCCAAACGCTCTATCAGCATGGGACTGCCGCAGATCATGGGCTTCAACCATCAACGCATCGGCTACGACACGGTCGAGGCGATGTTCGATGCGTTTAGCGCCGATGAGCGTTGGCAGGTGCTCGGCATGTTTGCTTTCATCGTGTCCAATCCGGCGCTGCCGGCTGCGTTGCGTCAGGGTGACTTTGTGGCCTTTGCCAGGGGCTATAACGGTCCTGCCCAGGCCAACTTCTACGCTAACTTGATCGCCGCCGTGCGCGATGCGTTCTTGACGCTGCCTGTTTCCAAGTCGTTGGCCTTGCCCATGTCGTTGGGATTGCCGGCCATGGCGCAGTCAGGAGGGACGCCGCGCCGCGAGAAGAGTCGTTCTGGCAAGCGCAAGTGATCTGTGCCTACCTCACGCGGATCGTCCGCGCTGTCAGCCACAGCAACACGATGGTCGCTGCCAGGTAGCACACGGCCAGCGTGAGAAAAGGCGCCGGCAACGTGAGCGGCGCGACAAACCCCATCGATGGCCCGATCACTACCGTGAGCAGGTTGCTGCTCTGGTGGAAATTTGCCTCTGTGATGACCAGGGCAGTGATTGGGTTTAGGCCGGCCAAAAGAACAAACAACACAGTCAGCGCCGATGACCCTGCGGCAGTCATTCGCCCGCCGGACGCAGACAGCGCCGGCGCAGTCAGCATCAGGATAGCCAGACCGATCACCATGCCGGCCAGGAGCGAGTATGTGATAACCAGGGCGTCGAATGTGCTGTGGCTGCGGCTCGATATAAACAGCCCCAGCGAGGTGAACAGAGACGCCGAAGAAGTGATGACGCACAATGCGGCTGCCCATTGAGTCAACTCGACTCCGCCTAACACAAACACCAGGCCGGTCAAGGGAATGGTGGCCAGAATCAAGAGTGCGATCAAGCCAAAGGAGGGAATCCATTTCGCTAGGGTGATTTGGATCGGGCTGAGCAAGGTGGCCTTGAGCAAGTCGAGGGTGTGTTGCCGGCGCTCATGAGTCACCGCGCCGATCGTGAATGCAGGCGCGACAAGACAGACCAAAATCACTTGCGCACCGACCAGCGCGTAAAACAACGTCGTGCCAACCTGGCTGGAGTTGCCTACTCGCGATGTTGGGTTCGTGAGGGATAGACCCATGTACAGCAATAATGCTATTGCGCTGATGGAAGCTAGATACACAACGAACACGGTATAGACGCGTGGATTGCGCATTACATCGCGCAGTTCTTTCACCAACAGTGGATTGACGTTCTCATTCAGGGTTTTCATACACTCGATTGCTCGATGCTTTTGGCTTGAGTGGACAGGTTAAAGCGGCCTAGGATTTTCTCCAGCTCGTCGTCCTTTTCGGCGAACGAGACGACTTGCACGCCGGCACGCACCAGGTGGCGCAACAAGTCGCTGGCGTCGCTATAGTCGCCGGCAAAGGTGATGTGCATCTCTTTGAGCGCGCGCATCATGTTCACTGAGGCATCAAGTGTGTTCGCGGAATGGTTTTCAAGCAAGGGAACAGTTTTTGCTTCGATCACACCTTGCCTGTTGCGCACGTGATGGACAGCGCTCTCAACATCGCCGAAGAATTTGACCGCGATCGTGCGATGGGGTTCGATACCGCTGCACAGGTCGGCGCTCTCGCCTGTGATGAGCAAGCGCCCATCTGCCATGATGCCCAGATGGGTACACAGGTCCTGCACTTCGGCCAGGGAGCGTGAAGTCAGCACAATGGTTTTGCCCATGCTGCGCAGCTCCTGGATCAACTCACGCAACTCAATTCGTGCGCGGGGATCGAGTCCGGCGGCAGGATTGTCCAGCAGCAAGATCGATGGGTCATGCACCAGCGTGCGCGCTAGGTTGAGCCGTCGGCGCATCCCGCGCGACAGCTTGCCGGCCAGCGTGTCCTTGCAATGGGCCAAATCGACCAGCGCCAGCAGATCATCGACCAATGTGTTGCGTTCTGAAGCCGGCACGCCGTAACACGCTGCAAAGAAGCGCACGTATTCTGCTGCCGTCATGTCAGCGTACACGCCATCTGTCTCCGGCAGGTAGCCGGTGATACGGCGCACGCGATCCGCATGACGTCGGATGGATGCCCCACCGATCACAGCATCGCCATGCGTAGGAGGCAACAGCGTGGCCAGTATCCGCAGGAAGGTGGTTTTGCCGGCGCCGTGCGGCCCGACCAGGCCAAACACGCAGCCGGCTTCGATCTGGATCGACACTCGATCCACGATGGCTTTTTGGCCGGATAGCCTGGTTAATTCCCGCGTGTCAATCATGGCCCCGATGTCAGGCTGCTTGCTGGAAAGCCTGGATCACGCGTTGTAACCCGTCTTCCAACGAGACGCGCGGCCGATAGTTCAGACGCTCTTCGGCGCGCGATAGATCGGCCATCATGCGTGAGACGCCGCCGCTTTCTGCCGTCACGTGCAACACATTCAGCGATTTGCCCAGCACGCGCCCCACCGTCTGCACCAAGCCATTGATGCTGATCTCTGTGCCGCTGCCCACGTTGATGGTCAGACGGTTCACGCTAGGCGCGCCGGCAGCGCTGATCAGGGCGCTCACCACATCATCGACATACACGAAGTCGCGCGTTTGTTTGCCGCTGCCGTGCACGATGATTGAGCCGCCGCTGAGCGCCTGGCGCACAATCGCTGGGATGACCGGCGGATGAGACGGGCGGAACATCTGCCCCGGCCCGTATGCGTTGAAAATGCGTAAGGCTACAGTCTCGATGCCCCATAGCGCGCCGATGGTGTGCGTGTAGTACTCGGCAGCCAGCTTGCTAACAGCGTAGGGAGAGGCGGGGCTGGGGATGCATGTTTCGCGTAACGGTTGTTCTGCTTGTTCACCGTACACTGCCCCAGATGAAGCCAGCACAACTCGTCTCACGCCGGCGTCGCGCATGGCTTGCATGAGTGCCACTGTTCCGCCCACATTCGTTTCATTGTATTCCCTTGGATACAAAACCGACTCGGGCACAGAGACGCGCGCGGCAAGATGGTACACGCAATCAACCCCTTGTAGTATCGACCACAACTTGGGCACGTCGGCTACATCCCCGCGCGTGAAATGCACTGCCGAGTCAAGCCGGCTTGGATTGCCGCTGCTCAGGTCGTCGATCACGCGCACCAAGGTGCCCATGCGCGCGAGGGTGTTTGCCAGGGCGGTGCCTAGGAAACCCGCGCCGCCGGTGATCAGAACTTTCATGGTCGAGAGTCAAAAAGTGGAATAGCAAATACAAATCATAGGCTACGAATCATGAAGCGCAACCACTGTGCGCAGAGAATCAGCCCGGCGGCCAAGTCATGCGCCGTCCACTGAGCAAGTGAAGGTGGAGGTGGTAAACCGTTTGTCCACCTTGGGCGTTGCAGTTAATCACGATGCGATAGCCGGCTTCCGCAAAACCCATCTCACGCGCCAACTGTTGCGCCGTGAGCAGCAGCTTGCCCAACAAGGCTTGATCTTCTGGGCCGGCATCGTTCAACGTGCGCAGCGCTTTGTTCGGCACGATCAGCACATGAATCGGCGCAACTGGGCTGATGTCGTGGAACGCCGTCACATCTTCATCTTGATACACGATGCGCGCCGGGACTTCTCCACGCACAATGCGGCTGAAAACAGTATCTGTGGACATGAGTGAAGTGCGTAAGGTGATTGTTTGCTGTCTGGGCTTTGAGATCGGTGATTGAACTATTGGTTATCGGCTACTTCCTTCACCGACACATTATCGAATGACACGTCCACGCCGGGCGCATCGATTAGGCTGAGCGCAAACAAGCCGATATCGCCGTAGGCAAATGAACTGTCCTGATGCTGCGCCACAAGCTGGTCATTGACCATGAATACAAACCGGTCGCCTTGCATGATCACCCGAATGCGATTGACGGCATTGCCGGTTTGAATGGCCGGATGGGCAGTCCAATCGGACCAGTTTTCCCAGTTTCCATCTTTGACGATGCCGGCCCGCCAATAGCCATCTGATGAAATCTCAAAATGGTAAAAGTTCTTCCGGTCTTGGAAGCGGAAGATCACCCCGAAACCGTTGTCCGTAGGGCCGGCCGTTGCCTGGGCCTCCACTTCAAAATCACCGTCGGCAAACTGCCGGCCGGCCACACTCCACTGCGTGAGATTTTCTTGCTTCACCACGAAGCGCAAGCGACCGTTGTCATACATCACGTCCGCCGACACATCAGACAGTGTTTGCCAACCCGACTGAGGATCACTGAAGTCGTCGCGGTACGGCAGCGGTGAAGTAAGCGGCTGATTGACTGCGCAGGCTGGCAGCCCAATCATCAAAATCACAAGTGAGACACACGTGCGCAAGACGATACCCATGGCGCGGATTGTAACGCTTGGCCGCTCTGTGACTCGTTCACAATCGTGAATCATCAACGTGCGCTCAGCCTATAATCAGCCCGCATGGGTGTTGGCCAACGCATCGTTGTTGGGGCAATCTGTCTGGGATTGGTTGTGATAGGCGGGTGGGGAAGCAGTGTCGCCGTCGAGCACGCCTCGGCGAACGCAACGCCCGATCCA
>JANWVJ010000107.1 GCA_025056895.1 Thermoflexales bacterium
TGCCCCACATTCGGAGCACAGCGTTGCCTATCGTTTCATCTCCCTGGCGCTACGCGCGACGCGGCGGACGCGCCGGCCGGCCCGTGCGCTGTGACTCGTAAAACGCCTCCATCAACTGGCTTTGGATCACGCCGTTCATCACGCTGGTGCGCGGTTCTGCGCGGCCCAGAATGGCGTCAATGAAGTTGTGGTCGGGCGACGGCGCGCCCATCTCCGGCGTGATGGGCGGATACTTCACTTTCTGATCGCCTTTCCAGATGTTGATCCACGCGGCGCCCCAGCCGTCGATCTCCACGCGTCCGCCGTCGAAGATGAAGGTCATGAAGCTGCCGGCGCTGGGGCAGTTGCCGCTGACGGTAATGTTGGCCAGCACGCCGTTGGCAAACCGAATGGAGCTGACCGAATTGATATCGACCGGTGCGCCGTGGTTGTCCACATAGGCGAACACTTCTTCGACATCCGACTCGACCGACCAACACAGGCTGTTGAACAGATGCGCGCCGGAGTCGTAGGCTTGCCCACCACCCGACAGCGCCGGGTCTTGTCGCCAGGTGCCGGTGGTGCCGCGCATCCAATCTTGAGAGAGAAAGCCGGTCACCAGTTCCAGCCGGCCTAAGGTCTGATTGCGGATCAACTCGCGCAGGTAGTAAAACTCTGCCGAACACGGCGTGTTGTAACCGATCACGAAAATTTTGCCGCTGTGGTGGACTGCCTCGGCCAGCCGATAGGCCTGATCGAGGTTGGTGACCATCGGCTTCTCTATGAATACATGGCAGCCGGCGGCGAGCGCCTGCATACCCTGCTCGAAGTGCTGCGTGTGAGGCGTGCTGATGAGTACAGCGTCGGGTTGAGCGGCGGTGTACATTGCCGCCGGCTCGGTGAACACGTGCGGCTGGTGGGACGTGCCGGCCAGGTGTTTGGCTGCGAATGCCTGAACAATCTGTTCGGAGACATCGCACAGCGCCACGATCTCCACATCTGGATGAGACTTCAACCGGTTGGCGTGCGCGCCCATCATGCCGCCGCACCCCAACAAAGCAAGCCTGACTTTTGACTGAGTTGCGTTCACGGAAATACCTCCTTGCTCAATAGCGTGTTCAACGAATCTATGACCCAGTAGATTCCTACCCGGCGTCAATCTACACTCATCATTTCCTCTCTGCTGCGCTCGGCACTATATCGCCGGCCTGTGCATTCCGCAAATCTAGGATGGCCTGCTGGGCGTGTGCAAACACGATCTAGAGGTGAACGAGTGATTGTGCATCCCTGCTTCCACTGCGCCTCGTGAATGCGCTCTACTGAGCTAAAAGCAGCCGCCGTTGTGATGTCCTGTTGCACATCAGAAACCATGCTACAATTAGCATTCGGTGTGAGTGTGTTGTGGTTTGGACGAAGGCGTAGAGATGGACTACAGCTTTGCCCATCTGAACAGCGAACTGGTGCGAATCAACCTCTTGGTTCGGCGCGCCGTGCATCTTGCGCAGCAGGCCGGTCACTCTCCCGACGATCCGCTACGCGGGTTATATTTATCTGACGATAAGGCAGTTGCCCTGTCAGAGCGTCCTCTCTTTACCGATTGGCTGCACCAGGCCGATCGGCCTCCCCAGGAACAATCGGCTTTCGATGAGCTGTTGAAACAAGTGCGTCGGCGCACACGGCAGATTGCGCAACAAGCCCAACGCGCCGGCGTACCCTTGCGCCTCGATCAGCTACGCACCGCCTTTGGACTCGATGACTTTGAGTACGATGCACTTCTGATCGTGCTGGCGCCGGCGTTAGACTGGCGCTTCGCCTACTTGTACGGCTATCTGCAAGACGATATCACCCGCAAGCAAGCCAGCCCTGATCTGATTTTGGATCTACTCTGCCCGCCGGGCGCTGAAAGGCTGCGCCGGCTGGCTCACTTCGTGGACAATGCACCGCTCTTCAGGTCTGGCCTGCTCACACGCAGCTCAGAGACATCTACGCTCCTCGGGCAGCTCTTGCAGCCTGCTCCTATCCTTGTGCCCTGGCTTATTGGCGCTTCAGAGGATGTCCTACCACTTGCTCCTGGTGCGAGCGTGATCGAGCCAGACTCTGCAGCGGTCGAGGACGCATACTCTCTACTGACGCCCGATACACGTCAGTCTTTAATCGGCAAGGCGATGTCGCTCACGGACGTGCCGCCTGTATTGGTGGTATGGGGCGATGATCCATCTATCCGCCGCTCGGCTGTTCTCTTCTGGGCCCATTGCCTGCAGCGCCCTGTGCTGGTCGCTGACACGGTGCGCCTTGCGCCGGAGGATCACCGAGAAGATGTCATACACGCTTGGATGCGCGATGCGCGTCTTTTGCAAGCTGTGTTGTGGGTGCGTGATTGGGAGCGATTTGCTGGAGACGTCGCTCTTGTGTCTGCTCTGGCAGAAATGGTGCAAGCCTATCGCAGTTGGTTAGTGCTCGAAGGCAGTCTGCGCTGGCACATGCCTGTGACACCGGCGCAACACCATATGGCGCGCCACGTGATTACCCTCCGCTGCGATGCCCCCGATTTTGCGCACCGTCGGCGGCTGTGGCGACGTGAGGTTGAACGGATGAAGGCCAATCTGGCTGAGCCAATCGATGACATTCGCCTAGCCGGCTACTACCCCTTGAATGCCGGCCAGATTCGTGCTGCTGTGGTCGAGGCTTGTAATCAAGCGTTTCAATCTGACTGCCCCCTTGACAACGTAACCCTCCTCGACGCCGCCCGCGCGCAAAGCAGTCCTGCCCTAGGGAATCTGGCGCGTCAGATCATTCCCCGTTACACCTGGGACGACCTAGTTCTGCCCGAAGATCAGCTAGCACTGTTGCGCGAACTGGCAACTGCTGTGCGCAACCGTCCAGTTGTGTTGCAAGAGTGGGGAGTTGGACACAAACTGACCGCCAGTGAGGGCATCACTGTCTTGTTCGCAGGACCTCCCGGCGCCGGCAAGACGATGGCTGCCGAAGTTATTGCCGCCGATCTGCGACTTGATCTGTACAAAATCGACTTGTCTGCCATCGTCAACAAATACATCGGCGAAACCGAGAAGAATCTGGAGCGCATTTTCACTGAAGCCGAACATAGCAATGCGATTCTCTTCTTCGACGAGGCCGATGCGATCTTTGGCAAGCGTTCTGAAGTCAAGGACGCGCATGATCGCTATGCCAATATTGAGGTCAGCTATCTCCTCCAGCGCATGGAAGCATACAATGGCGTGACGATCCTGGCCACCAATCTGCGCGCCAACTTGGACGAGGCATTCATTCGCCGCCTGCAATTTGCCGTCGATTTTCCATTTCCCGACGAAGCACATCGTCTGCGCATCTGGCAGACGTTATTTGGGCCGAACATTCCGCGCGATGATTCAGTCGATTTTGTCACCTTGTCTCGGCGCTTCAAACTGGCCGGCGGAAACATTCGTAACATCATTGTCGGCGCGGCATATTTGGCCGTCGCTGACGGCGGTTGCGTGACGATGCGGCACGTGTTGCACAGCGCGCGCCGTGAGCTGCAAAAGATGGGCCGGCTGGTCAACGAGCAGGACCTGATTGTTTGATTCCGGGTGACCGCTCAGCCCGGCGACTGAAATCGCGGCAACGGAAAGCGCGGACTGTGTCCGCAAAGCCCGCCTTCGCGGGCTGAGGGCGAGTCAGCGCAGGCCGACTTCGTCCTGTGCAGGCGCGGTTTGAACCGCCAGCCTGAGCAGTTGCGATTTCGGCAGGCTCAGTTGAGCCGAGGATGTGTGGGTGTTGGTAAAGCCGGTATGTGAAGGAGCTGGTTTGTGATGGAGAAGCGTATGCCCAGTTCAAAAACGACAACGTCCGTATCGCGCGTTGCGCGCGAGACACAGCCGACGCGGCGCGCCCGGCAGACTGCGTTGCCTGCCGGGGCGCAGAATGCGCGCGCGCACATGACGACCCCCGCCGGCCTGCTGCAATTGCAGCGCACGGCGGGCAACCGCGCCGTGAACCGCCTGATCCAGACCAAACTCATCGTCGGGCCGGCCGACGACCCCTACGAGCGCGAGGCAGAGCGCATCGCCGCTCAGTTTGGCGCTCCCGTGTCTGCCGCAGACCCGCCGGTCCAGTGCATCCAGGCGTTGCCCCGGACGCCGGCAGTCGGGCCGGAGGGCGGCGAGGCCGGCGCCGACATCGAGCGCGAGCTGGCCGCCAGCAAGGGCGCCGGCGCGCCGCTGCCTCCCGACACGCGCGCCATGATGGAGAACCGCCTCGGCGCCGACTTCAGCGGCGTGCGCGTGCATACCGGCGCGCAGGCCAATGCCCTCAACCGGCAACTCGGCGCGCAGGCGTTCACGCACGGCGCCGACATCTACGTGGACGAGGGAAAGTACAACCCGCGCTCCTCCGCAGGGCAACGCCTGCTGGCGCACGAACTGACCCATGTGGCGCAGCAGCAGGCAGCCCCGTCCCTGCGACGCCTGATGAGTCCCGACGACTTCAGGAAGAAGACCTCTGGTTGGCTGCGCAGTCGCAGCAAAACCGATTTCACCACGCTCGACCAGTTGCTCGATGAATACAGTAAGCTTGGCTGGGGAGAAGAAGACATTCTTAAACGCAATATCAAACTGGACGAGATCGCTGAGCAAGCACAAGCCTATAGCGGCAAAAGCCGCCGGGGGGTTGACAAACTGAAGGCCAGCGTCGAGACCGAGCTGAGTTTCATTCGCCCGCTGGCCGAGGCCATTCCCGACATCAACTCCCCCATCGACGCCGAGACCGACGCCGAGACGGCCAAGGCGGCGCTGAAGAAACTGTTCCAGTCTCAGGACGCCTACCTGACGGCCGTGCGGGCCGGCCATCCTGTCCCGGGCAGCGGACCTCACTTCATTGATATCTTCAGCAAAGCGCAGCGCGTGCTAAGCGACCGGGGCATCCGCGATCAGGTGATGCGCGATCTTATCAAAGACGATCTCAGTCGCGTTGAAAACATCGCCGCCGACACGGCCACGCACCCACTGTTGCGCAGTATTCTTAACGAGGTGTTGGCCAACAAGAATCAGATTTACTTCCAGGAGACGCGGGGCATGGCGTCGGGCGCGGTGCTGGCCGGCCAGAAGGATCGCGATCGCGGCATCACCGAGAAGTACCGCCTCGACATGCAGATGGCGCAGGCCGAGGGCAGCCCCGAGCGGCTCAGCTCGCTGGTCCATGAGATGACGCACATCGCCGTTCAAGAGAAGTTCGGCAACACTGCCATCCATCTCGCTTTCAAAAAGACCGCCACCGACCAAGAGATCCTCAGCCTCAGCCGCGCGCGCAGCGAGCAGTGCCGCGCGCTGAAGCGAATTCTCGAAAAGACTCGCAAGCAGTGGTCGCCTGGTCAGTACCGCGTGCTGGAGGAAAAGACGGATTACCCGGTTAACGACAGTGGCAAGAACACGCTCCGCTCCTATGCGGAGGCGTTCAAGAAAAAAGGGGACCTGGCCCAGACCGACTACGACAGGATCATCACTCTCGCGGCTCAGGGCGCAAACAATACCCTGATCGAGTTTGACACCGTCATCAACCAGATGATGTTCCTGATGACAGCCTGGAATGTGCCAAAAGAGAACAAGTTCTACGCGAAATTGAGAGAAGTTGCACAGCAGGCTTATGACTGGCGCCATGCCTGATCCGGCCGGTTTTCAGGCTAATCTGCTCAACCTGTCAGAATTGTCTGATTGACAGGTTTTACCGATCAGGTAAAACCCCGTGCGGATTGCGGGTGATGGCGTATTGTGTGGCGGATATCTGTGAGGGCAGGGTGGCGCTGTGCGCAAATGAGGCCGCATCAGTGATCGTTGCGCCAGCATCGTGAGACATTGCATAATCGACTTCATCGATGAAGCGCTTCGGCAGTTGCTGACCCGGGAGCTGCCGATCAAAAACGGCGAGGTCGACATCGCTTTCAACCAGCCCAAACGCGAGTGGTCGGCCTGCGCTAGTCGCCCCACGCTGAATCTGTTCCTCTTTGATATCCGCGAAAACAACAAGCTGCGCCAATCAACCCCGGCCTTCGACATCGAGCGTGGCGACAACGGCATGGTCGTTTAACGCCGCAAGCCGATTCGCCTCGACCTCTACTACATGATTACCGCCTGGGCGGCTGACGCGGAGGATGAGCACCGCCTGCTGGCGCGGGCGGTGATGGCCCTGGCGTGACACGGCACGCTGCCAGATGCGGTGCTGCCCGACAATTTGCGCTTGCGCGACCATCCCTCGCCCATCCCGGTCACGGTCGCGCAGCCAGACATGCTGGAGAAGCCGACCGACCTGTGGAGCGCACTCGACAACGAGGTTCGCCCGGCGCTGGGCTGCATGCTGACCATTGCCCTGAACCCCTACGCGCCGGCAAGCCACTGAAAGGCGTCCGAATGCGGCTGCTCGAGCGCGCGCTCGATGGGCCGGTGCAGGCCAGCGGTCAATTTGTGATCGGCCTGCTGCAACGCGGCCGCTACACGGTTGAGATCACGGCCGAGGGCCGCAAGCCGGCGCGCCAATCCTTGACGATCCCATCCCAGAGTTACGACCTGGTGTTTTGATCGCAGGACGCCGGCCGGCGTTCGGCGATAGCAATGAGGTTTGCGCTCAGGGCTTGGCGAGAAGCCAATGGCGCTGTGACTGTGTTTGACTGCAACAAGGAGGGTGACATGCCAGAGTATTTGTCGCCCGGTGTGTATGTCGAAGAAGTGGATCGCGGCCCGAAGCCTATCGAAGGCGTGGGCATAGCGATGGCGGTGTTCATCGGCTTCACTGAGAAAGCCCAGTCGGTGGAGCGTGTTGACGGCGAGACGCTGACGCGCGGCCTGCTCAACAAGCCGCAACTGGTCACCAACTGGTCGCAGTTCTCGGATAAGTTCGGTGGATTTGTCAGCGGTGCCTATCTGTCCCATGCCGTGTACGGCTACTTCAGCAACGGCGGCACGCGCTGCTATGTACTGAGCGTGAAGACAATTCCGAAGGCGCAGGCCGGCCTGCTCAACGGCGACGGCAAACCCATGTTGATCGCCCAGGCCAGACAGGCCGGCTTCGAGGGCGCCCGACCGCCGGCGCCCGACAAGAAAGCCAGGGCGTCGAAGGAAACGGCTGAGGGCCAGCCGGCTGAAGGGGCGACGCCATCCGCCGGCGATGGCGCCAACCCATACTTCCACATCACCGTCGGGCGCGAGTGGCGCGGCGGCGGGTGGAAGACCGAGGAAATCATTCGCAACGCCGCGCTGGTCGAAGTGGAAGAGGACGGCGTGAAGCGCGTGGCTGTGTCCTATGCCAATAACAAGCGCCCGACGCTGATCGATCTGCTGTGGCCGATGCGGCGGCCCTGCTGGCCAAAGTGTGGCCGCGCGAACAGCAGCAGTCGCTCAGCATCGACACGCGCCAGCTAGTCCCGACCACCAGGGCTGGGCGACCGCGTGGGGATTCTCGACACGCCCCCCGGCCTGAACCCGCAACAGGTCAAGGCCTGGCGCATGGAGACGACCGGCTTCGACTCAAGCTATGACGCCATGTACTATCCGTGGATCGAGGTGATGCACCCGGTGACAAACCAGCCGGCGCACATCCCGCCGTCGGAGCACATTGCTGGCATCTGGGCGCGCAACGACAACACGCGCGGCGTGCACAAGGCCCCGGCCTCCTCGGTGATGCGTCGGACGCTGTCCGGCGACATCGTCCCGCCCACGGCAAGCGCGTGGGCCTGTGCGGCGCGCGCGAACGAAGCGGCTTGCAGCCCGAGTTCGACCGCCACGCGCGCTGCCCCTTCCACTCCAGCGATCCGCTCGCAGACCCAGCACCGGATCGAGGGGGAAAAGCCGTCTGGCCGCACCCGTTCGGACAGACGTAGTCGTTGCGTTCAATCTGGCTACGGCCTTCCAGACCTTCCACCCATTTGCCCCGCCGTCCCTTCACCGTCATCGCTGCACCGCACGTTGGGCAGCAGGGCGGATGGACTTCCACCGCATGGTGACGCTGATTGATCAGCATCTCCAGCCCCTGGCCCATCAATGTCTGTCTCACTCGGCGGGCCTGGGCTTCGATCTCGGCGAAGGTGGCGTTGGGATGATCGTCATACCAGCTTTCTAATTCGTCGAAGGCTTGTCCGGCTAAAGTCAAAAATGCTGCGCGCGGCTAATGATTGATCGCTTCATGCCCCCATTGTGCCTGCTTCCGCCAAAAAGTTACCCACTTTTCTGCGTTATACCCCATTGACAATTAGGATAGACACCTGTACGATCTATCACGCAGCTTCGTTGTTTTAGACTCTTAGGTCCTGGCACAGCGAGGGACTGGTGGTGTGTTAGTTGGCTGGTCTTAATCTTGTGTTTGTGGAGTACTCTGAGGATGATCGATGAAGTTGATGAGGCGTTGCGGCACTTACTCACTCAAGAATTGCCGGCTCGGAATGGTGAAATCGACATCGCTTTTAATCAGCCGAAGCGGGAATGGTCTGCGCGATTGAGTCGGCCCACCCTCAACCTCTTTCTCTTTGATATTCGCGAAAACAACAAATTGCGTCAGCCCACGCCGGCGTTCGATCTTGAGCGGGGAGAGAACGGTGTCGTCGTTCAGCGTCGCAAGCCGATCCGTCTTGATTTGTACTATATGATTACTGCCTGGGCGACCGACCCTGAAGACGAGCATCGCTTATTGACCCGTGCAGTGATGGTTCTAGCACGACACGGCACATTGCCTGATGCGGTGCTGTCTGATAGCTTACGTGACCAGCCATCACCGATTCCTGTCAGTGTGGCCCAGGCTACCCCTATCCTAGAGAAGTTCACCGATTTGTGGAGCGTGCTCGATAACGAAGTTCGTCCGGCGATCAGTTGCATGCTCACGCTTGCGGTAAACCCGTACTTACCGATCACTACGCCGGCGGTGCGCTCAGCAGAAGTACGCTTTGGACAAAGCGCGCGCCCGACCGAGCAACAGCTCAGCGCTGTAGATGGTGAAGGACGCTTTCTGTGGATTGCCGGCGTAGTGCGCGCCCGCTCCGGTAAGCCGCTCAAAGGTCCACGGATGCGTCTGATCGACAAAGCGCTGGATGTGCCTGTTCAAGAGAATGGCGAATTCATCATTGGGTTGTTGCCGCGCGGCCGCTATACTGTTGAGGTTACGGCTGAAGGTCGCAAACCGACTCGCCAGACTTTGACCATTCCTTCCGACAGCTATGACCTGTTGGTATAGGCGTTACTTTGTTGGGTTCAGGTAGTTCACTCCCTGACTCGATGACACCCTCGCCAAGCGATGGATGTGGGTTGGGTTGTGGAAGTGGAGTTGGTGAATTCATGTGGTGTTAAGGAGTGTGAGATGCCAGAGTATTTATCCCCGGGAGTGTACGTTGAAGAAGTCGATCGTGGCCCAAAGCCTATTGAGGGCGTGGGCACAGCAATGGCGGTGTTCATTGGGTTCACGGAAAAGGCACAAGCTGTTGAGCGAGTCAATGGCGAAACCGTCACGCGTGACTTGCTCAATAAACCCCAACTGGTCACCAACTGGTCGCAGTTTGTGGACAAGTTCGGCGGGTTTGTGAGCGGAGCCTATTTGCCACATGCGGTGTATGGCTACTTCAGCAATGGCGGCACGCGCTGCTATGTGCTGAGCGTGAAGACGATTCCGAAAGCGCGCGCCGGCCTGTTGAACGCCGATGGCAAATCGCTCCTGATTGCCCAGGCCAAACAGGCCGGCTTCGAAGGGACACGCTTGCGGGTCAAGATCGAAACTCCGGGCGTTCCGCCGGTCGAAAAGAAAGGCCGTGCTGCCAAAGAGGCGCCTGCCGCCGAGGGCCAACCTACTGAAGCACCCTCCTCTGCTTCATCCGCTGAGGCAACTCTGGGCGGCGCATTCTTTCACATCACTGTCGAGCGTGAACGACGGGATGGCGGGTGGAAAATCGAAGAAGTGATCCGCAACGTCACGTTGACCGAAATCGAAGAGAACGGTGCGCGCCGTGTAGCAGTGTCCTATGCCAATAACAAGCGCCCCGCTCTGATCGATGTGCTCGTCGCAGATGAATCGGCTCCTTTGGCCAAAGTGTGGCCGCGTGAGCAACAGCAATCGCTCAGCCTTGACACACGCCAGCTTGGGCCGGCCACCAGCGCTGATTTCCAGGGCGATGCAGCCGAGCGCACCGGCCTCGAAGCCCTGGAAGCCATTGATGACATCACGATGGTCGTTGTGCCTGATTTGATGACCACTATGCCGGGCCAGACGGTTGACTTGGGAATGATCAAAGCTGTGCAGACGGCAATCATCGCCCACTGCGAGCGCATGGGGGATCGTGTTGCTATCCTCGACACACCACCTGGCATGAATCCGCAGCAGGTCAAGACTTGGCGGATGGAGACGACCGGCTTCGATTCCAGCTATGCCGCCCTGTATTATCCATGGATCGAAGTGATGGACCTGGTCACCAACCAATCGATTCATGTCCCCCCCTCAGGCCACATAGCCGGCATTTGGGCGCGCAATGACAACACGCGCGGTGTGCACAAAGCGCCGGCCAACGAAGTCGTGCGGGGCGCTACCGGCTTGGCCTATAACTGCACAAAAGGCGAGCAGGATGTG
>JANWVJ010000108.1 GCA_025056895.1 Thermoflexales bacterium
ATCCAGCGCATTGCCGGCCTCACTCCACCATGTCCCGCGCGCCCCCCGCAGGCTGCCCCGATACGCCTCCCAGCGCGTCGCATCCCGCACCAGCGCAAACGCCCGCACCGCATCCTGCTCCACCAGCCCCGCCACTTCCAGCAAGTCCACGTCGTTAAACATGAACTCCGGCTGCTGCCCCAGAAACGACACATACGCATCGCTCACCAACCGCGCCGGCGCCGTCTGCGCGCTCACCCGCTGGTTGGCAAAGCTGGCCGAGGCACGCGCACCCAGGTCCAAATTGCTCGGTGATGGCGGCGCGCTCACCACGATGGCCACCGAGGCCCCGTCCGCCGGCCCGACCTCCCCAACTGCGAACGACAGGCTGCCGTCGGACAGGGTGAGATAAGCCGGCCCAGACACCAGGCTCACGCCCGGGGCCAGCTTCACCGTGATCTCTGCCCCACTCAGCTCATCCAGCGGCAATCGGTTGACTACGGGGTCGGTAATGGTCAGTGTGCCGCTCACCAGCCCGCTCGGCGTGTAGGCCGACTGCACCCGCGCCAGCACCAGCGGCTTGCTCAGCGGCGTAGGCACGGCTCCGCTTGCTGCCCCAATCGCGGCAGGACGGCTGGCGGAGCTGCCCGCCGGCGCATTCAGCAACGTTTCTCGGAAAATGGTCTGCGCGGCGGCGGGCAAACGTTCTAGCCCACGTGCGACTAACGGGCGGTTGATTGAGGGTCTGACCGCCGCCTGGGCCGGCCAGACAGACGAGACACTCAACGATATGACGAGTAGGGTGATACTGACTTTGCGAAACATGGCACTCCTGGTTTGGTCTGGAAAGCGCGGTATCTGGAATACCGGGCTTGGGCAAGTTGATCTGAAACCAGGAGGGTAGAATACAACACTAAGTTTAAGATTGATTCAAGACAGTTTTAAAATTGTTATAAAACTAAGTTAAAGGCCACATTCAGCAGCAGAACTGAGAAGCAGCGCGCGGTCAGGCGAGCGGTAGGAAGGGGAAGGCGCATGGAAGGGCATCACGAGAGGCCGAAGCGTGCGGGCCAGCAGGCGAACATGAAGCGGCGGCGCGAGCTGCGGGACTCGTTGGGGCAGCAAACGGAGATCAGCGCCGCGCCAGGGTCAAAGCCAGCCGGCGCGTGGTCAAGCTGCGCGGGGAGGTCAGCGGGTCTCCGAGCAACACAAACGTGCGCAGGCTGCTCAGACAACATCCCCCGGCGGCGAAAAGCTGCGCGTAACCGGCGGCGGTCAACTCCCCGATACGAATCGGGCGCGGGAGAGCGCCCCACAGGGCCGCAAAGAAGCCGGTTGCAAGCTGATCGTGGCCGTGCAGTACCCCCTGGCCGGCCGGCCCCCAGACAGCCACAGCTCCGCCGGCTGCCAGGAACAACTGCTCGTCGATTGTGCTGCCGCGCACCGAGGGCGTGTGAAAGGCGCTGCTCAGACAGGTCATCGCCAAGACCACTGCCGGAGATCGTTGATTGGTCAGGCGAAGCGGTTCGTCGATATATAGCAAGGCCGGCGGGGTGGCAGACCAGTGCGTAGACGCCCACATCCACTGGCTGGCGTGGCCGATGTAGGTCGCAATCAGCGGCCCACTGTTGAAGAGGTCAAGCGTCCTGGCATGGGCGCGCGAGGCGTCCGACTCACGCCAGGGCGCGCCGGCAGCGGTAGGCAGATAGGGATCGTAGTACAGCCGCGCCACACCGACACTCAGTGGGGCCGAGGCGACCAGCGTATCGGCTAGCGCGGCAAAGTCGCCGGCGGGATCGGGCGCCCCATCGGCCTCGCGGGCATTATCGGCAAAGAACGCAATCCCAGGCGAGGCAGCCAGCGCGTCTGGGCCGGACTCGAACCGAACGATCTTCGAGACAACCTGACGCAGCTCGCCGACAGTCTTCACCGGCCAGCGCCCTAGCATGATGTCAGGCAGCCAGTCCGACAGCGGATCATCGCCGTCCAGTTGCGCATAGCACGCCTCGCAAGCCGTTTCACCCAGCCAAGGATCTACCATCGCCAGGTAAGGTGGAATCACATTGACATTGTTCGCGCCGCGCGCCGTGTAGTCAAAGGGGTCGGCGCTGCCATCGCCAACCAGCACAGCAGCAACGGGAGGCTGCGGCCAGCGCGCCACAGCATAGCGCAGAAAGTCGCGAATGGGGCGGGGCGAGACATGCCCATCGCTCCACACTGCATAGACATCCTCGACGGCGAGCGCCAGCGGCTGATACCCCTGGCTTTGGCGGAGCGCCAGCACGGGGGTCAATTCGCGCAGCCAAGCCGCCGGCGCAAGATACACCACATCCGCGCCGGGGCTATGCAGATCGAGGCGGGGCTGGGCGGAAAGGGTGGGCGTGTGCAGGGCGCCGGGGCCGGTGAGGAAATAATCGCGAGACAGGGGGCCGTCCTCAAACACCCACTCGCCGGGCGCAACCTCAAGCGCATCGACCACCTGGGGAGCGAGCGGATCGGTCACATCATACAGGGCAACCGATGAGCCGGTCGGAATTTGCTGCAAACGATAGCGCCACCCGCCGGCCACACCCCGAAACGCCGCGCCGCGCCCACCGAACTCCAGACGGGCCGGTTGTTCCCAGACCAGCCGGTCGATCAGCAGACCCGACGAGGCAGATGCCGGCCACAGCGACAGGGTGAGCAACCAGGGACTGCCTTGAGCCGTCTGCACAGCAGCGGCGGCAGGGGAGGATGTGATGGGGAGCTGAAACTGGATGGACCAGTCCTGATGGCCCGCCCACTGCGCGGAGGCCTCGGCCTGAGCCAGGGCAGCGCGCAGGTGATGGGGGCCGAGCGTGAGGGCGCTGCCGCGCACCGTGAGAGAGAGCCAGCCAGCGGCAGGTGGCAAAGCGACGCTCAGAGGCACAGTCAGGGTGACGGGCGGCAGGCCGGGGCCAGTGCGCATATCTGCCGAGAACCAGTGATCCTGGTCAGGGCCGGGACGCAGTGAGTCATAGCGTCGATCATCGCGCCAGAGGCCGGCCTGCGCTGCGACATCGCGCAGCGGGGTGACGGACGCCGCGTCGGGAACTGCCGAGCGGCGCGCCATGTGCAGGCCGGGGGCGTTTTCAATCGTCAAACGATACAGGTCGGCGCGATTCCAGCGATCGCCGGGCAGGGTGGCAAAGAAGCGCGCTTCATCATTTGGTTTCAGCGGAGCAGAAGGATCAAGGGGCTGCCCATCAGCATCTCGCCATTCGAGCGCCACCGGCTGGCCGCGCAGGCGGAGATGAAAAGAGATCAAGGGAGTCTGGCTGATCGAAACGCCGACTGAAGCAAACGCAGCCACCACAGACGCGCCGGAGATAGACTGCATGCCCGGCTGTGTGACAGAGACCACGATTGCCGGGCCGGTGCTGGCCGGGGTGACTGCGGGTAGATATGGCTGACCAGTGAGCGAGCGGTAAGGGGCCGACATGCTGGCGGGAGCGCGTCCAGGGGTCCACAGGCGCGCACCATGCGCAAATCCACGCACGCGACGGGCAACATATGCTTCGCCTTCACGCTGATGAAGGGGCGTGAGTGCGAGCACGGCGATTCGAGTGCCCCGCAGGCGGCCTTCGCGCAGGACAAAGAGAGGCGAAGCCGGCAAAGCGGACACAGCATTACTGCCGTCCATGCCTGCATCGCTGATCTGTGTGGAGTCTGCCAGAGAGCTGTCGGTGTCCACATCGAGGCGCAGCAAGCCCGCGTCGGAGACCTCGAGCGCGATCAGGCGAGCCGGCAGGCGTAGGGGCGTCGCGCCGGCGGGTGCGGTCAGATCGACCAGCGGCCAGCGGGCCAGCATGGCTTCCTCACGGGCAGCCGACGCGCCCCAGATGATCTCCACGCCCCCCTGCCGCTCTGTGATGAGGATGTCGGGCTGGCGGGTCTGGGCAGCAGTGGGTGCAACCGGGGCGGCTGGCAACACCAGAGGCAGCAGCCCAATCACAACCGCCAGGGAATGCCTGAGAATCATCTTCGCTGCACAAAAGGCACCTTGCGGGCCAGCCATGCAACTCCTACAGCAAGCACGACAAGCATTGCAAACGACATCCCGCCGGACAGTCCCGCGTCTCCACCGGTGCCGGGCAGCAATGGGACAGGTGTTGCCGTCGCCACACCTGGCGTGGCAGTCGGTGGAGGGGTTGCCGGCAATGTTGGTGTTGATGTCGGGATTGGCGTCGGTGTGTTGGTCAGTGTCGGTGTGTTGGTCGGCGTCGGTGTAGGTGTTTCAGTTGGCGGCTCAACCGTGTCGGTCAGATTCAAAGGGCCGGACTGTTGGGATGGAACAGTCAAACCAGGACTGCCGATAGTCAAGAGCATCGCACTCAAAGCCAGGCACATGATGAGTAGCGCTGCCAGCACGGCCGGCGTATCGGTGGGTAAAAAAGTAGGGCGTTGCATAAGTCCTCGAATGGTGCCAGTTGTGCTTCTCCAGCAAGCCCAATGCGTGGCGAGACAGCAGGTTTGGGATGTCAGCGCCGGACAATTGGAAGATAAGCTTGTTGGATGGAGGAGAAACGAGCCGGCCCATAGACCAGCAACGCGCCACTAAGCTCAACTTCCTGCAACCAGTAGTGATAAGAACGGCCGGGCAAGGCGCTTGTGTCATGCCACTCATAGACGGCGCCCTGCTGGCCGGCAGCCGGAATCAGCGACGCGGTAATCTTCTCTGCGTCGGCAAGAGCGGCTGTCGGGCTACGCAAGATATGGAATCCCCAAGTGTTCTGTTCGAGGGCCGTCTGCCAGCGCACCAGCACCCCGCCGGCCGGATGAGGCCCAGCAACCAAGTACACCAGCGTGACAGCCGTCGGACGGAAGACAGGCGTGACCTCTGTTGCTGTGTTATTGACGAGATTGGCATCGGTGCCGTGCAAGCCATCATCGGTAATGGAGACTGTGCCTGTGATCGAGTCAACTGTATTCGGGAGAGGCGTATCCACCTGAACCACGAAAGTGACCGTTCCAGCCTGGCCAGGAGCCAGCGTTCCCGCTGAATAGCGATACACGCCGGGCATGATCAGCGTCCACAGCGGGTTGCTCGACGCCTGGGTGTGCGCAGGCAGAGGGAAAGTGAATAGAACATCGGTGGCAGTGAGCGTACCGTTGTTGGAGAAAGTAATGGTGTACGTCAGGAGGCTGCCCGCCGTCACCGAGATACCGCCATCGCTGATCTGCACTGCGAGGTCAACCGCTCCCAGCAAGGTGTTGATGCTGAACTGGCTGTTGGAGGGATCGGCCTCGGAACCGAATGTGCTGTCATAGCCGATCTGCACGGTATTGGTCACCAGCGTCGTGCCAGGCGACAGCGGATCACTGACCTGCACGACCAACGTCGCCAGGCCAGTCTGACCCGGCAGCAGGTCGCCCACCCACAGGGTGTACACGCTTCCCGCGCCCACCTGAGTCCAACCGCTTCCCACATAGGTCGTCTGCGTTGGAATGATTTCGGTTAGCACAACGCCGGCAGCGACCATGTTGCCTTGATTGGTGTAAGAGATGGTGTAAGTGATCAATCCGCCGGCAAACGCCGTCTGGCCGTGATCGCGCTTGCTGACCTGCACATCGAAGGAAGCTTGAACCGGCGTGGTATCGACAGCGCTGTTATTGCTCAGGTTGACTTCAGCCGGATCGCCCCCGATTAGGGCATTATTGGTCACCGTCACAGTGCCCCAGCGCCACGGGGAGAGCGGCCGGACAACGAATTGCACAGCGCCGGCAGCGCCGGGCGGCAAATTGCCGAGCGAGTAGGTGTACACCCCTCCGCCGGCGGTGAACCAGCCCGATGCGCCCAGCGGGCCGACAAACTCCATGTAAGCCGGCAACACCTCCGAAAGCACAACACCCACGGCTACCTCCTGGCCGACATTGGTGTACAGAATTGTGTACGTCAGCGTCTGGCCCGGCTGAACAACCGCCCCGCCATCGCTCTTCGAGATGACCAGATCCGGCTCGAACAGGGACGCCACTTCGTATGCGCCAACATCGCAGGCCGGGCCGACCGGACGCGCCACCGACCGCTGATCATCCGGCTCACAGGTCGCGTTGTTGCCGGCGTCGATAGCCGGGCTTGCCGGCGAGACCGACAGAGCATGCGTCCAGGTGTTTCCCGGCGCATTCAGCGCCAGCGGCTCCAGCAGCGGATCGGTGTTCTGCTGATCGCCAGTCGCCGTCAGACCACAGTCGCTGCCCGTTTCCAGGTTGTAGCCGGCCGACACCACGTTGCCGCCGCCTTCGCAGTTCGTCACGCTCGTTGTGCTGCTTGTGGCAACGATCGTGTTGCTGAGAGTGACGATCTCCTGGGCGTAGATATTGGCGCCAGCACTGTCGGCGCTGTTATATGCCAGCGTGACGTTATTCAGCGTAGCGCGTCTAGTTTGGGAGTCAATGGCAATGCCGCCTCCCGCATAGGCGCTGTTGCTGCTCACAGTCGTGTTCGAGATCGTCAGATAGTCATACGCTTCTCTTGCTAGGATGCCGCCGCCCAAGCCACCGGCGCGGTTAGCGCTCAGTGTGCTTTTGTAGATCAGGCCGAAACTCGAAATGAAAACCCCGCCACCATCGCGGGCAGCCGTGTTGCTGAGCAGATGGCTCTGGCTGATGACAACCGAACCAAAGACGCCGCCACCATCCCGTCCGCTGGTGTTCATCTGGATATACGGATTGTTGAAAATGAATATGCGGCTTCCGATTATCCCGCCGCCGTCTAGCTCGGCCTGATTGCCAATCACCTGCATCAGAGGGCCTAAGGTTAAGTCCCAAACAGTAAAAATGCCGCCGCCGTATCCAGTTGCATATGCCGCTGGTGGTACATCCGGGTCGATAAGGGCGCGGTTTTCCAGCACCCGCACATCGCCGTCCAGTTGCAGTGAAAGCTCCCCAGCGTAGATCCCCCCTCCGTTGCCCTCGGCTGTGTTGCGGAAGAAAAGGGTGTCGGCGACAGAAGTATCTGCGGAGGAGTTGGTGTACAGGCCGCCGCCATTACCCATTTCAGGGCCTATCATGCTCCAGGCATCCGCCTAGCCACTCGCATTGCCGCTGATGATTGTCCCGTTGCGAATGTGCATGGCGCCGCGATTGTAGATACCGCCGCCATGCCTCACCGAGTAATTGTTTTCAATGCGAACAGCGTCTAGCCCGACTATCCCTGATTCCGAGCCGATCCCACCGCCGTGGGTTTCGTATACCCACGCAATCGTCCGGTTGTCTCGAATAACGGAGTTGAAGATCACCATGCGCGCGCCGTTATTCTGAATTCCTCCGCCGATGCCGCCGGCTGTATTGCTGTAGATGGTGACATTTGTCAGAATCACGTTCGGATTCAGCGGCCAAGCGGCAAACGGCCCGAGCGGCGCCGGCGGAACCGTCTTCCATGTCTGCATAGGCTGTTCAACAAAGCCGCGCGCGACCAACAGGCTGCCAGAGTAATACCTGCAATCAACCCCTATCCCCCCACCGTCCATAAAAGTCTTATTATCGTACAGTTGAAGCCCGTCTGCCTCCAGATAGGCCGAACGTTCGATACAGATGCCGCCGCCGCCGCCATAAACGCTATCGTTGCGGCGCACAATCACATCGCGCAAAACGGCCCTCGGGTTGATTGTGCCCTGAACACCAATTCCTGCCCCGCCGATAATCGGCATGCCCGGCAAATAACCTGAAGTGTTGCCTTCAAATAGGCTGGCTGTGACGGTCAACTCTCCTGCAGTAAACACGCCGCCACCTGTATGCTTGGCAAGATTATTCAGGACGCTGAGATTGTGCAGTTCGGCCACCGGGCCACCTGCGTTGAATAGCCCTCCGCCGGCGCACTGGTCATCGCCGGCAGTCTGATTGCCGGCCAGTTGTCCGCCATCCCAGAAAAGTTGATCGCTGTTGTAAATGCCTCCACCATTTTCATAGGACTTGTTGCTGATTACTCTGGTGTTAAACAGCCTAACAACACCGGCTCGGTTGTGAATCCCTCCGCCTCCATTTGAAGCGAAATTGAATTCGGCCGAATTCAGGGTCACCGTCACGCCGACAAGGGTCAGTTGGCCGCCATCGTGATAGATGCCGGCTCCACTGATCTCTCGTCCCCGTTGAATAGTTAATTCGGTCAGCGTCACCCAATTTGAACCGCTGATGTTGAAGACGCGGCTCTGTCGATTGGCATCCACCGTGGCGTTGTCGCCTTGAATCACCATATCAGAAGTAACGTTCAATTGGCCAAGCGACAAAAGGTAAACGCCGGCAGTCAGTGTGATCGTATCTTCTCCTGCTAGCGCATTGGCTTCCTCGATGGCGGCGCGCAGGGTGCACTGCCCTGATCCATCATCGCAGATGCCATCGCCGGGGCTGCTGTCGCCCACGTCTGCCGTGCTGGCAACAGTAAAGCCGGCGGCGCGGATCACCTCGACACCGAGCATCATGAGCGTCACTGCGCACAGACACGCCAGCGTCGTCTTAACCAGGCTCATCGGATTCATGTCTGTACCTCCCCACCTGGGGCCAGATAATCTGCTGATCGCCAGACTGTGATTGACAATTCATCGCAAACGTGTGCCAACAAGCGTTGACGGGCGAATCGGCCTGAAGTCTAGTAGGCAAAATTGAGCGCATTGAAACTATAGTCCAAGATGACTTTTGCGTGAATGCGATGGGCCGCAGAAGTTGAGCGATACAGCGTCAGTGTGACCTCAAATCACGTGTTGCTTAGTTGTTGATCAGTCGCCGGCTTACTTGCCGGCTCAGCCACTGGCTCACGTCGTCCAGGCTTTCATCGGTGATCTGGTGACGCATGGGGTATTCGCGCCAGTCGAGCGCGAGCGGCAATGCAGAGAGGGTCTCGCGCGCCTGCCGGCCCAGCGCGATCGGCACGATGTCGTCGTCTGTGCCGTGCGTCAGCATCACCGGCTTGCCGGCCAGGGCTGTGCGTTGCGCCGGAGAGAGGTCTTCGGTTGGCAGGAGAAACCCGCTCATAGCGGCTACGCCGGCCACTTTGTCCGGCGCGCTCAGCAGCGCGCGCAGGCTGATGCTGGCGCCCTGGCTGAAGCCGAGCAGAAAGACGCGCCGGGGGTCGGCGTCGTAAGCGCGCGCTGCGTCTTCAATGAACTGAATCAACAGCCGGCAGCTTTCATCAGCGCCGGCCACGTCCACGGAGAACGGGGCGCCTGCGCCGGCTGTTTCCGTCCAGCCGCCAACGAACGCAATGCGGAACCAGGCATATGCGCCGGGCGACAGCGTGATCGGCCCGCGCGCGCTGACGATCACCCATCGCTCGTCGAGATACGGCGCCAGGCTGAACAGGTCTTCTTCGTTGCTGCCGTAGCCGTGCAACAACACGAGCAGGGGCGGCTTGATGCCGGCAGGGCGTTCGAGTGCCGGCCGCGCCAGATGGCGAAGTGAGAACTGCGTCATCGTGCACTGATTGTAGCGGTAGATGCTGGCTGTCGGGGAATTAATGCGAGCTTAACGACCGGTCAACTTGTCCTTAACGCGCACTGGCTATAAGCATCTCTAGAGATTAGCCATAGGGCTATCTTCCTCCTTCCTCTCCCATCGCACTGGACTGTCCCGCCGGGCAACGGGACAGTCCAGCCGGGCCGGGAGGTTACTGCCGCAGAATCTTATCCATCGCCTTGCCTTTGGCCAGTTCATCGATCTGTAGCCGGTTAACCAGCAGATGATCTGATCAACGTCTTCCTTCGTGCAGCCCTTGCGCTCTGCCTATCGTCACATCGAAAGAGCGATCGAGTTCGCTCAGTTTGCCGTGTCGTTCGACGAAGCCGGCTCTCATCGTTTGCACTCGGTTGTTGAAGGATGTTGGTTCAGGGTGTTCTCGCCAGGTACTGTACTGCAACAGCAAATTGTGCGCTGCCCGTGATGGTTGCCTCGCAGTGTCGCATTGGATGCCCAACGGTCTGCGTTTCAGCCGCAGCGCGCAGCGAAGCGGAGCGCTGTCGGCTGCAAACGCTTGTTAGGCCGCCCATTCCTTCTCAAAATTTATCTCGCATACATCCAAACCGCAGCAGACTCAAAAAAGACAACTACCGTACAATCTCAATGATTGCAGTGAAATCACCAGTTTGATTTGCGATGAACTCAACATTACCTTCAAACCGGCCAATACGAACAATCCCGTTGAAATAGCCAACATCACCGTAATAAAACACAAGGTTATTCCAGGGGGCATAATAACCTATATCACCAGGCAGTGGATCATCACCTGGTGGCATACCTTCGGTTGACAACCTGCGAGGCAGTGTTGTGATCTTCTCTACTCGGTTGAAGTCACGGAAGGTCAACGTCAGCGGAAGCTGATCAATCAGATCACGTGCTGTGGCATTATCCCACAACCGCCCAGTCAGGACCGTGTCACCAATAATTACCCGTATCCGGGTCTCACCAGTTGAGGGTTTGTCTGTAGGCATAGCCATTTCTCTCTCTGTTGGCGTTGGGCTTGGTGTCTTGGCAGGCAACAAAGTGAGTGTTGGCACAGGGATAGTCGGCGGTAGAGTTGTTGGGGTATTGACCGTCACGGCAGGCGT
>JANWVJ010000109.1 GCA_025056895.1 Thermoflexales bacterium
TTCTTCGAGCCTACGCACGGTTCTTCGAGCCTACGCACGGTAGGCTTCATCGATTGACAGGTTCCTCACCAGTCGGCATAGAACTCGATGAACTTAGGCTTGGATTGACCAACAGGCGCGCTGGTCTGGGAAGTGGCTGAGTGAGGGGTAGGGGATGGTGCGAGAGTGGGTGCAACACTGGGCGCAGGGCCACACGCGGCAGTGCTCAGTGCGATCGCGGCGACGGCGGCAACATGGCGAAAGCGATAGATTGGCATGTCAACCTCCAGCCTGATTTAGGGCGCACAACATTTTCGTCGAAACGTTACCGTTCACACATGATCATAGGTGGAGAGCAGACCAAGAACAGGCTGAAAAGAACGGGGCAAGCTCTCTGGCTTGCCCCATGTTGTATCAGGAACGATGTCGGATCGACTAGCTCTTGAGCGCCATACGGCCGGCATACACGGCTGCCTCGCCGAGTTCTTCTTCGATGCGCAACAACTGGTTGTACTTGGCAGTGCGCTCGCCGCGCGCCGGCGCGCCGGTCTTAATCAAGCCGGTATTGAGCGCGACAACCAAATCGCTGATCGTGGCATCCTCAGTTTCGCCGGAGCGGTGCGACACAGCTACCGCCCAACCGGCTTTGTGGCTCATGCGCACGGCAGCGATTGCCTCGCTCAAGGAGCCGATCTGGTTGACCTTGCACAGCAACGCGTTGCACGATTTCTCGCGGATGGCGCGTTCGATAAACTGGACGTTGGTGACCAACAAATCGTCGCCGATGATGCGGATTGTGTCGCCCAGGCGCGCCGTCAACATCTGCCAGTGCTCCCAGTCATCCTCGGCCAGGCCGTCCTCCAGTGAGACGATCGGATATTGTCGTACCCAGTCGGCCCAGTACTCGACCATTTCTTCGCCGCTTAGTTTGCGGTTTTCTTTGGCCAGCACATATTTGCCGTCTTGATAATAAGAACTGGCAGCCGGGTCGAGGCCGATGGCGATTTGTTCGCCGGGTTTATAGCCGGCCTTCTCGATGGCTGTCAGGATCACTTCAACCGCTTCGGCGTTCGACTTCAGACTGGGCGCGAATCCGCCCTCGTCGCCGACGTTCGTGCTGTAGCCTTTGCTCTTCAGCACCTTGTGCAGGGCGTGATACGTTTCGACGCCCCAGCGCAGCGCCTCAGAGAAAGAGGGCGCCCCGATCGGCAAAATCATGAACTCCTGATGGTCGGTGCTGCTGTCGGCGTGTTTGCCTCCGTTGAGGATGTTCATCATGGGGGTCGGCAGCACGTGTGCATCAACCCCACCCAGATAGCGGAACAGCGGCATGCCCAAGCTGGCAGCAGCAGCTTTGGCCACTGCCAAGCTCACTCCCAGGATGGCGTTCGCCCCCAAGTTGCTCTTGTTGGGTGTGCCGTCCATTTGGTTGAGTAGCTTGTCAATGCCGATTTGATCTGTCGCCAACCAGCCTTCCAGCGCGGCTGCGATTTCAGTGTTGATGTGATTGATAGCTTTCTTGACGCCCTTACCGTTGTAGCGATTCTTGGCGTCGGTGTCGCGCAGTTCCCAAGCTTCGTTCGCGCCGGTGCTGGCGCCGCTGGGTACGCTGGCGCGGCCCACTGCGCCGTCTTCCAGGAACACTTCCACCTCCACGGTGGGGTTGCCGCGCGAGTCCAAAATCTCGCGCGCATGAATGGATTCGATAATCATGTCACTCCCTTGATGTGTAATTTGGCGATTGACCTATTGATTGATTGGGTGATTGAGCTATTGAAGCGTTTGCTCAATCATCAACCTCTCACGCTCTCACCCGATACGTGGTTCCCTTGGGACCGTCTTCGAGAATGATGCCGATTTCAGCCAGGCGATTGCGGATGGCGTCGGCGCGGGCGTAGTCTTTGGCCTTGCGCGCCTCCAGCCGCAATTCGATCAGCATTTGGATCAGTTTCTGCTCACGTTCGGCGCTGCCGGCATCTGAGGGGGCAGCGCCGGCGCTGGGCACCACACCCAATACGTCGCCGCCCAGTTCGCGATAAACAGCGTCCGCTTGTTCCAACACCATCCGCGATGCCGTGCCATCGTCGATGGCGGTGTTGATGTCTTTGGCCATCTCAAACAAGACGGACAAGGCCAGCGGCGCGTTGAAGTCGTCATTCATGGCGCTGGTAAAGCGCATACGATACTGGTCGATCAGGTCGATCAGCCGGCCTGAAGTAGCCTCGTCGTCGGGCGCGCTTGAGGACGCGCTTGCCCGCAGGGCGTCGCGCACGCGCTGCGCGGCAATGTTGATCCGTTCTGCGCCTTTGGTGGCGGCTTCGAGTGCCGCGGCGCTGTAGTCGGCCGGGCTGCGATACAGACCGGAGAGGATGAAGAGGCGCAACGCCTCTGGCTTATAGCGCTTCAGCGCATCTTTGATGGTGACGAAGTTGCCCAACGACTTGCTCATTTTCACACCGTCCACAAGCAACGTGCCGGTCAACATCCAATAGTTGGCAAACGGTACGCCGTGAGCGGCTTCGCTTTGGGCGATCTCACATTCGTTATGCGGGAAGATGTTATCCACGCCTCCGCCGTGGATGTCGAAGTTGGGGCCGAGATACTTCGTGCTCATGGCCGAGCATTCGATGTGCCAGCCGGGATAACCGCGTCCCCACGGCGAGGGCCACTGGAGCAAATGGTTGGGTGGCGCTTTGATCCACAGGGCGAAATCCATCGGATGGCGCTTTTCATCGCGCACGGCGACGCGCTTACCGGCCTCCATTTCTTCGACCCGCCGGCCGCTCAGTTTGCCGTACTCCGTGAAGCGTTCTACGCTGAAGTACACCGACCCGTTGACCTCATAGGCGTAGCCTTTGGCCAGTAGCTCTTGAATCATCTCGATCTGTTCCGGGATGTGGGCACTGGCGCGCGGCGAGATGTCGGGCCGCGTGACACCCAGCGCATCCATGTCCTCGAAATACGAGCGCATGTACCGCTCCACGATCTCCATCGGCTCCACGCGCTCGCGCCGGGCGCCTTTGAGAATGCGGTCTTCGCCGTCGTCCAACAAATGCCCGACGTCGGTGATGTTTTGCACGTAGCGCACTTTGTAACCGCTGTAGCGCAGCCAGCGCACCACCACATCGAACGATACATACGTTTTGGCGTGTCCTAGGTGCGAGTTGTCGTATACCGTAGGCCCGCACACATAGATGCCCACGTAGTTTTCGTGGATCGGCTTGAAAACTTCTTTGTCGCGTGAGAGAACGTTGTAGATGGTTAAGCTCATTGGTGCGTAGTCAGCATCAGTAGTCAGCAACCGACCCTTGATTCGAGGTCGGGCATGCTTTAGATTTGACAAGCATGTATTCTAACTGTTGGCGCTCAAGCGATCGCCGAGCGGCTTGGCGAAGATCATCCGGCCGGCCGAGGTCTGCAACACTTTGGTCACTGTGACGGTGATATTTTCGTTCAGCCGGTCGCGGCCCTCTTCGACCACTACCATTGTGCCGTCGTCTAAGTAGCCAACGCCTTGGCCGGCTTCTTTGCCTTCTTGGATGATCTTAATCGTCAGTGTTTCCCCAGGTATCAAAACAGACTTGACTGCGTTGGCCAGCTCGTTGATGTTCAGAACGGTCACCCCTTGCAGCGAGGCGACACGATTCAGGTTGAAGTCGTTGGTCATGATCGGGCATTGCCACTCTCTAGCCAACAAGATGAGCTTCTCATCCACATCGCGCGCAGCGGTGGTGTCGGCTTCGACAATCGCGACCTGCGCCGGTGCTTCACGTTGGATGCGCTTGAGCACTTCCAGCCCGCGCCGCCCGCGCGCCCGTCGCAAGGCATCCGGCGAGTCGGCCACACGCTGGACTTCGTTCAACACGAAGCGCGGCACGACGAGCGCGCTGCGCAAAAATCCGGTGGCCAGGATATCGGCAATCCGCCCGTCAATGATCACGCTGGTGTCGAGCAGGATGCGGTCTTTGCCGCCGGCGATCGCCCTCCCGCCCGGCGCTTCCAACTCTTCTAGTTTGTTGCTTGGAATGCGGATGTTTAAGATGGCGAAGAACTCGCGATAGCGCACGTTCATCACCACTACGCCGATATAGGAGAAGATAACGGCGCAGAGCAGGGGCAACACCTGCCGGAACGGATCGGGCAACAACGCGAGCGGAAAAGCCAGCAACGCGGCGATCAACAGGCCGGTGGCGAATCCCATGAAGTCGGCGATGATTTGCACACCGCTGGCGCGGCTGACTTGGTCGATGAACGAGTTGACCGGTCGCGCCAACAGAGCCGGCAACAACAAGAACGCCAGAATGCCCGGCACGAGCGCCAACGATAAGTGTAGAACCACGGTGTTGTTCAGCGGTTCCGGTAAGTCGGCGTATGGAATCAAGTCGGCTACATACCAGCCGGTAAGCGCAAAGAGAATGCTGCCTGCGGTGCGCAGGAACAGGATCAACGAGGACGGGACGCGCATGGCTCACCTCCGGCTATGGGTGTCCAGAGATGTGCTGCATGCAAGAAAAGTCAAAGCCTGTCGGGGAGTGATACAGCGTCGGCGCGCCGTAGCATCTGGGAACGGATTGCACGATAAGGTCGTCTTGATCGAGTCACAAGCGAAGCGCGACATGGATAAATCCCTCTTAAAAATAAAACCGGTCTTTGCAGACGAATGATGCTTGGATAGTAACACAAGGTGTAAAATCTTCCTATGCCAAAACGTGTGATTGAGCTGAACCCGGTGTATCGCATTACAGCGGATGCGGTTGGAGAGCCGGGCAATCGCACCTTCTATGTACAGGCGCGCAAGGGCGCTTCCCTGGTTACGCTCTTGTGTGAGAAAGAACAGGTGCGCGCCCTATCTGAAGCGGCTCAACAGATGCTTGAAGAACTCAGGGTCAAGTACCCCAAAGGCGCCAACTACATGCAATTGCAGATGGACATGTCCCTGGAGGAGCCGCTCACGCCCGATTTTCGCATCGGCCAGTTGGGACTGGGGTACGATGAAGAAAATGATCTCATCGTGATTGTGGCGCGCGAGCTGCTGCCGTCGGATGTCGATGAAGAAGAGGCATCAGTCGCTCGTCTATTCTGCTCACGCGCTCAGATCGATGCTATGGCTCGCCATGCGCTCGAAGTGGTGGCGCGTGGCCGGCCCATCTGTCCGTTGTGCGGCCGGCCGATCGACAAGAACACAGCCCACTTTTGCCCGCGCAGCAATGGACATGCCGATGAACTGGTCACCGCCTGAAACAGTGGCATCGAGTTGGGTCCAGCAAAAGCGCCTTGTGCGGTTGAGTTGACATTCCGAATCGTGCGTTGGGTTATGGGTGAAAAGAGATCGTTCTCGACCGAGCAAGTCTTACAACGCTTACACGCCGGCCGGCTGGAGTCACTGGGACTATTGCCGTGGAGTTCGAATTACACCTTTCTGGTGAAAGTAACCCCAGAGGATAGCGGCCCCAGCGAAGACGAGGAGCTGCTGGCCGTGTACAAGCCCCGCCGAGGCGAGGCGCCCTTGTGGGATTTCCCCGATGGCACGCTGTGTTTGCGCGAACTGGCTGCCTACCTGGTCGATGCTGCGCTGGGGTGGGGATTGATCCCACCGACTGTGCTGCGCAACGGCCCACACGGGTTCGGTTCGGTGCAGTTGTTCATCGAGAACGATCCCAGCCAACATTTCTTCACCTTCCGAGAAAACCCCGCCAATTGCGAGACGCTCAAGCGCCTTGCCTTGTTCGATCTGATCACCAACAACGCCGATCGCAAGAGCGGCCATTGCCTGCTCGACAAGAACGGCCGGATATGGGCCATCGATCACGGCATCACGTTCAACGCCGACTACAAACTGCGCACCGTGATCTGGGACTTCGCCGGCCAGCCTATTCCACAGCACTTGTTGGACGATCTGCGCCGTCTGCGCGAGGAGATCGAGCCGCACCAACCGTTGGGCAAAGTCTTGCGCGACTTGCTCACAGAAGCGGAAGTAGCTGCTTTTGCCCGCCGAATTGACGGTTTGCTCAAAATCAAAACTTTTCCCGGGCCCAGTCGCTCTCAGCGCAGCATTCCGTGGCCGCCGGTGTAGCCGCCGGCGAGAGTGATGCGGCGTGGGCAGCGGCTGATCCATACCCTGTCACGTTCATGAAGTTTTCTGAATCTGGGTCCCGCCGCCGTCGAGGCGGCGCATTGACAATCGTTATTTTGGCAGTTGGGCTGGCCTTAGTTGTCCTGCCGGCGGCAGCCGCGCTCGCGCTGAACGTCCTCAACCATCTCACACGTCAGATTAACCAAGCGGTGCGCGGTGATGCTCAGCCGGCGGCCGTAGCGCCTGTCCTGTCCCTCAATCAAGTCGCCCGTTGGCCTGGCGCCGAACGCGTCAACATTTTGTTGTTGGGCATTGATCAGCGCCCGAACGAAGACCCTGACACGGCGCGCACCGATACGATGATCCTGCTCAGCGTTGACCCGCAGACCGGCACAGCCGGCATGATGAGCATCCCGCGCGACTTGTTTGTGCCGCTCCCCAATCGCGGCCAAGACCGCATCAACACTGCTCATGCGCGCGGCGGGCCGGAGTTTGCAATGCAAACGGTGGAATACAACTTCGGCATCCCCGTGAATCACTTTGTGCGCGTCAACTTTAATGCGCTGGTCAAGTTAGTTGACCTGGTGGGCGGCGTCGATATCTACGTCAGTCAAGATATCAACGATCAGACTTTTCCCGACAATCACTATGGCTACGATCCGTTTGTGATCCGCGCCGGCTGGCACCGTATGGACGGCGCCACAGCGTTGAAATATGCCCGCACCCGTCACGGCTCCAGCGACTTTGAGCGTATGCGCCGGCAGCAACAGGTCATCATGGCGCTGCGCGATGCCGTGTTGAGCACCGATGCAGTGACCAAAGTGCTGCCGAATGCGCCGCAGATTCTGGCTACTTTGCAAGACTCGATTCGTTCTGATCTCGACCCGCTTTCCATCGCGCAACTGGTGATGCTGGCCAAAGACATCCCTGCCGAGAAGATTGCGCGCGTCGTGATCGATGAAACGGCCGTCCAAGCCTGGACCACCCCGCAAGGGGCCAGCGTGCTGATCCCCATCCGCGACCGGCTGCGCGAATTGCGCGAGCAGTTGTACAACCCGCCCCCGGCCCAAGCAGCGAACGCTTTGCCGGAAACCGAGCGCGCTGCCGCTCGCATCGGGGTGTTTAACGGCACGCCGATGCGCGGTCTGGCGGCTTCCGCTAAGGCGCACCTTGAAAGCCGTGGCTTCACCGGCGCCCAAATCGGCAACGCCGATGGCGATTATCCGCGCACAATCATCATCGATTACAAAGGCCGGCCGGCGCTGAGCGCGCAACTGGCCGCCGAGCTGGGCTTGCCCGTCACCGCTATCGTCACTCAGCCCGACACCACTCAAGCACTCGACCTGCTGGTAATCTTGGGCCAGGATTTTCAAGCGCCGGCTGCTGCGCCGCCGCAACCTTAAACACTCGTGTTGATCGCTCTCCTCTCCCAGATCAAGCCGTACAGACCTGAGATGTCGAATTCATCATGACCCGCATAGACCAAGACAAGCCGCACCGCCGCTATAACCCGCTGACCGATGAATGGATTCTGGTCTCTCCTCAACGCGCACAGCGCCCCTGGCTGGGCGCTGTGGAAAAGCGACCGGTTGAGCGATTGCCCGCTTACGATCCTCGGTGTTACCTCTGCCCCGGCAATACGCGCGCAGTCGGAATCACCAATCCGCCCTATACCGGCGTGTTTGTGTTTGACAACGACTTTCCGGCCTTGCTGACCGAAGACGGCGCAGAGCACACACAAGCCGGCAGATCGAAATCGCCCGAAGTGGCTTCATCGCTGGCAGCGCATTTGTTGCGCAGCGCGCCGGAGAGCGGCGTGTGCCGCGTGATTTGCTTTTCGCCGCGTCATGATCTGACGCTGGCCGAGTTAGACCTGCCGCAGATTCGCGCGGTGGTAGATGCCTGGGGCGCGCAGTGCGAAGAGCTGGGCGCGCGCGACGACATCACCTATGTGCAGCTCTTCGAGAACAAAGGCGAGATCATGGGATGCAGCAATCCGCATCCTCACGGTCAACTGTGGGCGACGCGCACTCTGCCCACCGAGCCGGCCAAAGAGCAGCGCGCCCAACTTGCCTGGCTGACCGGCACCCCCTCATCTGATGCTTCCCCGGCGTCAATCGTCAACCTTCAATCTGCCCCGCGCGACCGCGCTCCGCTTTTGCTGGACTACCTCGCCATCGAGCGCCGTGAGGGGACGCGCCTGATCTTCGAGAATGACCATTTCACCTGCCTCGTCCCGTACTGGGCAGTGTGGCCGTTCGAAACGATGATCCTGCCCCGCCGCCATATCCGCCGCATTGTAGAGCTGACCTCGGCCGAGCGCGACGCGCTGGCCGACGCCCTCAAGCGCATGACCACACGCTACGACAATCTGTTCGAGGTGTCATTCCCCTACACGATGGGGGTGCATCAGGCGCCGTATGACGGCGAAGCGCATGACGAGTGGCAGATGCACCTGCACTTTTATCCGCCCCTGTTGCGCTCGGCTACCGTGCGCAAGTTCATGGTCGGCTATGAGATGCTGGCGCAGCCGCAACGTGACTTGACTGCCGAGCAGGCCGCCGAGCGATTGCGCGCTCTGAGTGAGACGCGCTTTACCTGAGGCTGTGACCCTCTCGCAAGTTCCAAACCTGCGGAAGCGTGTTTTGTTCTTGGCTGATCGGAACGGCTCACGCCGGCGCGTCCATTGTGTTCCCTTCCACCAACACATCGCGTGCGCCGACCAGCTTGACGCCGGCTTCCACATTGCCGGCAATGCGATTGTGTTGCACCACACACTCACGCGCCCGTTCAATCAGCACGCCGATCCGATTGTCCATGATGGTGTTGTCGCGCAAGGTGACATGATGGCAGCGCGCGAGCGGAACGCCTGAGGCCGGCTCAACGCGCTCCGACCACACATGGGCGGCGATTTGATTGCGGCGAAAAGTGTTCCCGATCAACGCCGTTTCATAGCTCTCCACGCACTCCGGGAACCACTCAGCAAACGCCGGCCGTGCGCCGGCCCACACTTGCGCGCCCGCGCCGTTGTGTTCAATCGTGTTCCCGCTGATGGTGTTGTGATGTCCCTGCTCGATGGCGATGCCGGCGATGCGGTTGCCGCAAATGCGGTTGCCTTCCACCTGCGTGTAGCTGGAATAGCCGAGCCAGAAGCCGTAGTTGCAGTTGTCGGCGCGGTTATTGCGGAAGATGTTGCGCTGTGAGAAGGTGGCCTCGAAGGCGATGTTGGGGCTGTTGCTGCCGTCATTGCGTTCGAACAGGTTGTCGTTACACGGCACTTTGATCTGATCTTTGTGGAAGCCGCCCAAGAAGACGCCGTCGCCGCTGCTGCGCAGCCGGTTGTGGCGGACGATATTGCGTGACGAGTTGCACATGATGACCAGGCCGGCGGCGTCGGCTCCGTTGTGATAGCGCTCGCCGTCGGCTTGGTAGTGATAGATGCGGCAACAGAAGTCGGCCGTGTTGTCTTCAATCGTATTGTCCGAAGATTCGTACAGCAGCAAGCCATAGCCGCTGCTGTAGGAAGCGTTGTTGTGTGTGACCTCGATCCGGTTGCAGCCATACAAGAGGATGCCGTTTTGTTGATGTTGGACATCATTGCCGATGATGAAGCTGTCGATCACGCCGCTGAAGAAAATACCGCCGCCATAAGCCTGGCTGCGATCGAGCCACACATCGAGGAATACATCCGGCCCGGCCAGCTCGTGGGTGCGTGTGATCTGACACTTCTCCACGCGGATATTCGCGCCGGCGTTCACCCAAATGCCGTGATAGAAACGCTCGGCGCGCAGGTTGCGAATTGTCACCCCACTGCACTGGTTGACCGATACCCCGCGCCCACCGCCGGAATCGCCGATGATCAGCGCTCCGTTTCCATCCAGCGTCACCTGATCGGCTGTGATGCGCAGGCCATTCGGCAGGTAGTACACGCCCGGTTTTAGTATCGTGTCTCGGGTGATGCTCATCCCGTCTTCAGGAATGGTCAATTCCGGCATACGGCATATCTTACGACCACAATTCGGAGAATGACTCATGCGCGTTGCGCTATACTGATCTGGAAACAGGTGGGGTTTGTGTTCTGGGTTGTCAGAGTGGTGGTGTTTGTGGAAAGGCGCTTCGTTGTGCACGTTGCCGGCTGCCGATTGAAATGGATGATTTCAATCGGCAGCCGCCTGTTCATCGTTCCTCTCGCTATCCTGCGCTCTGTGGCAGTGTGCGCTGTCTCCGCCTTTGTCTCGAAGGCATAGCCATACAGCCTGACGATTACCGTAGTAGCACCTGAAGCCTGCCTCCCTAGGCCGGCTTCGCCTTGCCATCCAGGTGCAGTCTCGATTGCCCGCCGGCGGGCTGGAGCTGCGAATTTTCGAGCAAAAGGAGAGACAGTGATGA
>JANWVJ010000010.1 GCA_025056895.1 Thermoflexales bacterium
CTCTTGCTCGTAGGCGGCAGTGTGCTTTCGGTGCTGGGGTTTGTTGCGGCAGTGGGGATCAGCGCTCTGGGGGTTGGGGTGGCGTTTGGCGTCGCGCTGGGGCTGTTGCTGTATCTGATCGTCAGCGCCCTGATCAACGTCTTGAGCAAAATCGGCCCTGAGACGCGCGTGAACCTTAGCCTGCGCGATCAAATCATCGTAATTGCGTTGCTCTCGGCGGTGATGGCGCACTTCATTGAGATTCACCTGGGCATCGCGATTGCCTCCACACGCACGCATTTCTGGGCGTTTGCAGCGATGATGGTTGTAGTGGGGATGGGGTGGTTGAACGACTCTCGCACCAATGCGCCGGCAAGTGAGCTTACCCAGGCCAATGGGCCGGCTACCGCCGGCGAGAGCCAAACGATTCAGAGCGCCCCTGCCCATCAGGCTGGCTCTATTGGTGGCCAATCCAAGCCCCGCCCAAGCGGCGGCGTGCCATCTTCTGCAACAGGCCGGCGCAGACAGCGCGCAGCGGCTGCTCGCGCCCAACAGGCTGCCTCGGAGCGCCGCTCATCAACCGGATTGCGCTTGCCATCTTGGTTTCATACGGTGCTGGTCAGCGGACTATTCCTGGGCCTGATGCTGGGCATTTTGGCTTTCGACTTCATCACCAATTCTGACCGCAAAACGGTGCCGATCCAGGTATTCTGGGATGCTCTAACCAAAGTACGCGGTGCGCCGTCGTATGGCATTTTGATCATGTTCCTGCTCACCTGGGTCGTCGGTGCGCTCCTGCTGGTCGGCGACGCGCATCGCAGCGGCACATTGATGATCCGTGAGAAGGACAACGTCGGGCCGCTGGCGACAGCAACAGCGTTGTGCTTGGCGGTGTCGCTCTTGATCGGCGTGATATTCGGTTCGTTCATCGCCGGCCGGCTGGTTGATTTCATTTCGTCCGGCCAAAACACGGTTGACACGATTCTGACCATCGCCGATCAACTTGGCGCCTTCCCTTCTTATTTGTATATCTTGATCGGCGCAATCATGGTGATCGGCGCGCTCGTCATGCGCAAGGAAGAGCCGGTTCGCCCGCGCGAGCCAATGAGTGCGGGCGGATTGGCCGTCCTGTTGGTAGCGTTCCCGCTCGGCGTGTGGACGATGAGCACCAGCAACCTGCAACCTATCGCCGCCGACATCGTGTACAAGCAAGCCACGCCATGGGATCAGCAAGGGCCGGCCATCCTACAGCCGGGGACAAACGTTCAAGGCTGGGACATGGCAATCGAGCATTACCGCCGCGCCATTGCACTCGCTCCAAACGAAGACTTCTACTACCTGTGGCTGGGCCGCGCTTTATTGGAGAAAGCTAAATCCACCCAGAACGTACAAGCGCTGCGCACCTGGCCAGACAACGTTTCATTTAGCAAAGTAATCGACGACAGCCCGCAAAACTGGAACCGCTTGCCGAACACCTTACCTTCGGCGAATATGAGCCGGGAAGATTTGCTGATCGCTGCCCAAGTCATCCTGAACGAGGCGCGCATTATCAATCCCTTGAACACCGACCACAGCGCCAACCTGGCGCGCATGTGGCGACAGGCGGGCGACATCGCAACCGACCCAGAAATTCGACAGCAGCGCTACCTCAATTCCACCAAAGAGTATGAGACCGCTACAGCGCTCAGTCCAAACAACGCCGTCTTGTGGAACGAGTGGGGCTCGCTGTACTTGTACGCATTTAATGACATGCAGACCGCCATGCAGAAGTTCGATCGCTCGCTCAGCATCGACCGCAAGTTTGACCAGACATACCTGCTGCGCGGCGAACTTCTGATGCGCCAGGCAGCGGAACTGGATCAGCGACGCCAAGTCGCCGCGCAGATCGTAGCCACTGTGCCGGCCACCGACACGCAGGCTCTGGAACAAGCCCAAGCCGCTCAGCGGCAAGCTGAAGAGGCATACCGCGCTAAACTGCGTGAGGCCCGCCTGGAATTCACAAACGCCATCAGCATCAACCAGAACAATACCCAGGCCTACAACGTGCTAACTTACATCGACCAGCAGTTAGGCGATGTGGCTTCGGCGATTAGCGCCACCCAGGCATTGATCGATCTCAACCCCGGCGATTGGAACGCCTATAAGAATCTGGCTTTGCTGTACCGAGACGCCAATCAACCTGACCTGGCACGGCGAGCAGCCGAGAAAGCAATTGAACTGGCGCCCGAGGATCAACGGCCTGCCTTACAAGCGTTCATCGCACAACTGGGCGCTCCCGCACCGTGAAGCGTTGCTGTGCTCGCTCATCATCGTTGCCATGCTAAACACGGTCATCATCCTCTTTGTGGGCGCACTGGTAATTGCCCTGGCCATGACGCCGGTCAGTAAGTGGCTGGCTCCGCACGTTGGGGTGATGGACAGGCCGAATGCGCGCAAGATTCACGCAGCGCCTGTGCCGCGCATGGGAGGGCTGGCCATATTCATCGCCGTGATGGCCGTCGTGGGGCTGTTCGGGGGCCAACAAGAGATTCAACAGACAGCAGCCATTTTGTTCGGTGCTGCCTTCATGTCATTTTTGGGCCTGGCCGACGACCGGTTTACGCTCAGCGCCTATCTGCGACTGGCGCTGCAACTGGGGGCAGCGCTGTTTGTGTGGTTCGCCGGCGTGCGTGTGCAGATGTTGTCCATCGAATGGCTGGACGCCGCACTGACCGTGCTCTGGATTGTCGGCATCTCAAACGCGATGAACTTTTTGGACAACATGGACGGGTTGCTGGCCGGCATCAGTGCAGTGATGTCCGGTTTCTTCTTAGTGTTGGCCGTGCTGAACGGCCAGGTGCTGGTGGCCACCCTATCCGCTGCGTTAATGGGCGCTTGTATTGGTTTTCTATTCTGGAATCTCAACCCGGCCTCAGTGTTTATGGGCGACTCTGGGAGCATGTTTCTCGGCTTTCTGCTGGCGTGCGTGGCAATCAAGTTGCGCTTCGTCGCTCAGACGCCAAGTGTGTCCTGGATGGTGCCCGTGATCGTGATGGCGTTGCCGATATTCGATATGACGATGGTGGTGATTTCTCGGCTGCGGCGCGGCAAGAATCCCCTAACCACGCCGGGGAAAGATCATACGTCTCATCGGATTGCTGCGCATGGCTTCAGCCGGCGCGAAGCGGTGTTAATTCTCTATTTGGTGTGCTGTGTTCTCGGTCTGGTGGCCTTGTTGGTTTCAATCGCCGATGAAACAGCGGCGCGCATCTTGGGGCTGGCCGTAGCCGGCGTAGCTGCTTACATGCTTTGGTACATGGAGTTCGGACCATGGAAGCTCAAAATCAATCCAGACGATCAGATCAGCGTGTCGCAGTGATCGGCCTAGGTTACGTTGGCCTGCCGCTTGCGATTGCTTTTGCGCGCCGAGGGCGACACGTGATCGGCATCGACCTTGATGGCCGCAAAGTCAGCCAACTGAATAGCCGCTCGAGCTACATCCCCGATGTGCCGGTAGCAGAAGTGGCCGGCGCTGTTGAGGCCGGTTGCTTTGAAGCAACGGCCGACTATGACCGCTTGCGCGACCGCGACGCGATCTTCATCTGCGTGCCCACCCCGTATGACGCGATGCGCGCGCCAGACCTATCTTTCATCGTTAGCGCCACCGAAGGCATTCAATCGCGTCTGCAACGCGGTCAGATGGTGATTCTGCAAAGCACGACTTACCCCGGCACAACCGAAGAGATCGTTTTGCCGATTCTAGAAAAGAGCGGCCTGAAGTGTGGCGCGGATTTCGATTTGGCCTTCTCGCCGGAACGGATTGACCCCGGCCGCACCGATTTCACGGTGGCCAACACCCCTAAAGTGGTGGGCGGGGTGACGCCAGCGGCGACTCAGCGCGCCGCCGAATTGCTTGGGGTGATGGGTGCGCCAATTGTGCCGGTCTCCTCACCGCGCGCGGCTGAGATGACCAAGCTGCTCGAAAACATCTTCCGCTCGGTCAATATTGCGCTGGTTAACGAGCTAGCGCGCCTGTGCGAGCGAATGAATATTGACATCTGGGAAGTGATCAACGCCGCCAAGACAAAACCGTTTGGCTATATGCCCTTCACACCGGGTCCGGGTGTAGGAGGGCACTGCATCGGCGTCGACCCCTATTACCTATCCTGGAAGGCACGCGAGTTCGATTTCTACACGCGCTTTATCGAGCTGGCAGCGGAAGTGAACCAGTCAATGCCGTTTCATGTGATTGACCTCACCGAAGAGGCATTAAGCGATATAGGCGTTCCGTTACGCGGTGCACATGTGCTGGTGCTAGGCGTCGCTTTCAAGCGCGACATCGATGACGCGCGCAATTCCCCTTCTGAACGCATCATCGAGTTGCTGATGAATCGCGGGGCGCACGTAACGTACCATGACCCGTATGTACCGCGCTTTCAGGTAGGGGGTGATGTCTTTCATCGCACAGTGAAGTCTTTAGTGTCGCAGCCGCTCACCGAAGCCAACCTGAAAGCGGCTGACTGCGTGATTATCGCCACCGGCCATCGCAGCATCGATTATGGATACGTTGTCCGACACGCCAAAGCAGTCGTCGATTGCTGCAATGCTACGGCATCGGTCAAAGAAGAACGCTCCAAAATCATCCGCCTGGGGAGCGGCGTCAGAGGCTAAGTGGGTGGTGAGGGACTCGAACCCCCGACCTCTTGTGTGTAAAACAAACGCTCTAACCAACTGAGCTAACCACCCAACTTGCTCTTCAATTATATATGCTGCATCGCATCATGTTGCGGCGGGTGCATCTTCCAACAGGGGCAATTTCCCTGTGTGGGTCACCCGGCGACTGGGGCTGCCTCAGGCGAAGCCAGCGCAGACGATGTCCACCTGCCTCGGCTGTGCAGGTGTTGCGCGGATTCATCCGCAGTGCAATCGCCTGTGCTGCCCCCGCAAGAAGTGTACCCGATGCGGCAGGCAGCGATGTAAGCGGATAGCGGAATTGTTCATCCCCTCATCGCTTTGCTCTCATCTAAGGGTACTAGGCTGATTGGTGCTATGGGCAACTGTCGCGGCATGATTACGCTGGATCGAGTGACCAAATATTACGAAGAGGCCGGCACCAGGCGCCTCGTTCTCGACCATATCAGCGCCGAATTCGGCTGCGGCGAGTTCATCGTGCTACTGGGAAAGAGCGGTTCTGGAAAGAGCACACTGCTCAATCTGATCGGTGGGTTGGATACCCCAACATCAGGAGAGGTGCTGATCGATGGTCAATCGTTGACTCGCATGAACGACCATCAGCGTACCGTGTTCAGGCGGCAGCATTTTGGCTTTGTCTTTCAAGCCTTTAACTTAATTCCTACCTTGACTGTGGAGGAGAACGTTATGCTGCCGGCAGAACTGGCCGGCGCTCGTCTGAGCACTTCCTCTATTCGTCAGCACGCCCGGGACCTATTGGCCTCGGTCGGGTTGCTCGAGCGCGCCAACACCTTCCCCGATCGACTGAGCGGCGGTGAGCAGCAACGGGTTGCAATTGCCCGCGCCCTTGCGAATGATCCGCTCGTGGTGTTGGCTGACGAGCCGACCGGCAATTTGGACGCCGAAACCGGCAAGCGCGTGCTCGACCTGCTCGATCAACTGACACGCCAGGCCGGCAAAAATTTGGTTATGGTCACACATAGCGAAGAAGTGATCGGCATAGCCGATCGCGTCTTGCGCCTGCGCGATGGCCGATTGGCTATGTCGTAAGGGCTACCGCATGTTTTACTGAAACGTGTTTTGATCTTTAAAAGAATCAAACCTTCCCTACAGACAAACTATCAGGAGAGCGTTACGATCAAATCAGAACTCGGACCATAAACACTTATCTGGTTAGTTCGCAACCTGACAATCCATTGATAGCCTAAGGAGTCCTGAGAACATGTCTGAGGAGACTGCCGAGAAGAAGATTGCTGTCTACATGACGAACGGGGAAGGACCGGATGAAGCCATCTTACAAGGTCTGCACGGCGCCGGCTGTGAAGTAACTCGTACTCACTCAATTGCCCAAACCTTAGAATTTATCCACTCGCTGCCGCCGGAAGAAACCCCTCTTCTGATAGCCGAGGTGCAATCAGGTGCCATGCCGTTGCTGGCCATTTTGCGCGAATATAGTTATCAGATGCCGCCTACAGTGTTGCTTGACCGTGTCGGTAATGATATCTATGCTCCGATCAAGGCACTTGAGTTCGGCGTGAAGGCCTATCTGTTGGTCAGTCAACCCCCGATCGAGCGTCAAATCACAACCCAGTTAACTGCTGAACGCGCCTTTGCCGAGAGCAGAGCCGCGCTTCACGAGTCGTCCTCCGCCGGCAAGCTCGCCTCAAAAGTTGCCGGCTCGTCCTCATCTGAAGAACTCAATGAAGACTTTGACTGGGATCCGGTCTCTCACGTGATTCGCATCGCTGGAAAATACATTCATCTTAGTCCTATTGAAGGGCGTATCTTCAACCTATTAGTTGAACGCCGAGGCCGGACGGTCACCCTTCGAGAGTTTATGCAGAATGCGTTGAAGAATCCGAACGTCAGCGAAAAGACCGCTTTGGAGCAGCTCCGGCCCCACATTATGCGTTTGCGTCGCAAGCTGGCCGTCTATCCGCCTCTGGCCGAACGCATTGTGAATACGCGCGGGTCGGGATACATGATGATCTGACAGCCATCCATCTCGACACATTCCTCTTTATGGCAGGGCATGTTTAGGCAGCCTTGCCATTTTTATTTGCGTGACGATGAGACCGCGTTGCAGATATGCGCCAGCAGAAATCGTCTTCGAGAGGAAGGCTAATTGAAAACCAGTATTCGATATACCTACTTTGGGTGATTCCAAGCCGCATTACGACCTGTATCCTTCGCGTTGTGCAGGCTGGCCAGGGCGCCTGCGCTGTATATCTACGCAAGGGTGTTTGACAATGACACACCGGACAACACGTAAACAGGCTGTATATATGGTCGACGGGCAGGGAGCAGATGCGGCAATTGTGCGCGGCTTAGAATCGTCTGGCTGCCAAATTACATTTGCACATGGCTTGGCTGAAGCACTTGGGGCAGTATTTGCCGTTCAGGAGCGTTTTGCTCAGCTCCCTATCCTTGTGGCAGAAGTTCAAGCAGATGCTTTATCTTTACTAGCCGTTCTGGCCCATCAATCCTGGCTCCAGAACCCTTCCACGGCGATTCGTCCTTTGCCGATGCAGGTGGTACTTTTTGACCGCAGTGGAGATGACATACAAACTGCTATTCGTGCTATCGAGTACGGTGTGCGGGCTTATTTGTTGGCCCGTCATTCCCCTGTCGAGCGCGAATTAAGAGTGCGCCTCGTTGCAGAAGAGATCAGGTAAAACGAATCGGGGCAGTGATTGAAGCAATACTACCCTTTGCTGTACGCTTCCACTCGAATCTTCCGCGCAGATCGTCAGTCACCAGCGTTTCGACAATATGCAGGCCCAGGCTAGGCGAGGGCGAAACCCCGCCGGCATTGCCGCGCCCATCATCCTTCACTACCACTTCTAAATTGCCGCCTCGGTCATTTAGCGTAATGGTGATCTTGCCGCGCTTGCGATCGACAAAAGCGTGTTCGATCGCGTTTTGCACCAGCTCATTTACACATAACGCCAGAGCTGTGGCCGCCTTTGAAGATAAGCGGAGTGCATCTCCTTTTACTTCAATCTCCAGAGACTGATCCGGCCGCACCATATTGGCGCGCACCAAGGACACAACGCGCGTAATCACGTCTTTCACGTCCACCAGCCGAAATCCTTCATGGGCCAGGGCGTCATGCACTGCCGCAATACTCATGATGCGATTGATGCTCTCATGCAATACCTCCTTGGCCGTCACCTTACGCTCATCGTTCATCTGGAGCTGAAGCAACATGACGATATTCTGCAAGTTGTTTTTGACGCGGTGATTCATCTCGCGCACAATCGCCGCATTCCCGATCAGATGAGCGTTTTCAATTGCCAAGCCGATCTGGTTGGCCAGTGTGGAGGCCAGCTCCATTTGCTGGGCAGAAAAGTCGGCGGCTGCGCCACTCCAGACGTTCATAATCCCGATCGTGCGCTCATGCACGGTGACCGGCACACACAACAACCGCACCAAGCCGGCTCGTTCGGCCCATTGTGCATATGCCGGCTCCATCTCTGCCCGCGCATCGCTCACGATCACCGCTTGTTCCAAGCTATCCACATTCAGCAACGGGACATGCTCCAACGGCCAAGACAGCTCTTCCGGTTTTGTTTCGGCTTCATCGAACACCGCGCGCGGCACATAAGCGCGCTCGTCCTCATCGAGTAACAGCAACGAGCAACGCCGCGCGCCCAGAGCGTGCGCGGCCATTTCGGCCACCACACGCAAGGTTTCATCTACGTAGTTTGGGGCAATGACGGCCCGGCTGACCTCGGCCACAGCAGCCAACTCACGCATGCGCCGCTCTGTTTCTTCATACAGCACAGCGCGCTCCAGCACGCCGGCCACCACGTCAGCAATCAGCGCGGCAAATTCGACATCGCCCTCGCTCCACGAACGCAACTGATGCGTTTGAATATTCATCGCACCGATGACACGATCTTGGCTGATCAACGGCACGGCCAGTAAAGATTTGAACGGCTTTTCACGGGTTCCCGGAAGCGGATAGAAACGTGGATCAGCCCAGGCATCACGCACAGCCACTGGCTGGCGGTGCAGCGCCGCCCAACCGGTCAGCCCTTGTCCTAGCTCTAGGGAAGCGTGATCGACTGCTTGAGGATATAGACCGGTCGTTGCCTTCAGCACCAGTTTTTTGGTTGCGGGCTGAAGCAGGTAAATAGAAGTCGAGTCCGCCCGAATGGCGCGAGCCGTGGTGTGAGTGATCGTATTGAGAATCGAACGCAGGTCTGCCGTAGCGTTGATGGCGCGAAAGATGTCGCGGATTGCATCCAGCTCAATCGTGCGCCGGCGCAACACACTGCGCACACCGGTCAGCACATCCGAGCGAGCGCGCCGCGTTTCGGTGGACAAGGTGGAAGTCTCTTTCTGGGTGCTCATGCTTGTGACTGAAAGCGCCTGCTGAAACGCTTAAATTGTATACTTCGCCGCCGATGGACGGCTCATCTCAACTTGTGCGGCCCTTGGTTGGCGTGATCATGGGGTCGAGGTCAGACTGGGAAACTATGGCTCATACGGCATCGACTTTAGACACGCTCGGCGTGCCGTATGAGGTGCGCGTGGTGTCGGCGCATCGCACACCTGATTTGCTGTTTGAATATGCCGGCGCGGCCGCCGAACGCGGCTTGGAGGTCATCATCGCCGGAGCAGGGGGGGCAGCGCACTTGCCCGGCATGACCGCCGCCAAAACTTGGTTGCCGGTCTTGGGCGTGCCGATCGAATCCAAGTCGCTCAGAGGCATGGACTCGCTCTTATCGATTGTGCAAATGCCGGCGGGCGTGCCGGTGGCGACGTTTGCAATTGGGCGAGCAGGAGCTATCAACGCGGCACTGTGCGCCGCCGCGATTTTGGCCGGCAAATATCCTGCCATCCGCGACGCACTACAAACCTATCGCCGCAACCAAACCCAGTCTGTGCTCGATCATCCCGACCCACGCACACCCAACCCAGCACCCTAGGCACATCGAGTCGTGTCAGGCGGAGCGCTTCTCTGCATGAAGATGTCTCTCGATTCCGAATCACCGACGATCGCCGTATTGGGCGGCGGTCAGCTTGGGCGCATGCTGGCGTTGGCCGGCTATCCGCTTGGGTTGCGTTTTCGCTTTCTCGATCCTGCCCCACAAGCCCCGGCCGGTCATCTGGCCGAGCTAGTCGTAGCGGAATACGACGATTTGGCCGGCCTCGAACGACTGATTGCCGGCGCGCACACAGCAACGTATGAATTCGAGAACGTGCCGGCGCGCGCCGCGGCGTTCCTGTCCCAGCGCCTGCCGGTCTATCCGCCTGCGCACGCGCTCGAAACCGCACAGGATCGTCTGGCAGAGAAGACGTGCTTTCGCAGCTTAGGGATTCCCACTCCTGATTTTGCGTCGGTAGACACATGGGATGATTTGACGACGGCAGTGCGCCGCCTCGGATACCCAGCCGTGCTGAAGACGCGCCGGCTCGGTTATGACGGCAAGGGCCAGCGCCTATTGCGTAACCCAAGCGACCTTGCGCCGGCTTGGGCGGCGCTGGGTGGGACGCCGCTTATCCTAGAGCAATTTGTCCCCTTCGACCGCGAGTTGTCTGTGCTGGCCGTGCGCAGCGTGGGCGGAGAAATTGTCCTCTATCCTCCGGTTCAGAATCATCATCGCGATGGCATCTTGCGCGTGTCACTGGCCCCTGCGCCGGCGCTTTCCACCGATCTACAGCAGCGCTGTGAAGACTACGCGCGGCGCCTGCTCCAACACTTAGACTATGTCGGTGTGCTGGCAATCGAGCTATTCCAACTGGGAACCCAACTCCTGGCGAACGAGATGGCGCCCCGCGTACATAATTCAGGCCACTGGACGATCGAAGGCGCGACAACCAGCCAGTTTGAGAATCATCTGCGCGCCGTGTTGGGATGGCCCTTAGGCAAGGCTGCCCCACGCGGCTACTGTGCGATGATCAACTTAATCGGTGATCTGCCGCCACTCTCGCGCGCGCTGGCCCTTTCTGGGGCGCACGTCCATCTATACGGCAAAGCCCCGCGCCCCGGTCGCAAGCTCGGCCATATCACCTTTGTCGAGCCGAGCGAAGCCGGCCTGGCCGGCCGGTTGGCGGCCCTGCACTCCGAACTGCCAAGCCTGGTTTCAGGCCTGTCTCAGACTACGCAAGGACACTAGCCGGCGCGGAATTGAGCGCATAGTTGCGCAAGCGACGAGGCAAGCGGAAGAGCATGGTCAAATATGCAAGCGCGACGGTAAGCGGCGTGATCACAGCGCCGGCTCAGAAGCTGTTTGCGATTGTCAGCGACGTAACACGCCATCCAGAGCTGGCCGGCAGCGGCGAGGTCATGCGCGTGGAGTGGGTTACTCCCCCGCCCATCCGCGTGGGTTCAGAGTTTCGCGCGCGCCAACAGATCGGCTTGGCGCGCTATTCGACGCGCTCCTTTGTACAAGTCTACGAACCGCCCTATCGGTTCACCTGGCTTTCCGGCCCCGGCTTTCGCAAGCCGCCGTTCGGACAGCTATGGGGCTTTGAGTTTCAACCTCAGGGCGATCATCCTAGCACGTTGGTCTTGCACAGCATGACCGTTCCCGTGCCGCTGTTGAACGTGCCGCCGCTTTCATGGATCGCCGATGCCGGCGCGCGCCACGAAACACGGAACATGCTGCCAACACTTGAAAACCTGGCCCGGATGGCACAGGCCCGCTTGATCGGCGATATTCGCATCGTATTGTCCCCGTCGCAGTCTCATCGCGCCTTGCTGCCCATTCCGACCTGACACACGGCTGTTCACGACCATTCCCGCTTGAGCATCTCCGACCACGGGCAGACCGACCGGCGGCTAACAGGCCACTCTCACCATCGGCGCTGTTGGCTGAGTTCCTCGCGCAGCCGGCAATAGGATTCGTAGCGCGCTTGACTGATCTCACCGCGCGCCACAGCGGCTTTTACGGCGCAATCCGATTCATGAATGTGGGTGCAGTCTGAGAAGGCGCACCGACTGACCCAGGGGGCAATCTCGCGGTAATAAGCGTCCAGCTCTTCAGCAGTCACGTCCCAGATGCTATAGGCGCGCAAGCCGGGCGTGTCGGCAATCCAACTGTTCTCATCAAGCCGCACTAGTTCCGGCACAACGGTAGTGTGCTTTCCCTTACGCCATTTGCTGCTGATCTCTCCGACTGCCAGCCCCAAGCCGGGTTTCAATGCATTGAGCAAGCTGCTCTTGCCGACGCCACTCTTGCCGGTCAGCACGCTGAGTTTGCCGTGCAGCGCCGCGCGCAGCTCGTCAATACCCTGACCGGTTACAGCGCTGGTGTAGATCACACAATAGCCGATACGCTCGTATTCGGCAAACAAGGCTTTGGCCTGATCCGGACCGACCAGATCAATTTTGCTAGCGCAGATCAACACCGGCAGGCGTTGTGCCTCTGCCCCGACCAAATAGCGGTCGAGCAGGCGCGGGGTGAACTCTGGCTCGGCACACGCAAACACAAACACGGCCAAATCGGGATTGGCGACGATGACCTGGCGGATTTCACGCGCCGCGCTGCCGATGATTGGATCGTGGCGCGACAGGGTGCGCGCACGAGGTTCCACCTCGATAATGCGGGCGGTAATCGGTCCGCCACTCTGAATGACCTCGAACGTTACCCGATCCCCTACGGCCAGCGCGTCTTCAACGTGTTTGCCTTTGGTCAGCCGGCCGGCTGCGCGCGCCACAAACTGCGCGCCATCGGGCAGACGATGCAGCGTGAAGAAGCCGCTGTGCGCTTTGATGACCAGTCCCTTCATACGTTCACAGGCGTTTACACGTTAGACACATCAATCCGCGAGCGCGAGGCTATGGCGTTGCAGGGGGAACAGGAGTCGAGAGGGGCAAGCCGAAATACGCTTCCATGATCTGTCGCACCAGAGGGCCGGCCTGCGCTGAGCCTTCGCCGGCGTTTTCCAGCAGCACCGTCACCACAACTTGCGGCGCATCGGCGGGCGCATAGGCGGTGAACCACGCAAAGGGCTTGGCGTCAGTTTGAGGCGCCTGCGCCGTCCCACTCTTTCCGGCTACAATCAAACGCCGCGCCCGACTGCGCTCGGCGGCCGTCAGACGACGGGCCGGCACAATGCGCGGGGGTTCGCCGGCCGCTTCAACGATGTAATACTCAAAGCCGGCAAACTGCCGCGCGGCTGTTCCAAGACGCGGGTCTGTGGTGACGCGCTCCATACCGGTGCGAATGGCTTGCAAAACGGCCGGTGCCAGTTCAAGTTGGCCGACGACCTCAGGCTGTATCTCGCTGTGGGAGAAAGGGCTGCTGAGCCTGGCAACCAGATAGGGCCGGTGCAGTTCGCCATTGTTGGCCACAGCGGCGGTCATCTGCGCCACTTGGAGCGGCGTGACCAGGATAAAGCCTTGACCGATGGACATGTTGACCGTGTCGCCGGAGGTCCACACTTCGCCGCGCGTTGCGCGCTTCCAGTTCGGATCGGGCACCATGCCGGCCAACTCGCCGGCCAGTTCAATTCCCGTTGACGCGCCGAATCCAAAGCGGCGGGCGTAGGCCGGCAACACAGATTGTCCAACCGCATCTAGCCGCTTGCCGATCTCATAGAACACCACATTGCATGACGCGCTTAACCCGTTGACCAGCGTAATGCGACCGTGCCCGCGTTGCAGCCAACACGTCTTGCGATACGCCTGGCCCAGACCGTCCCAGTAGCCCGGATCGACGAACACATCTTCTGGACGGACAACGCGCTCGGCCAGGCCGGCCGCCATGACGACAATTTTGAACGCCGAGCCGGGCGGGTAAGCGCCTTGAACAGCGCGGTTAAGCAAGGGCAGTTTCGGATCGTCAAGCAGCCGTTGACGTTGCTCGATTTGATCCGACAGGGCGAAGATCGCGTTATCAAACGCTGGGTAACTGACCATGGCCAGCACAGCGCTCGTGCGCGCATCTAGCACAACCGCTGCGCCGGTTCGCTCTCCTAAAATCGATTGAACAGCCCGTTGTAAGGTTGGGCTGAGGGTGAGCGTTACATCCAGACCGCGCTCGACTGGGCGCTCCGCAATCAGTTCAAAGCTGCCATCATCACGCAACAGATAGAGCCGGCCGCCTGGTTGCCCGGCTAATGTCGCATCCATGTAGCCTTCGACACCACTCAGGCCAACTTGTTCGTCGCCGGCAAAGCCGCGCGCGCGATATGCGGGCAACTTGTCAGGCGAAATCGCTCCCACGTACCCAACCACGTGGGGCGCCAGATCACCGTTGGGATAGCTGCGTGTCCATTTCGAGATGGCGCTTACGGCTGCGAAGGGAGCCAGCCGGCTGCTGTATGGGGTCAGTGCATCCTCCTCCAGCTCGGCAATCGGCACAAACCAATCTGCCGGCACGCGTGCATAGCGCGCCTGAATCTGTTCCGGCGGCCGGCCGGTGATCTCACCGAGGAGTTCGAGCATGGCCTTTTCCTCGTCCGCATCTCGAATCAGGCCGCGTCGCACGCCCAGCACCAAACGCTCTTGTTGCACAGCAAGTTCTGTGCCATCGCCGGCATAGATCAAGCCGCGCGGGGGCATCTCACGTTGCATCAGCAACGTGCCGGCAGACAGCCCCGGCAGAATCAAATCGCGCGACCACACCACAACCCACCGTTGACCGTCGAACTTCAACTTCATCGTGGCAGTGACGTGAAAGCGATCCACGAGTGTGGTGTCCCAGGCGCTGACCAACAATGCCGCAGCAGTGTTGCCTTCAGTCAAGATGCCGCCGCGCAGTTGGTAGGTGACGGTGAGCGCTGTTGCGGTAGCGCGTTCGGTGACAAAGTTTTGCTCCAGCATCGCCGGATCAAGGCCGGAACGCGATGACTCCTCCAGGAAGTCATACATCGCTTGATAGTTCAGCGTGTTCAGCGCATCCACAAAAGCCAGCGCCGTCCCCACTGCGGGAGGTAAAGCGGTCGGCGTGACGACAACAGGAGCAGTAGAGGGAGTGGGCGAAGCAGGGGTGTCAGCGCACGAAGCGATGCACCACGCCAGCGCAACGAACGACAGCACCCTGATCCAGGATTCTCGGCGGCGCTGCCGGCGCATTAAGGCCAATAGTCTGGCGCACGTCACCAGATCATTGTAGCGCAGGGCTTTTACCACAGCACCGTGTGACAGTGCCATCTATAATCTCTCGCACATGATCAAACACAACACCGGCGCCAGTTGCAACGAACTGCTCCGCCGGCTGCCCAGTGTGGATGAATTGCTGCGCCACGCCATGCGCGATGCCGGCGACTGGGTAACGCTGGAAGGCCATCGGCGCGTGGTAACAGCCCTACGACATGCGCTCCAGGAGGCGCGCGCGATGATTCGCGCCGGCGCCGGCTTGCCCGACGATACGGAACTGCTGGCGACAGCACGCGCGTATCTCGAGTCGCACGCGCGTGCACAGTTGCTGCCAGTGATCAACGCCACCGGCGTGATCGTACATACCAACCTCGGTCGGGCCGTGCTGAGCCGTGCCGCCATTCAAGCGATGGACGAAGTCGCTGCCGGCTACAGCATGCTGGAGTTTGACCTAGAGCAAGGGACACGTGGCCGGCGCGGCGAAGCGGTGGAGCAACTGGTCTGTGAGCTGACCGGCGCAGAAGCTGCATTAGTCGTCAACAACTGCGCCGGCGCAACGCTGCTCATGCTCAGCGCGATTGCGCACGGCACGGCGGTGGTGATCTCGCGCGGCCAGCTCGTCGAGATCGGCGGCGGGTTTCGCATCCCCGATATTCTGCGGCAAAGTGGCGCCCAGTTGCTCGAAGTGGGCACGACCAATCGCACGCGCCTGGCAGATTACGAACAGGCCATTCTAGAGCGTCGCCGCTCTGCCGGCGGTGATCGTTTGCCGGTCGGCGCCGTGCTGCGCGTGCACGCTTCCAACTTTAAGATGGTCGGCTTCACCGAACAGGTCGAAGTCGGCGAGCTGGTCACCCTGACCCGGAAGTTGTCCGAACAGGCCGGCGAAGGGATGAGCAATGCGCTCATCCCAGTGTTGGACGATGTCGGCAGTGGCGCGCTGATTGATATGAGTCAATTCGGCCTGAGCCGTGAGCCGATGCCCCAGGATAGCGTGCGCGCCGGCGCAGCCATCGTCACCTTCAGCGGCGACAAATTGCTGGGCGGACCGCAGGCCGGCATTCTGGCCGGCCGGCGCGCATCCATCGAAAAGTGTCGCCGCCACCCGCTGGCGCGCGCACTGCGCGCCGACAAATTGACGCTGGCCGGCTTGGGCGCCACATTGCTGCACTATGCGCGCGGCGAGGCCGTGCGCGAAGTGCCAGTTTTGCGCATGATTGCCTTGCCTGCTGCCGAAATTGCGACACGCGCTCGGCGTGTGATGGCCGACCTGGCAGGTGTGTTGGATGCGCACGGCGTGCGGGCCGAGTTGATCGCCGGCCAATCAACGGTTGGCGGCGGCAGCTTGCCCGGCGAGACGTTGCCCACCTGGTTGATTGCGCTGTCCGGCAACGCACCGGACGCACTGGCCAAGCGCCTGCGCCGCGCGCCCACGCCGGTGATTGCCCGTATTCAAAACGAGCGCGTGATGCTGGACTTGCGCACCGTGCAGGATGACCAGGCGCTGACACGCGCGATTGTAGAAGCGCTCGCACCCTCATCGGCCTCTTCTCTCACGTAGTTTCGATTATGCTTGGATGCACAGCTTGAACACGCGGAGACCATCATGCTCGACATCAATCTGATTCGTACTCAACCGGAGATCGTCCGACAGAGCCTGGCTTATCGCGGCGAGCCAACCGAGGCGCTGGATGAAATCATCGCATTGGATGCACAACGGCGAGACATTCTCAAACACTCTGAGCAATTGCGCGCCACGCGCAACGCGGTCAGCAAAGAGATCGGTCGTATGAAAGACCCCGCCACGCGCGAGGCTAGGATCACCGAGATGCGCGCTGTAGGCGATCAGATCGACATGTTGGAGTCGGAGTTAAAAAAGATCGAGGCACAACTGGACGAGCTGACGGCCAAACTGCCGAACATCCCCGACCCGCGTGTTCCGGTTGGACCGGATGAGGAACACAACGTGATCCTGCGCACAGTGGGCCAGCCGCGCACGTTCGATTTCGAGCCGAAGGCGCACTGGGACTTGGGGCCGGCGCTCGGCATCATCGATTTCGAACGAGGCGCCAAGCTGGCCGGCAGCCGCTTCTACGTGCTCAACGGCTATGGCGCTCGTCTGCAACGCGCACTCATCGCCTACATGCTCGACTTGCATCACGCGCGCGGCTATCGCGAAGTGTATCTGCCGTTCATGGTCAAGTCGCAAACGCTGTTCGCCGCTGGCCAGTTGCCCAAGTTCCGCGACAACTTGTACCACGACGCCGAAGAAGACTTTTGGATGGTGCCGACCGCCGAAGTGCCGCTGACGAATTTACACGGCGATGAAATTTTAGATGCGGAGCAATTGCCGCTTTGGTATTGCGCCTACACGCCGTGCTTCCGCCGCGAGAAGATGAGCGCCGGCAAGGACGTGCGGGGCATCAAACGCGGCCATCAGTTCGACAAAGTGGAAATGTACAAATACTGTTTGCCAGAACACAGCGACGAAGAGCATCACAAGATGCTGGCCGACGCAGAAGCCGTGCTGCAAGGGTTGGGGCTGACTTATCGCGTAAAGCTACTCTGCACCGGTGACCTGGGCTTCGGGATGCGCATGACCTACGACCTGGAAGTGTGGGCGCCGGGTTGCAACGAATGGCTGGAGGTTAGCTCGGTCAGCAACGCTGGCGACTTTCAGGCTCGTCGCGCCAACATCAAGTTCCGCCGCGAGAAGGGCGCTAAAGCCGAGTTTGTACACACACTGAACGGCAGCGGCTTGGCCTTGCCACGCACCATGATCGCGGTGATCGAGAATTATCAGCAAGCCGATGGCAGCGTCGTGGTGCCAGAAGTGTTGCGTAAATTTGTCGGGGTGGAAGTGATCAGGATGGGAGCATGAGAGCGTGAGAGTGTGAGAGGACGGGAGGATGGAAATCGTCAATCGTTCAATCCGCAATCCGATAACTGAACCGATCGTGTTGATCGGCGGCTTTGGGTCGCATTGGAAGCACTATCGCCAGTTTGCGCGCGTGTTGGCGAATGTAGCGGGCCGGCGCGTCTTTATCGCGGCCATCACGCGCTCGACATGGTTGTTGGGCAGTCTTACCGGCTATTGGTTGCTGGTGCATCGGGCACACCGCGCGGTACAACATGCCCTGGAGACAACCGGCGCGCAGAAGGTGATTCTCGTCGGCCACAGCGCGGGCGGCGTGATCGCACGGGGCTACCTGGCCGACCGGCTGGCCGGCAATCATCATCCGGCTTACGGTGGACATCGCCGGGTAGCGCGGTTCATTGCTCTGGGCAGTCCGCTGCGCGGCGTGGAGCACCCGCGACACCGTGGCTTGCGCCAAGCAGCCTGGCTCGATCGCGCCTTTCCAGGCGCATATTACGCCCCGCAGGTGCAATATTTGACGGTGTGCGGCCGGCGCGTGGAAGGCAAGCGTATCGGCCTGCCCGAACAGCGCATCGCCTACCGCAGTTACGAGTTTATCTGTGGCGACGGCGCGCAGTGGGGGGACGGCGTGGTGCCGGACTCGGTGTGCCGGTTAGAGGGTGCGCCGCACCTACAACTGGAGGGAGTCGGCCACTCGCCGGCATGGGGGCGCTGGTACGGCTCCGACGAGGAAACGGTGCGCTTGTGGTGGCACTACTTTGATGTGGGCGACGCGCCGGCCTACGAAATGGGCCGGATGGTGGTGTAGAGGTGTAGGGCGCGCACGCCGATTACTCGCTCAGCTACTCGCTCAGCCAGTCGCTCAGCCAGTCGCTCAGCTACTCGCTCAGCCAGCACGCGGCAAATGGAAACGCTTCTTCGAGCGCAGCATACATGGCCGCATAGTCGGCTTGCAGCCAGGCAATCCGCTCGTTCACATAGGCCCGCAGGCGTTCCAGCTCCGCGTTTCGTTCCTGCGGACCGAGCGGACGCGGGGTGCAAGGCAGAGCCGTGGGCACCGGCGCGACCCGCTGATCACCTGTGCCAGCCTGCGGCGTAACCGGCATTTCTTCACACCCTGCCAAATCGCTCTTTTCGAGAACAGCCTCTCCTGCTGCCAGCAAGGACTGATATTGGCGGATGCCCAGCTCACGCAACGACTCAGGCGTTTCAAGCAGACGCGCCAAGCGGTGGCCGCCGTTTAATCTGGCCAGTTCATCCAGTTGTCCGTGAATTGCGAACCCGCCACGCCGATCGGGCAGGGTGTAGGTCGCATGACACAACAGCCCAATCACGCGGCTGGGCGCTGCGGCGCCGGCCTCAAAGTAGGTCAGCCGCACGCAGGCGTCGCCGGGCGTCTCGCCGGTGGCCATGTCCAGTTCAGCAACCCATCCAGCGTTGGCCGGCACATACAAGGCCTTGAAGGCAATGCTGAAAATATCGGCCGGCGCGCCCTGGTCGAGTTGGCGGCTGGGCAAAAGCGCCGATACCTCCACGCGACGCGCCTCCTGCTCGCCGGGCGCGCTGCCGATCGTTATGCACCAACCCAGAGTATCCTTGCGGCACCAGGAAGCCATCAACGATGAGTAGGGGACGCCGCTGCCGGCGCGGTAGTAGGGCAAGTAATCTAGCCCCTTTTCTTCCGCGAACTGGCGCGCACAGGCATCCAGGTGTCGAAATCGGAAACCGAAGGCCGGGTTGCGGAAGCGGAGTTGATCGACGGTGTAGGTTTTGTCAGGCGGAGGCGGAGTGGTGGGGGCCGGCGTGGCTATGCGACAAGCGCTCAGCAGCAAGAGGATGATGAGGATGCTCACCCGATGCACGATATGGGTTGGACGTGACACACCAGCCATAGGCAAAGACTCACCGTGCAAGACGAATCACGAGTTCACCGACAGCGCAATCAGCGATTGGCCGGCCCAGTACGTGCCAAGCACCAGCGCCTGAGCAGCACGGAACGGGCGCACAAAACGATTCCAGGCCAGCGCCGAATCCGACAGCACAAACAGGGCGGCGCCCATTGCGGCCGACCCTGATGAAAAGGTCGGCAGCGCTGCCGCGCGTTCAACAGCTTGCCACAGCATCACCGTGATCACCACACCGTAGATGAGCACCGGCACTTTCAAGGCGCCGGCATGGGGCCACAAGAAATACATCAACACGGCAAAATAGATCAAGCCAGGCAGCAGCCACCCGGACACGCGCGGCCCATCTCCCCAGACAAACGCGCCGATATAACACAGATGCCCGAATAGGAAGCTGATCAGCCCCGCGACAAAGCGATTGCCGGGCAGCATCAGAAAGACATCGCCGATTAAGGAGAAGAGCAAGCCGGCAACGATCAATGCCTGATACCAGCGATCCGACGGAATCGCCAGCGCCCCGATAAGGACAATCAGAAAGGTCGTCAGCGGTTTAAAGATATACACCGCCCAGCGCGCGCGACGATACTCGGCCATAATGGCTAGGATGGCCGACAGGCCGATCAGAATCACGAGTATCATGGACGGCATCAGGAGGGATTATCCACGATGAAGATTACGGACATCAAGGTATACCCCGTCTGGGTCGGCAGTCGCAATCAGTGCATCGTCAAGGTCGAGACGGACGAGGGGCTGTACGGCTGGGGCGAGTCGGGGTTGTCGGGCCGCGAGCTGGCCGTGCAAGGCGCAATCCGGCACTACCGCGAGTTTTTGATCGGGCGGGATGCGATGCAGCGCGGGGCGCTGTGGCAGGAAATGTACCGCAGTCAGTACTTTGAAGGCGGGCGCGTGCTAGTAGCAGCGATCTCCGCTATCGACATCGCGTTGTACGACATCGCCGGCAAAGCGCTGGGCGTGCCGGTGTACCAACTGTTGGGCGGCAAGCAACGCGACTGGGTGCCTTGCTTTGCCACCACCGGCGCGCCGATGGGGCCACAATTGATCGAGGATGTGAAGTTGCTGCTTGCACACGGCTGGAATGTGATCCGCACCGTGCCCGGCCACCCGGCCGGCGATGACCCAAACGTGTTCGAGCCGCGCGAGTCGATCGGCTTGACGGCCAAATGGCTGACCAAGCTGCGCGAGGCGGTCGGACCAGAGCCGGTGCTGGGCATCGATTACCACCATCGGCTGAGCGTGGCCGAAGCGGCCTCGTTCTGCCAGCGCATGCCGTCCGGCACGCTGGACTTTCTGGAGGAACCCATCCGTGACGAGACGCCCGAAGCGTATGAGGTCTTGCGCACAATGACCGATGTACCGCTCGCCATCGGCGAGGAGTTCTCCAGCAAGTGGCAATTCCTGCCGTATATCGAGCGCGGCATCACCAATTTTGCCCGCATCGACATCTGCAACGTAGGGGGTTTCACCGAGGCGATGAAGGTAGCCGGCTGGGCCGAAGCGCATTACATCGATTTGATGCCGCACAACCCATTGGGGCCGGTTTGCACGGCAGCCACCGTCCACCTGGCAGCAGCCGTCGCCAACTTCGCGTGGATGGAGGTGCGCGTGTCGCCTACTGAAAATCTCGGCTTCGACGATTCAGAATGGTTCCCTGTGCAGCTCAAGCTGGAAGGCAATCGGTTCCGTGTGCCGGATGGCCCAGGGTTGGGCGTAGAGTTCAACGAAGCGCTGGCGCACCAGCACACACTGAAGTTCTGGGAGCCACCCCACCTGCGCCGGCGTGACGGATCATACACGAACTGGTAGCACGTCGCTTTATAATCCACCCGTATAGGCGATGGGAAGCACGTACTTCGATGTGTTGCGATTGCCGCGCACCGCGACGGATGCACAAATCAGCGATGCGTATCGCCGGCTGCGCGCCTTGCACGCCAATGACCCGGCTCGACTGCGGGCAATTGAAACAGCCTATCGCGTGTTGGCCAACCCCATCACCCGGCGCAGCTACCTTCGGGCGCTGGAAGAAGGCCGCGCCCCCTCCGTTCAAGAGAGCGAGGCAGCCGAATTGCCCTCCGATCAAGCCGCTAGAGGGTTTGTCTCGCTCTTGCGTCGCGCAGGCTTACGCCGCTCAACCGGCACTGACAAACGTTCAAAAACCGAATTGCTTGACGCCACAAACGTGGGCCGAGAAGCGAACGGCGCCGGCGCGGCGCATCCTCCACCAGACAATGCAGCCCGCGCGACTCCCCCTTCTGCCGGCCCACGTCGCCGCAATCGGTATCCAACCGAGTTGATTGACAATGAGGCAGCACGGTCTACGGTGAACGATGAGAAGGCTGCATCAAGCCAAACGAACAGCAGTGGAAACTCTATCTCCGGTGCGGCGGATGAGTTTCATACAGAGCCTGACCGACCCGAGGCGTCGCACCCCCCCAGCGCAGAGGATGCACATCAGACCGGCCGTGATGAAACGCGCATCAGCCCGTTGCGCCGACCAAAGTACCTCGCCACCATCGAAGTCGTGTACGAGGGGCGGACAGAAACGTTCGATTTGCTGGCCGGCACAAATTGGATCGGACGACCGTCTAAAGACGAGCCATCGCCGGCCGTGCCATTACCCGACCCCGATCGATTCGTTTCGCGTAAACACGCCCGTATCTTTCTGGATGACACAACGTGGACGGTGACCGATACCAGTGAAAACGGCACCTTGTTGAACGGCAAGCCACTGCGCAAGGGCCAGCCCAGTCGCCTTAAGGATGGCGATGTATTGACCATCGAGGGCCGCACGCTCACCATCCGGCGCGTCCCAGACGGATGATCCGCGCCGGCTGCGCCCTGCCGGCGGGATGTCTCACCTGTACATTCATTCATGCGACCATGACGACTCGTCCTGTTGCTGTTGTAGCTTTTGGCAGCCAGACCGACATCGGCAGAGAGCGTGATCAGAATCAAGACAGTCTCTTGTCCTACACGCCCCTTGCGCCCTCCGGCCTACCCTCCAAACAGGGCTGGTTGTTTGTTGTGGCAGATGGCATGGGTGGGCATCTGGCCGGCGAGGTAGCCAGTCAGGTCGCTGTCGAAAGCATCGTCGAGCACTTCGCCGCCAGCGACGCAGAAGATGTGGCTGCCGTGTTACAGCAGAGCATAGCGGTTGCCAACGAAGCCGTTTGCCGGCGCGCGCACGATCTGGGTGTGGATATCATGGGCACAACCCTCGTGTGCGCCGTCATCCGAGACGACCAGTTGTTTGTCGCGCACGTTGGCGACAGCCGCGCCTACTTGCTGCGCGATCAGACCTTGACTCCTCTCACGCGCGATCATTCACTTGTCAACGAACAAATCCGTCAAGGATTGATTACCGAGACCGAGGCGCGCGACAGTGAGCTACGCGGGATCGTCACCCGCGCACTGGGGATGAAAGGTGGCGTGCAAGCCGACATCGCTGGCCCAATCGCTTTGCATACGGACGATGTAGTGCTTTTGTGCACGGATGGCGTGTGCGGCTACGTGCCGGAAATTCAAATCCGCTACATCTTGCAAACCCATCGCACAGAGCCTCAAAGCGCCGCCGAGCTGCTCATCGAGGCGGCTAACGCCGTCGGCGGGTTCGACAATGCTACGGCTGTGGTAGCACATGTTCAGCGCATCGAACAGGCCGCGTTAGAGGAAGAGGAAACAGGAGAAACCGTGTCGGGGCAAATGCGTCTGGAAAAGCCAGCCGCTGTTGATAATGGCCGCGTGCACAGGCCTGCTGCGCCGGCGCCCCTTATGCCCGATGACAGCGATACGGCCGACAACTTACCGACTGAACCGCCGCCCTCAGATGGGTCGCCTGCTTCCGACAGTCAGACCGAACGCACGAACGACCGTTTGACCGCAGCGCCATCACCGGCACAGCCAGAACCGTTGATCGGTTGGCGCGAGCTGATCCCGATCAGTGTGCTGATCGTTGTGTTACTGGCCGAAGCAATCGTGTTTGCCTTCGGCGCGCGACGCACCACCACCGACCCGACTCCGGCGCCGGCGCCTTCTATCACGACATCGGTGGGTGAAGCCGGATCGACCTCGGTTCAAGGGTCGGTAGCCGTTCAGCCGCTTGTGTTGTCCATCTCTGTTGAACCGCAACCGCCGCTGACGGCATTCACGCAACTGGAGGTGATCACGACACAACTGGCGTCAAACGCACCAGCAGCCATCACGTTGACTTTTCGCACTAATGCCACCGTGATCGAGCCGACGCATTTTGAGACCAATCTCGATTTGAGCCGGCCTAAATCGACTGTGCGCATCGAGCTGGCGCCACAGGTCAACTTCAACCGTCAAGAACAGGTCAAGATCGAAGCGCTTGCTGAGGCCGGGCCGGCGGATGATGGTCAGAGCAACACGTGGACAATCGGCGCATTTGGCCTACCCTCGCAGCCCGATTTGCGCCTGCGCTCCCGCTTGACGATCCTGATGACGCTGACGCCAATGCAGCCGGTTCCAAGCCGTTTGCCCATGCGTATCTCTATCCGGTGGCTGGCCGTTGGGGCCATTCCGGGCGATTTCAAGCCCGCTGTTTCATGGTGAGGCACGTATTGCCGGGCGCAAATGGCCGGATTGTGACACGATGAGCATGGTCGGCAAGACACTCGGACGCTTCAGGCTGCTTGAAGAGATCGGCAGCGGCGGTTTCGCCACGGTCTATCTCGCCTTGGACACCCAACTCAACGAGCCGGTAGCCGTCAAAGTATTGTCCGAGAAAGCTGGGCGTGACCCAACGGCAGTGGCCCGTTTCGAGCGCGAGGCTCAGGCATTACGCAAATTGCCCAGCCACCCGAACATCGTCGGCTTACGCGCATCCGGCCGGTTTGAAGGGCGCCACTACCTAGTGATGGACTATTTAGCCGGCAACGATCTGAGCACTGTGTTGAGCCGGCAAGGCAAGTTGCCGTTCTCTGAGGCAGCCGATATCGTCGGACAAATCGCGGACGCGCTGCGTGCGGCCGCTGCGGTCGGTTTAGTTCACCGGGATATCAAACCGGAGAATATTCGTTTGCTGCCAGATGGGACGGTGAAGTTGCTCGACTTCGGCATTGCCCGCGAAGCAGGAGCGTCCCGTCTGACCAAGGAGGGGTTGCTGGCCGGCACAGCAGCCTACGTCGCGCCGGAGGTGTGGCGCGGTCAACAACCTGATCAGCACAGTGATATCTATGCCTTGGGGTGCGTGTTCTATGAAATGCTAACCGGTCGCCCGCCGTTCGCCTCGGATTCGCTCGAAACGATGATGCGCCTGCATCTCGAGTCCAAGCCAGACTTGGATGCACTTGGCCCAGCCGGCGCGCCGGCCGACGTGCGACGCGCCATCGAGCACATGCTGGCCAAAGAGCCGAGCAAGCGCCCGACGTATGACGGCTTGCTCAAACAGCTTAAACCGTACCGCCCCAACGAGCGACCGGCGGTCGGCCGTTCCAGCAGTTCTTCCTTTACAACAAGCGATGACGAGGCCGAAAGCTCGCCGACCGCTTCTGGAACGACCGCCGATGAAACGCGCGTCAACTTGCGCGCCGGTTCCGGACGGGCCGCCTCCGAACGGGCCACAGCCGGACGCCCCAGACAAGCTCTGCCCGGCGGCCCACGTTCGTTTCGGCTTCAGCCGGCCGGCAGTGCTGCCGGCGCCGGTGTTGGCAAACGCCAAGCCGTCGGGCGCGGCCTATCTTGGCGCGTAGGCGCCGCGTTAACCGTCTTGCTGCTTCTGGTGGGTGCAGCGTGTGGGGCACTGACGGCAGGCAGCGTAGGCTTGCCGATCATTTTGGACTGGCGCGCAGCGCAAATGGCTCCCACACCGGCAGCTCTGGCGCGCGGTGTGGCAAATATGTTGCGGGGAACCGCTTTGCCGATGCCGAGCACCCCGACGCTGTCCCCAACCGACACACCGGTTCCTCTGCCCACCGAAACGCCGGCCACCATGTTCAGTTTCATTCCTCGCCGATTGCGCTTGTTGCCCGACGGCCGGCGCGCTGACTACTGGATCGACGATAGCAGTCCCGGCCTGACGCTTGACCCGCCCTTCGATAGCGAAGCCGGCCGCCTGACATGGACGCGCCTGGATTACCTCGACCCGGCCGATTACGGCTCCGGTTTTGTCACCATCCGCGCCGGCGTCACGGCTAATATCGTTTGGTCAATGGACCGGCCGTTAGAGCCGGGGTTCTATGAACTGTTCATCTACCGGCCCTACCGTCCCCCCGATCCGTTGGTGCGCCCCTTTATCGCCATCACCGTCCCATACGAGGTGCGCCTCGACGGTCAGGTGCTCACACCATTTGCCGGAACTGCTGAGGTGAACCATCAAGCAGCTTATGGACAGTGGGTGAGCATCGGCGGCTACGAACTCAAGCGCGCCGGCATCCTGAGCGTGCGACTGGATGTGGAGAATGCGCTGCCGCCGCGCTACGAGGTTGCGATTGATGGACTGGCGATTGCACGGTTAGACGGGCCACAACTCACTCCAACCCAAACACCATCGCCCACACCGACGGAAACGCCAACCGTCGCCCCAACTGCGCCTGGCCGGTAAAATCTATGAGCACGATCATTCTGCAATTCATTCACCGCACCATGGGCGCGATGTGGGTTTTCGCTGGCGCCCTACTCGTTCTTGCGTCAGGACTCTTAGCGGTTGCTCCAGACCGACTACGCCAATTGGCTTTTGGCGACGTGCCGCAAGTTGGCGCTGTATTACAACCGATGTTCATGCCATCGTTGGCGGCAGTACTGGCCGGCGTGGTCAGTGGGATTTACATGATGGTTGTGGGCTTTGGACTGGTGACGCTGCGGAGCTGGGCACGCCTGATCAGCATCGCGTTGAACGTAGCCGTCGGCGCATGTCTGGCCGCATTCGCAGCGGCCATCGTCATGTACATCCCGGCCGGGGGCATGTCGTCCTCCACTCTGATGATTGTCGCGACGGCCGGCAGTTCAGCAGCCGTCTTGCTGGCCTTCAGCCTGGCGCTGAGCGCGCCGATTGCCATCGGCTCGTTCGGCGAAGCCGTTCCGGCAGTGCCCAGGCCGGCGCCGGCCAAGTGCCCGACCTGCGCGGGCGCGCTCGACCTGACGCGGGCGCGGTGTCCCAAATGCGACCTAGAAATGGAACATCCGGCCGAGCCAAAACGCGCCCGACTGGTCGAAGTCCGCAGCGGCAGAGAGTATCCGCTCTCGTTGCGCAAGCTCAACCGGATCGGCCGCGAGTCGCCCGATTTGGACGTATCGCTCGATCACCGTTCGGTTTCGGCAAACCATGCCAGCATCGAGCACTATCACGGTCGTTTCTATCTCCATGCCCACAACGACGCCTTTGGCACATGTGTCAATCAACGGCGCGTGCGCGAGGCAGAGATTCGTCACAACGACGTGTTGACTTTCGGTCAGGCCGAATGTCGCTTTATAGTGGATTATTGATTCCTATTCAGGCGCTGCGCCTGTGAACGGACAACTGAGGCCATGCCGAATGTGTTGATCCTCTTTATCGCCATGCTGGTTGCATCAGCCGGCATCGCCGCTTGGCTGACTTGGCGCGATGTGCAGCGGCGCAAGCCGACCGATCCATCGTCGGTTCAACTCGCGGCTGCTGCTAAGTTGAATCAACCTGGACAGACCGGCAGCGCCCAATCTGCTGAGCCTTTGGCATCCCCCGCCCCTACCATCCGCACAGCAGTCGAGACTGTTCCGGCGCCGCTGGCTGTTCCAGCGCCGCCGACAGACAAGCAGATTGCTTCCAAGACAAAAGAGTTTCAACTGATCTGCGTGAGCGGAGCACTGGCCGGAACAGCCTTCAGCGTTGGCGCGGAGTGTCTGATCAGCCGAGGGCCGGTATGCTGGATCGCTATTCCAGAACCCACCTTGTCGGCGCCGCACCTCGCGATTGATTCATCTGATCGGCCCATTCGCATAAAGGACTTAAACAGCCGCGCCGGCGCACGCATCGGTCAACATCGGCTTGAGGACGCACGCGGATTTGTAGAACTGCCGGCAGATCGTTCGATCCAAATCGGGGCGCTCACACTCGCCATCGAAGGCGGAACGCTCACCGTGTCTTCAGCACAAGCCGGCCGCAGCCTGGCGGGCAAATCGTATGTGATGCCGGCCGCGTTCGTCGTAATCAGCCGGCGCGAGATGCCGGTAGTGATTACCGGCGACATCGATCACCGTATCTCCGATGCTCACGCCTTAATGTATGTGGACAACGGCGCATTGATGATCAAGGATTTGAACAGCACCAACGGCACGCGGGTGAACGGAAAGAAACTGGCCCGCCAGCCGATGCCACTTCAGGCCGGCGATCTGATTGAGATCGGGCAATCGACATTCCGAGTATCGTAGAAGGAGAGCCGATGGACTGCCCGAAGGCGGGCTTATCTCTATCTGTTGTATGCCGATTACAATACCAACGCAAGCCCAAAAAGTGATGCTGAATCAGAATTTGTCCCCTAAGACCGGAACACTTCGGCTGCTCCGAGGCCTCCTCGCGTATGCCGTGCGCCTGCTGTGCGGGCTGGGGTTGATGGTTGGGACGGTATGGGCCGCCCACGGGCCGGCGTTGGCGCAAGTTGCGCTGCCGGGCATCACCAATCTGGACATTGTGCTGGTCATTGATGAATCCGGCTCGATGTGGGAGCGCAACGATCCGCAACTCTTCAACCCAGATGGCACGGTGAAGAACCCCGGCTGGCGCATCGTGGCGGCCAATCTGCTGGCGCAATGGCTGGCCACCGACCAATCCGGCGCGCAGCACCAACTTGCCGTTGTCATGTTTGGCACCGACGCCAAAGTGATTTTCCCATTACAGGAGATTCACAGCCGTGAATCGCAGGCAGCCTATCAACAGGCGCTGAACGACAACCACGCCTATCTCGGCGCGACGGACATCGTGGAGGCGATGCGGCTGGCGAAGAGCGAGCTGAATAAAGCGCGCAGCGGTGAAAACGTCAAGCGCGCGGTGATCTTCTTGTCAGATGGCGTATGCGAGCCAAAGCCGGTCACCAGCGCCGCCGAACGCCGCCAGTGCGAGCGCGATTTGCGTGAGGTTGTGCAGCGCGATTTTGCCGAGGCTCAGTTGCCCATCTTTACCATCGCACTGACATCAGACGCGTTCAAGCAGGACCCGGCCAACACCGTATACAAGAACGTATGGCAGGAAATCGCTGCCGTCACCGGCGGCGATTACTACGAGCCGGTGCAAGCCGAGCGAGAACTGCTCGAAGCGTTCGTCGGCATCTTGCAACGCCTGTTTGGCTTGCCGATTCAGGCTCCTCCTCCGCCGGTCGATGCGCCGACCGAGCTGACATTCGAAGTCGCAGCGGACCTCTTGCAAGTTGGTTTCACCACCATCAAGTACGAGCCGGGCATCCAGATGACGGTGATTCGCCCAAATGGAGCGGTGGTATCGGCCAACGATCCCGACGTGCAATACTCCAGCTCGGCCTTGACCGAGAGCTACAGCGTTTCGCGCCCTCAGCCCGGCACATGGACGGTGCGCCTGTCTGGGCGCGGCAAAGTGATTCTGGTCACCGTTCCATTTCCTAAGAATAAGTTCGCCGTTGAACGACAGCAGCCAGCCGCCGTGCACCCGCAAGGCAAGCCGATGGACATCCGCGTGCGCGTATTGGATGTGGATCAGATCGCCAGAACAGCCCAGCAATTGAACCTGGAGATCACCTTGCCGGATGGGACAACGACCGCCCTGGCGATGACGTCCAACGGCCAGGTGTACACAGCTCGGCTGGACAACACCCTGCAAGTCGGCATGTATATGCTGCGCTTTAGTGGCTCGGTCACGAATGCCGACGGCAGCACGTTCGAATTGAGCGACCAGCAAACCATTCAAGTCGCGCCGGCGCCGTGGCTGCAACTGGTCGAACCTCAAGCCAACCGCACGTATCCAACCAACCTGCCCGTGCCGGCGCAGGTGCAACTAATGCTGGGCGCCCAAGCGCTCACCCAACTCAACCCAAACGATCAATTCGAAGTGATCGCACGTTTGCGCCAAGAAAGCGGCCAAACCATCGACACACAATTCTTGCGCCCAATCGGCAGCGGCGTGTTCAGTGGCACATTGATGGCCGGCACAGAGGGGAGCTTTGTCCTGGGGGTGGAACTGGATTACCGAGCCGCCGACGGTGAGACGTTCAAAGATACAAGTGAAGTGCCGGTGTCGGTAAGCGGTATTTTCGTCCCACCCACACCGCTGCCGACGCCCACACCGGCGCCTACACGGGCCGAACCGCCCGATCCCTTGTTAATCGGCGGCATCGTGGTTGCGCTGATTTTGGTGGGCATTTTGACTTTGTTTGTCCTATGGCGGCGCAGTCTGCCTGACCTGATCGGTTCAATCGAAGTAGGCGGCGCGCCGTTTGCCCTGCGCGGCAAACGCCCGGTCACTATTGGCGCGGATCCGCGTAACCGCATTCTGGTTCAGGGTGTCGGTGTGCTGCCCCGTCACGCCGAGCTGCGACCGATGGGTAGTCCGAAGCGGCCGCGCGTTGTCATCCGCAGCCTCGACCCAACCAACCCAGTGCTCGTAAACGGCATGGAAGTCCCTTCACAAACATTGGAGAACGGCGATGTGATCAAAGTCGGCGATCAAACTCTTACCTACATCGGGCCGGATTCGTTCGACGATCTGAGCAGCTTGATGGCTGACGATAGCGCGGGAGGATGGAAGTTCTAATGGCACTGACTCCGCAGGAAATCCAACAGAAAGCCAATTTGCGCCCGACTTTGTTGATCGGGATTGGCGGAACGGGCCAGAAAGTGTTGGTACAGCTCAAGGCGCGCTTTTTGCGCAATTACGGCTTCAAGCCGGCGGCGGTCGAGTTTCTGTGTTTCGACACCGATCAAGCCGTGGAGCAGGTCAACCTGGACGGGCAGCCGGTCAGTCTGACACCGGGCGCCGAACTGGTCAACATAGGCGGCATCCAAACGGCCAACATTCTGCGCCATCTCGACATCACCCCGGCCATTGCAGCCTGGATCACCGAAGACAAAGAGCGTATCCCCGTGCAAGCCATCACGATGGGCGCAAAGCAAGTGCGCCCTTTGGGCCGGCTATCGTTGTTCTGGCATGTCGGCACGGTCGCCAGCAAGATCAAAGCAGCCGTTGCGCGTCTAACCGACATGCGTCTGCGCAGCCAGCAATACGGTGTGAATGTGTTCATCATCGCCTCGGTGTGCGGAGGAACCGGATCGGGCGGCTTTCTCGACATGGCTTATCTCACACGCAAAGAAATCGAGAACGCAAATTTGCCCTCGTCGTTCTGCAACATCAACGCCATTCTGGCCCTGCCCTCGGTGTTTCCGAATGTCGATCCGATCGGCATTCAATCCAACGCCTTCGCTGCTCTGCGCGAGTTGGACTATTTTATGGAGACCGGCGAATGGCGTGTGGACTATGGCAACGCGGCAGTCGGCGTGGTGGACTTTTCGGGTCAACGTCCGTTTAACATCTGTTACTTGGTGGACGCGCGCAACGAGCGCGGCGGCGGGTTGGTCGGTCTGGAAGATATTGCGCCGATGATCGCAGAAGCAGTCTATCTGCAAATCAGCTCGCAGGTGGGCGCTGCCACGAACAGCGTGTTCGACAATGTGCGCGTGTTGTCGTCGCGTGTGTTTTACAAGGAAGAGAACACGTACAAGGGCACAGTCTATAGCAGCCTTGGCACAGCCTCGCTCGTGTTTCCGGTCAACCGCATCATCGAGCTGTGCGCACAACGCCTGGGGCGCGATCTGATCAAGCAGTATTTGCTGTGCCCGCCTCCGCCGGCAGAGAAAGTGGATACCGCCGTACAAAGTTTCTTGCAGTCCCAACAGATAGACGGCGAGACGCTGCTGCAAAACTTGGCGCGCGATGCGAAGGGCAACATCATGCGCTTGATGCTCAACCCGAATGCGCTGAACACGTTTAAAGAAAGCGAGATGTACGGCGCAACGGTGAGCTATCTGAACAAGGCCGAGACGGCGCTGGACAATGACTTCAGCCAACAGGTAGACAAAAACCGCAAAGCGATGGCCGATAAGCTGAACGCCGCCATTCAGAGCGAAGTGAATCGATTGGTGGACGACCCGGCCAACGGTTTGAACGCAGCTATAGCATTCCTGGATCGTTTAGACGAACGGCTGGCGCTGGCGCGCCGCGAGTTGGACAAGGTGCGCGCCGACATGGATCAGCGCCGCGAGCGTCTGCAAAACCAGCTTAAGCTGACTCAGGACGCTTTTGTGTCCAGTTTCAAGTCTTTTCCGGTTGGGCGCACCAATCGGATTCGTGAAGCGCGCGATCAACATGTGCAAACATTTCAGAATTATCTGACCGTGCGCGCAGAGAGCCGCAAGCGCGAGGCCGCTTTGGCTCTGCTGGCAAACTTTAGCGTGACCATTCAGAACATGCGCGCCGGCTTGCAAAACACCGTCAGCCGCCTCCAGTTTGTTCAAACCCAATGGCAAACTCAAATCGGTCGCGGCCAAGGCAGCGCCAAATCCCGCACCGATTTTGTGCTGGCCGACGACATTACAACCGACGCCGACATCGACCGCTATTACGAGGAGCACGTAGCGCGGCTGGGCGATTCGCCGCTTGCCGGCTTGCTCAACAGCCAGGGACCGCTGCACGAGTGGCTGAACTGGGAGCAGGAGCAAATTGCAGACCACATCCTGAGCTATGCCCGTGAGGTATTCACCGACCTGCGCGCCATCACCATCGAGGACATCATCCTCCAAAAACGCAGCGAGATGGACCCCCGTGCAAGACTGCAAGCGTTGATCCATCGCTCCGCTCCCTTCTGGTCGTATCAAGTTGAGGGTCGCATGGGTCAGGACTGGCAAAGCGAGAAGATCGTCGCTGTCGGCGTAAACGACAAGGACAACTCCATTTACAAGGACGCCATCGAAACTTCGCAGATTCTCGCCTCAACATTCGATCCGTACACCATCACCGTGCTGCAAACCAAGCACGGTGTGCCGCTCTTCGCACTAACCCAATATCCCGCGTTCAAGGAGAAGCACGACCTGGTCATGCGTTCTGGGCTGAAGCCGTTGTACGTCTTCCCCGAAGTGCGACCGGGCGGCCAGCGCGCGAAACAAGTGTTTGCACTGGGCGTCGCGTATGGCTTCATTTTTAAGTCCGGCGTGTACTACTACATCGCCCCGCGCGACGCCGGGGATCAGCCGCTGCAACTGGATCGCGGCATGGCCGAATCGCTGCACATGTTCCGCAATAACGAAACGCTGGTTGATCAGGTAGGGGCGCAGGTCGAGCACGAGATCAGCGTGTTGGGCATCGAACCAGCGCATCAAATCCTGGAGCAGTTTGTCAGCGAGCCGTATGTCATGGAGCTGCGTGGAGGCGCAGCGCGCGCCAACATTGACCGTCGCTCGATGTCGAAGGATGCTTCGGTCGGCAAGGCCGGCAGCGTGAACTATGATTTGCTGATGGAACTGCGCGAGACCGTGAAAGCCTACATCAAAGATGTGTTGAGAGCATGATGGTCACGGTGCAGCAAACCTACATTGTCGGCCTGGGCCGGCTGGGCGCTGAAGCAGTTGAGCACTTCAAGCGCCGCACTCAGGCGACATGGGGCGAGCTGCCGGCGATAAAACTGCTGGTCATCGACGCCCCAGACGTTGAGCCGCCCGATCCGCCAACCGATGAGCCACCGCTCTCCGTGTTAGGGCCGACGGAGGGGATCAATCTACCACTTGAACTGCCGGCCAAGCCAGCGCTCAAGGTCGATCCAACTGAGTTACAACGCCTGTTGCCGTGGTTGCCGCAAGAGGTTGTTGCGCGGGGCGAGGCATGGCGACACACGCGCGCTGCTGCCCGCGCAGCTTGGCATCTCAACCTGCCGGCGTTGTACCCCTTTCTGGCCGCCCACCTAAACGAAATGGGATCTGCAGCAGCGCGCGATGCAATGGCTGCCAAGGGCTTTGATGTGCCCACCGACCGGAGCGAGGCGGCGCTGATCCTCATCGGTGACATCGGCGACCGCGTAGCGGGCGGCTTGTTGCTCGATGTGGCGTACGTCTTTCACCACTTGTTCCAAACCGCCGGATTGCACACTGCCGGCACGGCGCTGCTCTTTTTGCCCTCGCTCACACGGTCTGATCCCCTGGCAGAAGCGCGCGCCTATGCCACCCTGAAAGAAATCAATGCGCACATCGGCGCGCCGTTGGGCAAACGACGACTCTATCGCTGCGTCTATGGCGCGCCCGACAATCCCTTCCTGGTCATCGAGTCTGACGCGCCGGTATTCAACTACGGCTGTTACTTGATCGACACACGCAACGAGAAGACGCTCACGCTGAAAGATGAGCGTGAAGCTGCTCGCTTGGCCGGCGAATGGTTGGTGCGCACAGTGCTTACGCCGCTCAAGGGCCGCGTGGACGAGTTCGTTTCTGCGCAGAGCACGCTCCCCTGGGCGCAAGGGCAACCTGCCGCTTACAACAGTCTGGGCCTTGCCAGCTATGTGGCGCCGATAGACAACCTGTTGTCCTGGAGCGCCTGCCGGCTCGGTGAAGCCATGCTCTCTGAACAACTGCTCAAGCCGGAGTCATTCGCCGTCACAGCCGATAAACTGAGCGGATTGATGAGCGCTGTTCGTCTGCGGCCGGAGGACTTGCTGAACACCGTCTTGCGGCGCGACCGAGACGGCAAACCGATCCGCTTGCACAGTGATCTGATCGAGCGTCTCAAAACGCTGCCGCGCGGTCAAATCGCCGCTGCCGCGCAGGCAACCCTCAACACACTCAACAAAGACACTGTGCCGACCTTGCGCCGACACATCGAAGGCAATGTGCGGCGCGTTGTGCAAGACGTTGAAGAAGCGCTCGATCAAGAAGTGGCAACGCTCTTGCGCTCTCGTCCGATCGGCGGCTTGTCGGTGGCCACTCAGCTTGTCGCGCGCATACGGGACGACGCCGGCCGCTTTCTACAATCGCTGGACCGACGGGAAGCGGCGCTGTTGGCGCGCAACCAGCATCAGGTCAATTTTCTCGCCCGCCAAGGGCCGCTGCTCAAACAGGCCGTTGCCGGCGTTCCCCGCGCACCAATCATCGCCTTGGCAGCGCTAGGCGGCTTTCTCGCGCCGCTTGTCCTGGCTACAGCGTGGCTCTCGCAGGTGCTGGAATTCGCGCCGCTGCCGTTACGGTTGGGCGTGATCGGCAGCACATGGCTGACCGCTGTGGCCGGCGCACTGTATGCCGTTTGGCAAGGGGTGTTTGGCGTTGAGCGCATTCGGGATCAATACCTTGCGTACCTGCAAAACCGATTTGAAACCGAATTGAGCTTGATCACAGCGCAGGCTGCGCGCACCGTCTACTCCGATGTGATGACGACAGCCGAACGTCGTCTGAACCGGCTCGAACAATTCGGTGAAACGCTGCGCGACCTGGCCCGCACATATCATCGGCGCGTCGAAGAAACGCACCTTGTCGGCGCTATTGACTTTAGCCTTCAACGGTCGGCCTTGACCGAGATGATGGTTGATGCGCTCTATCGACGCTATGCCGGCGCAACCGATGACGAAGCACACACCTACGCCCTGATGGAGAGGGTCGGCCCGCTTGATCGGTGGTTGGATTGGAGCCGCGAGCAGATCGAACTGAGTATTCTGGACTATACCGAATCCCTGTTCGCGCCGATGCGGGAAGTGCGTGTCGAGAGCCTGGCACGCGAGCTGGACGACCTGGATCGGCTGGCGCGCGAGCTGAACGACCGATCGGCGCCCTTATGCGGGTTCAACGTCTATCACGCCGGCCAGTCTCCGATTTCCACCGTGCAGACGTTCATCGGGCTGGAATCTCCCGACCAGAGTGAACTGCGCGCCATCTTCGAGCGTGTAAATCCCTTGGCAGTATTTGAGACGACCGGCGACCCGCATGCCGTCGTAGTCACCAGTGTGCGCCGGGGCATGCCCTTATTCAGTCTGTTGCGTTTGGGCGATCTGCGCCGCAATTATTTCGACGTGTTGCGTCAGCGCAGCGAACCCTTGCACCTCGAGGACGAGCTGGCGCTGACCGCCGACTTGGCCGCTCTGTCGAGCGGCCTGCCCGACCAGATGCAATCTGACCCAGGCAGCGCGTTTGCTCTGGGTTTGGCTTTCGGGCTGATCGGGCGCGACGGGCCGCCTGACGGACTGTACGTGGCCCACGATGCGACAGGCGCCGTCATCGCTCGGCTGGCCTCCCAGCGGCTGGAGTCGGCGGTGCTGTTGGGGGCAGATGACAAACTTCTGGCGCGGATCAATCAGCTCATTCAAGAGCGATTGGCCTCCCAAAGCAGTGTTGAATTGGCTCGGCAACTGACCTCTTATCGACAGCGGTCGGACCTAAGCGACTGGGAGCGGCGGCGTTTGGATGAATGCATCGCACTGTTACGGCGATAAGCCATGACGAGCTACTCCTGCTGCTCTGTGCTGGCGCTGCCGGCGCGCAGCCGACTGAGCGCTGCCACTGGGCTGGCCATCGGCAGGTTGGTCAGATTGCTGTACTGACGCAGCAGGTGATACACCAACAGCAACTGCGTCAGCGCCAGCGGATTGCTGTGGCGCGTCTCGGTTGATTCCTGAAACGCACCGAATTCGCCGGGACGCAACGGGCGCAGGCCGGGCAAGTGCGCCCAAATGGCTGCCTCCAGCTTTTCAGCTTGATCTGCCGACACGTTGCCGTCGATTTCGAGCACATCCACCGGCCTGTTGGCATCGCGCTCAAGCGACAGGCGCACGCCACTGCCGTTTTCGCTTCCACTCTGAATCAGGTAAGAAAAGTCGGGATGTGGAACGGTAGGCCGCAACGTCAGACGGGCGTTCAGATGCGCTCCATCCACATATCCGCCTTGATCCGGGTAGAAGCGCACGACGATATCTGCGTGATTGCGTTGCGGGCGAATGAAGGCAGCCGCATCCGGCTCACGGCGCTCTAAATCGGCCAGTACTTGCTCGACGGTGTAACCGCGTTTGGTTGTGTCACGTTTGATTTTCCATTGCCGGCGCAAGTCTTCTGGTGGGTCCAGATACACCTTCACGTCGTAGAACTGGCGCATGGTGGCGGTGTGAAAGCCCAGCAAGCCCTCGACGATCACGAACTCTTTCGGCTTCACATACTCCGGCCGGCCGAGTGTGCCGGTCTCGTGGCAATAGACCGGCTTTAAGATCGGTTGGCCGTAGTGCAATCGCTCCAAGTGCAGCTCGAAGATGTCGAGGTAATTGCAATCTGGGTGCAACGGCGTGATGTTCAGCGCCCTGCGCTCGATGCGGTCGTATTTGTGATAGTCGTCCACGCACACATGCGTGACGCGCTCTTCACCGAGCAGCTTCACCAAGCCGTTGGTCAGAGTGCTTTTGCCGGCGGCGCTATCGCCTACAATGCCCAGAATAATCGGTCTGCGTGTCATGTTTGTTGGATGTATGCCTGAGAGTCACGGCTGGGAACGCGCGCCGTCGGCGCGCTGCTGAAACACACTGCTGGCATAGATATCGCCGGCGTCGATGCGGGTCAGCTCATCGGCTTCCACGATGCCGCCTTGCTGAATCAAGCGATTGGCTTGCCGCAGTTTAAAACGATCGATGGCATTGCGCACACTGCGCGCGTTACTGAAGTGCGGTTGTTGCATGCGCAGCATCAGATATTCCCGAAACGCTTGCC
>JANWVJ010000110.1 GCA_025056895.1 Thermoflexales bacterium
GATCCCACGCGATGGATCGGTTGCTGGCCGGCTATCACTTTGACTTCGTGACCTGGATTGCCGGCATGGCGCTGGACAAGCTGGGTTACGAATTGGTGCGCCCACACGACGGCATGACCGACGCCGACCAAATCGCTTTTGTGCGTGACTTCATGGCGCGCGTGGCAGAGCATCAACGTCTAGAGAGCGAAATCCGTCGCCTGTACATCGATCCCAACATCGCCGACCCTGAAGCGGCCTCGGCGGAATGGCGCGCCCGGCGCAATCAACTACGCCGCGAGATCAATGCTCGACAGGATATCGCCGAGGCGATTCTGCAGGAGCAGGTGGAGGCGATCTTGCGCGAAGAGGGGTTTGCGCTCGGAGGGCAGGTGTTACCGCCGCTGCGGTTTCGCTTCACGCGCCTACCGTATATCTTGATCGTTTCGCCGCGCGATCGTATTCTCGTTATCGATCAGCGGGGGTTGCGCGCCGGCCTGACGGTCGATGAGCAAGATCGCATCGAACGCCTGGTAGCCAAGCGGTTCAACGTCTCGACATTGGTGACGCCGATCGGTGGCTTGGCCGCCTATCCAACCATGCTCCCGGAAACGGCATCTCTACGCTTTGCGATTAGCACAGCAGCGCATGAATGGGCACACAACTATCTCATGGCAACGCTAGCGCCGGTAGCGTTACGCTACCTCAACGACCCGGTATCGCGCGTGATCAACGAAACAGCGGCCAGCATCTTTGAAGAGGAAATTGCGGAGCGCGTGTTTCAGCGCTTTTACCCTGAACTGGCGCGCGCGGATCAGCCTGCACTCGACCAACCCCAGGCGCCTCCCATACCTAAGCCCGACCAACCGCCCCCGTTCGACTTTCGCGCCGAAATGCGCAAAACGCGCGTGCACGTAGATGATCTTCTTGCAGCCGGCAAGATCGAAGAAGCCGAGGCATACATGGAAGCGCGGCGGAAAATATTCGTGCAAAACGGCTACTCTATCCGCAAGCTCAACCAAGCCTACTTTGCCTTCCACGGCGCATACAACGCAACGCCGGGCGGCGCTCCGGCTGCCGGCCGCGATCCGATCGGGCCGGCCGTGCAGGCATTGCGCCAACGTAGCGCCACCATCGGCGACTTCTTGCGCACCATCAGCCGGGTGGCAACACTCGAAGATGTCGAGCGTGCGTTCTTGTCGGAGCAGGCGATCCTGGCGAATCGGGCGTCCAGGTGACCCAATCCGAAGCAGGGCGGACACGCCGCCGCGCATGGGCTACCGCCTATAATCAGCCGCATGTTTGATCAAGATCAACCAGTCGGCCTACCGGTCGATCCTGAACAAGAGCGTTTGCAAAACTGGCTGCGAGAGGGAAAGGAACGACAGTTTCGCCAGCAACTCCAGGCCGGCACGCGCTTGTTGCAGCAAGGGAAAGCCAAAGAAGCTCTATCACTCTTGAAGCGCGCGCATGAACTTCGGCCCGAAGATGAGGATGCGGCGCTGAATCTGGGCGGCGCCTATTTGATGTCGGGGCGACATCGGGAAGCCATCCCCGTACTCGAGCAAGCCATTCAGCGGACGCCGGATAGCGCCCGTTTGTGGATTAGCCTGGGAGCGGCTTACCTGGGCAATCCCATTCTCGCCGACGACGAACAGCAACTCAAAGCCCTATCTGCCTTTCAGCGGGCCTTGCAAATCGACCCTTTTGCGCCCAGCGCTGCTTACAACATGGGCTTGGTGCATCGTGATCGCGGCGAAATCGACCTAGCCATTGCTGCCTTTCGCCGGGCGCTGAAATCCGACCCAGGTGACCAGGACGCGCGCCGGTTGCTTGAACGGCTAGAGCGCGAGCGGTGATAGAGGCCGGCTACCTGGCCCTGCCCTGCTCAACCAACCACTCTTCGGCGATTGGCCGTGCGATCACAATCAACCGATGCGAGTTATCTGTCGGCGGCCAACATGTCACTAGCGTCAGGCGGTCATCAGAAGTGGGTCGAATCCAGCGCGCGTTCTCGATGCGCACCGGAATCGGCTGACCGCGTTCGCGCAACAGTTTGCGATCCACGACTTCGTAGGTCACTTTGCGGTATGCGCCGAGAAGAATAATGCGGTCGCCGGGCTGCAAATCTTTGAGTCGCTCAAACACACGGCCCTCGATGTTGTGATGGCCGTTTAAAACCAAGTTGCCGGACTCACCCAGACGCGCCGACGTATTGTGCCAGCCGGCCGCTCGCCCAATCGGCAGCCCCCACTCGGCGGTGCGGCCATTTGCGCTGACCGCCAGCGAAACAGGCTGGATCGGCGCGCTCAGATCAATAGCCGGTATCAGAATCTGGCGAGGGACTTCAGGCGGCACAGTATAGGCTGGCGACGGAAGGGCAGGTGGCACTTTGCCGGGCGGCACATTGCCGGAGGGAACAGATAGCAGAGGGGCTTGAGTTTGTTGCGATGCGAATTGCTTGACAAGCTGTTTAGCCGGCAAGGGGATCGGAACAGTCGGAAGAGCATCCGAGAGCCGCGACAGCTCCGGCGCCGGCGGCTCAGGACGAGCAGAGGTCTCGGAAACGAGCAGCATGCCGGGCGCCGACCCTGCGGCGGGCGCCATCGCCACGCCGGCTAGGATCAGCGCCACACCGCCCAAGAAGACTAACCCCTCAAGAACTCGTCTGGACCCCATTTTGCCTCGCCGCCGAGTCAGTATACTCGAGCAAGACTACGCCCGACACACATTCGCTCGGCTTACAATAGCCGGCAACCATGTCTGCACAGGACGTGAACCTGATCGCGCCGGCCTGCGAAGCGGCGCTTGTGGAAGCGGCGCTTGTGTTTGAGCAGGCGGCGGTGCGTCTGCATCCCGAAGATGACGTTGCGATCGCCAAAATCAGCTTGCCGGCCGGCCAGACTCTGCGCTTGCCCGCTGAGGCAGGCACAGTCACGTTGCGCGACACCATCCCTGCCGGCCACAAGTTTGCGCTGCGCGCTGTAGGACGCGGACAGGCAGTGCGGCGCTACGGCCAGGTCATCGGCACAGCCAGCGCCGATATCTTGCTGGGCGCCCATGTTCACACCCACAACCTGCTGGCCCAACCGTTTGAACGGGCAGACACCTGGAGCCTTGAGGCGCGCCCGATCCCGCTGGTTCCGCCGGCTGAGCGGCGCACGTTCCTCGGTTATCGCCGGCCTGATGGTCGCGTCGGCACGCGCAACGTCATTGCCATCATCGGCACCGTGAACTGCTCGTCGCATACGGTGCGCGAGATCGCGCATCATTTCACGCCGCAACGCTTGAAGGATTACCCCAATGTGGATGGCGTCATTGCGCTGACCCATCATGGCGGGTGCGCCACACGCATAGGCAGCCTAGACTACATTCTGTTACAACGTGTGCTGGCCGGCATGGCGCGACACCCTAACGTCGGCGCGTGTGTGTTGGTTGGTTTGGGGTGCGAGGCAAACCAAATCGCCGACTTGGTCCGCAACTACCGCCTGAGCGATGGGACAACAAGCCTGCCCATGCCTCTGTTGACCATCCAAGAAGAAGGCGGCATTCGCAAGACGGTGCAGGCCGGCATTGCTGCCGTTGAAGACTTGTTGCCGTTGGTTAACACGACGGGGCGAACGCCTCAACCGGTATCTGAACTGATGGTGGCGCTTCAATGTGGCGGCAGCGACAGTTGGAGCGGGGTGACGGCGAATCCGGCATTGGGGCTGGCAGCCGATCATCTGGTGCAACAAGGCGGCAGCGTCGTGTTGGCCGAGACGCCGGAGATTTACGGCGCAGAGCATTTGCTGGTGCGCCGCGCCATCAGCTCGGCTGTGGCCGAGGCGCTGATGCAAAAGGTGCGCTGGTGGGAAGCCCACGCAGCACGACTGGGGATGGAGATCGACAACAATCCCAGCCCCGGCAACAAAGTCGGGGGCCTGACCACCATCTACGAAAAGTCACTGGGCGCAATTGCCAAGGCCGGCAACAGCCCGTTGATGGGTGTGTTCGACTACGGCGCGCCGGTGACGGCGCGGGGCTTCAGTTTTATGGACTCGCCGGGCTATGACCCGGTGTCTGTGACCGGGCAAGTGGCCGGCGGCTGCAATGTAATCGCCTTCACCACCGGTCGTGGCTCGGTGTTTGGATTCAAGCCCACGCCCTGCATCAAGATCGCCAGCAACTCAGCGCTGTATTCGCGCATGGCAGACGACATGGACATGAACGCAGGACGCATTCTAGACGGTGAGCCGATTCAACGAATCGCCGATGAATTGTTTGACCTGATGATTGCCGTAGCGTCCGGCCAACAGACGAAGAGCGAGGCGCAAGGCGTAGGGGAGGCCGAGTTCAACCCGTGGATGACCGGCGGCGTGCTATAGGATGGAATACGCTCTGATTGTCGAAAGGAGAGTTGGCGTGATGGCAAAACGATTGTTGTGCAGTACATGCGCGATCGTATTTAGTTTAGCTATGACACAAATACCTCTTCAGGCGCACCGTGAGGCGCGCCCGCCAGCTCAAACCCGCCCGATCATCGTAGATCATACATCCATCGCGCTCTTCGACCGTATCCCTGATCGTTACATTCAAGCAGCACACACGTTGCGCATGATCTACTTCGACAAGTCGGTGGGTGCAAACATCGACAGAGGGCTGGACTGCTTACAGCACACTTCAGTCGCTGCCGCGCCGCTCGGCTGCAAACGACCTGACCCGGTAACCGGTCGGCCGAGCGAGTTGGTCTCACATCCCAAATACAACCGCAGCAACTGGCGCTATCAGTGGTGGCCACAGCGGGGGTGCGGCGCCTGGTATGAGCTGGTGTCTTGCTTTATCGCGCAAGCTGGGCCGATTGCAGCCCAGTACGATGTTCTGTCATTTCAGTTCAGCTACATCGAGGTAGGAAGCGGCTCGACCATCGCCGACAAGTCCACCGGCTTTTTCGCCAATAACAAAGCCGTCAACGACATCTACGACTACGAGGGATTTGCTGCGCGCTATCCCGACAAACACGTTATTTTGTGGACGACCAGCCTCTCGCGTGGCATCGGCACGGCCGAAGCAACTGAATTCAACAACCAGATGCGCGCTTACGCACGGGCAAATAACAAAATTCTGTTCGATGTGGCAGATATCGAGGCTCACGATCCAAGCGGCAGACCATGCTTCGACAACCGCGACGGTGTGCGCTATTGCGAGCCAAACAACCCCAACAAATGCGAGAACTTCCCCGATGATCGACACGACTATCCTGCGATTTGCCCCAACTACACCACAGAGATGAATGCCGGCCATCTAAACAGCATAGGCAAAGTACGACTCGCTAAAGCCTTCTGGGTTCTGATGGCGCAAATTGCCGGCTGGACACCGTAGAACGGCAAGCGCCTAGCGCTCGCGTTTCATGCGTTCTACCTCGTCATGGTTTAGACGCGGCCCAGACCGCTCTTCGATGCCCAGCGCGCGACGTTGGGCAGTGCGCCACCGCTCTAACCGCTCGGCAACAGTTGCTTCATATCCCACAGTGGCGGGGGTGTAGAACGTCATACCGGCAATCTCACGCGGCAAATAATTCTGGGGCGTCCAGTGCTCATCGAAATTGTGTGGGTAGAGGTACCCTTTGCCGTGACCCAGGCCCTTGGCATCGCGGTTGGCGTCTTTGAGGTGATCAGGGACCTCGCCGGCGCCTGCGTGTTCGATCTGCGCGCGGGCATTGAAGTAATGCGTAGTCGTATTCGACTTGGGGGCAGTGGCCAGAAATAATGTTGCTTCGACCAAGGGGAAAATGCCTTCCGGCATCCCCACCCACTCTAACGCTTGCGAAGCCGCCGCAGCGACCACGAGTCCCATTGGCTCGGCCAAGCCCACATCCTCTGCGGCCAAAATGAGCAGCCGGCGCATGATAAAGCGCGGGTCTTCTCCGGCATAGACCATTTTGGCCAGCCAGTACAACGCTGCATCGGGATCGCTGCCGCGCACACTTTTGATGAAGGCGCTGATCGTGTCGTAGTGGGCGTCACCTTCTTTGTCATACAAGACGGCGCGACGCTGAATGCTGTCTTGCGCCACAGCCAGATCGATGTGTACGACCCCATCTGGGCCGGGCGGCGTTGATTCAACCGCCAGCTCCAGCGCATTGAGCGCGTTGCGCGCATCACCGCCGGCCACGCGGGCCAGGTGGGCCAACGCATCGTCATCGATTGCAATGCGCCGCATTCCGTAGCCGCGCTCTGGATCAGCCAGCGCCCGTCGCATCAATTCCTGCACCTCCGCTTCTGAAAGAGGACGCAGGTGGAACAAACGCGAGCGAGAGATCAAGGCACTGTTCACTTCGAAGTAGGGGTTCTCCGTGGTGGCGCCGATGAGAATGATAGTGCCATCTTCAACATGCGGGAGCAGGGCATCCTGCTGCGCTTTATTGAAGCGGTGGATTTCGTCAATCAGCACAATCGTGCGCCGGCGATGCAGCTTGCGGCGCTCGCGCGCTTCCGTCACGATACGACGAATGTCGGCTACCCCGGCCATGACGGCGTTGAGCGTTTCGAAGTGGCTCTGCGTGCGATGAGAGATGATCCGCGCCAGCGTCGTTTTGCCTGTGCCCGGCGGCCCCCACAAGATGATCGATGAAAATAGTCGATCCGCTTCGATGGCACGGCGCAAGAGTTTGCCCGGCCCGACGATGTCTTCTTGTCCGATAAATTCATCGAGGGTGCGTGGGCGCATTCGATCGGCGAGGGGCGCTTCACGCCGAAGGTATTCGGCAGCCGCGTTCTCGAAGAGATCAATTGCCATATGGCGCATGATACACACTCCGCGCTCCTGCCTCCGAGTGCATTTCAGAGTACGGGGACATAGTAGGCAAAGGCAATGCCTGCACCTAGCCTGCTCTTTTGATGAATGATCACCCTCCAGAGAAAGGCCGGCTGCCCCGTAGCTCGGCCAGAATACAATTCACCGTATGAGCAAAAAGGATGCGCTGACCTTGCTTCAGATCGTGTTCGTCGCGCCCTGGGCGATCGCCTTCTTCGTGGTCACACTCACGGTCTTGCTGATAGTCGCCTGGGGATATGAAGCGTGGACATGGGTATCAAAGCGCCTGGCGCGCCGTTCGTGATTGAGGCACACACCAAGCCGGGACACATCAACTCTTTTCTGAGTACATTTGAAATCCGGCAAGGACAGAAGGGCAGGTATTCCCCTACCTGACGTGCATCCCTTCCGCCAGCCACAGCGCGACCTTGCGTTGCAAAAATAGGCTGAATGTCACTGGCACGCCACACCTCCGGTCACTACAAATAGGCTGTGCCGATTGCCGGCTGTACGCTTCTTCAAGCCGGCTATGCAAACAGGAGCAAATCGTGCTTGCCGTTTTCGATGTCCCTGTGCGAACCAGCGCGCAAAACCTGGAGCGTGTGTTGAAGGCTGCCCTGCCGATGGTGCTGGTCTTCGAGACACCTGACTGTGAACATTGTCGGGCGATGACACCCACGCTTGAAGAGTTAGCCCGCACCTACGTTGGCCAAGCACTCGTCGTGCGTGTCGAAAACGTAAAGGAAGGCGCGCTGGTGGAACGCTATCGCGTGACGCGCGTGCCAACACTAATCTTTTGGCGAGAGGGGGGTGAGCAAGCGCGAATCGAAGGCGCTGCTAATATCGAGGCCGTGCGGGCACATGTAGAGTATCTGCTCGGTCGTGCTCCACAGCCCGCACCCGTCATCGGCCCCAGCAAGCCGTTAAGCGGTGAGTGCAGCGGCAGATCGAACACAGGCGCAGAAACCGGCCCCATGGTGGTGACCGACGACACATTTGAAATGCGCGTTTTGCAATCGCCTCTGCCGGTGTTGGTAGATTTTTGGGCGCCATGGTGTGGTCCGTGCCGAGCTGTGTCGCCGCTGATCGACGAAATAGCGCGGGCGTATGCCGGCCGATTGCGGGTCGCCAAAGTAAACACGGATGAAAACCCGCATTGGGCTGGTCAGCTCGGCATCATGGGCATTCCTACGTTAATCTTCTTCAAGCGCGGCCGTGAAGTCGATCGCATCGTGGGCGCTCCGCCGCGCTCGATCCTGGCGCAGCGCGTGGAGCGACTGCTGGCTTCAGACTAACAACGGTTTGACACGCGCCAACAGCGCCTCGACCTGATCGCGCTCGAACACGGCTGCGCCGGGTTGCAAAGTGTTTGCTGCGCCGGCTGCAATGCCCAAGCGCAGAGCATCATCCAAGGCCGCACCTTGTTGTAATCGCCACGCCAGGCCGGCGAACAACGAGTCACCGCTACCGACCGGAAACATGCCGCCTGTATCCGGCGCCGCCCAGCCGAACGGTGCACCGTGTGCGTCAACACCGACCGCCCCCAGCTTGCCCAATGTAATCACAACGGTCTGCGCCCCGCGCTCCTGCAGGGCACGTGCTGCCTCGAGTGCGTGGTCAACCGAATCGATTGGGTGCCCGATCAAATCAGCCGCCTCATGCTGATTGATTTTGACGAGATCGGGCCTTCCTTGCAACGCAGCAGCTAACTGCGGCCCATAGGTATCCAACCAAATCGGAACCTCGGCAGCATGGGCGCAGCCGACCACATCGAACAGAGCCTGGGATGGGGCGCCGGGCATAAAACCACCACACACCACCAGCGCAGCAAAAGACGGTATGCCCCCTCTCACGTGCGCCTCAAGGCGCGCAGCAATGCACGTCCAAGCACGGTCATCAACAAGAGGTCCACTCTCATACACTTGGGTAATGATGCCGCTGCTCGCGTCTACGATATCCAGGCATACCCGCGTCTCGCCGGCCACCCACACCGGATCGCTCAGAATGCCCTCCGCTCTGGCCAGGTCATGCACCATTTGGCCGATGTGACCGGCCAGCGGCCCGACCACCAAACATTGACCGCCAAGCCGATGCAATGCGCGCGCAAAGTTGTACCCTTTTCCGCCAGCCTGTTGTCGCACCTCGGTTGTGCGAAAGGTGCGCCCCACTGCAAAGTGCGGCAACACGACCGTTTTATCAAGGGCAGGGTGCGGGACAAAAACGAGCAGCATGGGCCGATTGTCGGTTGACGACCCGCGATTGTCAATTGTCTTGCAGATGGACGGAAATTGAGAGTGGACGAACAGAGCAGGCAGACCACGAAAGCGCAAAGATGATCCACAGTCAGGGGCCTATAATCTGACCGCCGAGAGCAAACCCGCGTAATCAGTCGGCTCATCTCAACCGCCGGAGGAGGCCCTGTGTCGTACAGCGAATCTCAAGCCCACCTTTCCAGCCCGCCATACTCTCTTGTGTTGAAAGGCGGCCGCGTGATCGATCCAAAGAATGGCGTTGACGGCATCTGTGATGTGGCGATTGCCGGCGACACCATTGCGGCGGTTGGGCGGGATATCCATCCCGCTCAAGCAACGACCGTCGTGGATGTAGCAGGTCATATCGTTACACCCGGCATCCTCGACATCCACACCCACGTGTATCACACCCGCGCACCGGAGGGTGATCCCGAAGGCTTAAGCGTGCTGGCCGATGCACACTCATTCCGCAGTGGCGTGACAACCATGGTGGACACAGGCACGGCCGGCGCGCGCCACTGGCGACATTTCAAGCATACGGTTATCGATCGAGCCAAGACGCGCATCTTTGCCTACGTCAACATCGTGAATCAAGGCATGCTGGGCGACTTCGAACAAGACCCTCGCACTTTCGACGCCGAGTTGGCCGCCTCGATCGCATTCGCTTATCCGGAAGTCTGTGTGGGAATCAAGGCTGCTCATTACTGGACTCACCGGCCTTTTGACGAGCTGCACACGCCTTGGGCGTGTGTTGATCAGGCGATCAAGGCTGGTGAGCTGTGTGGCAAGTCAGTGATGATCGACTTTTGGCCGCGTCCAGAGCGCACCTATCCTGACCTCTTACTCAAGAAGATGCGACCAGGAGACATCCACACGCACGTATTTGCTCAGCAATTCCCCATCATCGACGAACAGGGTCGCGTGTACGACTATCTGTTCAAGGCGCGCGAGCGTGGCATCATCTTTGACTTGGGGCACGGCGCCGGCAGCTTCTGGTTTCGCAACGCAGCACGCGCCATTGCCAACGGCTTTATGCCGGACTCGATCAGCACAGACCTACACATCCACAACATG
>JANWVJ010000111.1 GCA_025056895.1 Thermoflexales bacterium
ATTTTCAGAGATCACGCAAGGGCTCACTCCTCTGCCAAGCGAGCTAGCGCTCGGTGCAACGTGGCGCCCCGAGAACGCCGAGTTGGTCGGCCAGATTTTGGGCAGCGAGTTATCACGGCTGGGAATCAACGTCGTATTTGGGCCGGTGCTGGACGTGATGGACACACCCAAGCCTGGAACACCGGGGGACATTGGCGTGCGGGTGTTCGGCGGCGATCCCTACTGGGTCGGCAAGTTCGGTGCTGCGTTCACCCGTGGCGTGCAAGACGGCAGCGCAGGACGTATCGCTGTCGTCGCCAAACATTTTCCCGGTCTGGGATCGTCTGACCGCAACGTTGAAGACGAGATTCCTACCGTTCAGAAATCGCTGGAGCAGTTAAAACAAATCGAGCTGGCACCCTTCTTCGCTGTGACTCAGGCCGGCGATCGAGAGCCTTCCTCCCAGGGCGGCATCGTGGACGGGTTGCTGGTCTCCCACATTCGTTACCGGGGCTTTCAGGGCAACATTCGAGCCAGCACGCGGCCCGTCAGCCTGGACCCACTGGCGTATCAAGCTCTGATGTCCTTGCCGGAGATTGCGCCGTGGCGCGCTGCGGGAGGTGTGACATTCAGCGATGCACTGGGTGCACGAGGCGTGCGGCGCTTCTACGATCCTCTTGATCTCTCTTTCAATGCCCGGCGCGTGGCCCAAGAGGCATTTGTAGCCGGCAATGACGTGCTGGTATTAGGCAGCTTCGGGTTGTCCAACTCGTGGCCGGAACAGCTTGCCAACATCAAGGACACCATTCAATTCTTTCGCGAGCGATATGTGAGCGATCAGACGTTTGCAGCGCGCGTCGATGCTGCTCTGGTGCGCATCCTGTCGCTTAAGCTCAAACTGTATGCAGGTAATTTCTCGCCTGGAACAGCACAAGTTGACATCGAGGCGGCAAGAACCATTGTTCCTTACAACGAGGCCATGGCTGCGATCGCCAAAGAGAGTGTGACGCTACTTTCTCCTGGGGCACGCGACTTGCCAGCGGTGCTAGGACCTTCCCTGCGCAGAGATGAGCACATTGTGTTCGTTACCGATGACCGTCAGATCAAAGAATGCCCTCGTTGCAATCCCTACCCGGCTATTCCACCGACTGCGCTGCAAGACATCGCGCTGGCGCTGTACGGGCCGCGCGCAACCGGACAGGTTGACCCGGCGCGAATGTCTTCTTTCACCTTCAACGACCTGGCGAACTTCCGCAAGCCGGCAGTCGAAACAAGCTCCCAAGAACCAACCGCAACTCACACGCCGGAGGCAACCCCCAGCATCACCGAAACCTCGCCTCTGACCAGCACGGACACGATCCTGTCGCCAAAGATAAGTATTGATGAAGCAATTGAACAAGCCGATTTGATCGTGTTCGCCATGCTCGACTTGAACACCCAGGCGCCTTCGACCGTTCTATTCCGCGACTTTCTGGCCCAACGCGCCGACGTGCTGCGCGATAAGCGCGTGGTGGCGCTAGCATTCGGCGCCCCCTACTACCTCGACGCCACCGAAATCAGCAAGTTGACGGCCTACTTTGCTGTGTATAGTCGCACACCGGCTTTTTTGGAAGCAGCTATTCGCGTGTTGTTCGGCGAATTGCCGCCGGCCGGCGCATTGCCCGTTTCGATTACGGCCTTGAATTACTCGTTGCTGGTGCAGACTTCACCCGACCCTAATCAGGTGATCCCGCTGACAGCGGGCAACGTGATCACTGCTGGACAGACCACACCCGCGCCATTGGAGTTGAAAGTAGGGAACAGTTTACAATTGCGCGCCGGCCCGATCTACGACCGCAACGGTCATATTGTGCCGGATGGCACACCGGTGCAGTTTGTGTTGGCCTATCCGGTCGAGCGGGTAGAACAACAGCAAGCGCCGGTATCCACACGCGACGGTATTGCGGAGACCACCGTCGTCATCGAGCGCAAGGGGCAACTGGAAATTCGCGCGATCGCTGAACCGGCGCAATCCTCATATGTGATCAAAGTGAACATCGGCGACGACGCCTCGTCGATCGAGACTATTCGCCCTACCCCTATGCCGACACCGACACCCGAGCCAACGGCTACGCCGACGCCGGCACCGACTGTTGCGCCGACCATGTCACCCGAATTGGGGAACGATCAAGTGACACGCAACGCCATGCCGGAACGCACATCTCCCCAGGGATTTGTGCTCACTCTGTTCGCGCTGCTGACAACCGGCTTGAGTGCAGCGGTGGCGCTAGCGGCTGTCACCTCAATTAACTTAACACAACGGTGGCGGATTGTGCTGTGGAGTTGGAGCGCCGGTTGGGGCATGTATGTATTGTATGTCGCCGGTGCGCCGGGCATGGAAACCATCGCGACAGTCTTTGGATGGTTGGGCGGTGCTTTGATATCGGCAGGAGCTTCCCTCACTGCATTGACTGCGGCGTTGATCTTCAGCAGGCGGCAGAAAACCTCATCGGCATCGTGATGCAGTATGTCGGGCAACTTTCAACAGGAGTGTGCACAGCATGGAAATTCTTAAACGCTTGTTTGGCGGGCCGAGCAAAGCCGGCCGCGCAGAAGACCCTCATGCGTTGATCTACTACGTGAAAGGCAATAAGTGCAGCGCGATCACGCGTGTGCGCATCGATACATACAACGACCTCAGCCTAGACGATGATGGCGAGAGCTATATCGTGCGCAAGATGGTGGTGGACAATGTGTGTTATGGCACGGTCGAGATCGAGCTGAATTTTGACGCCAACCGGAACGAAATCAGCCGACACGCGACAGGAGGAACGTTCGTGACGCGCGAAGAATATGAGGCTTATCAAGCCAAACAAGCGGCCCAGGCGCAATAGGTCTCTTATGCCGCCAACGCGACCTGCGGCCTCGCCATATTGAAGCCGGCCTCTTCGACGCTGCAAGACCGGCGCCCGTCCCGCCGAGGCAAAGTTAACCTGTCTGGGGCGCCATTGCGCGCGGCGCGACCCAATCTCCGCTCTGTTTAAGCCGAAGAACGCGCCGCGCGCGCCATGTTGCGCCGCGCTTGCAAGTCCAGAATCTCCGCAACTTCAAATCGAGGTGGAACTGCCTCTTTGACAGGGCGCAGCCTGACGCAGGGCGGAAAATAGCCCATGCGTCCGTGCAAATCGGCTAACAGCAAAGCAGCAATAAAGTTCAAACTGGGCAGATTGACGAGAATTGGCTCTGTTTGCCACCTTTGGGGTGTTAAGTCGATTTGGGCAATCAGGGCATCGAGCTGTGAATCGAAAGGCTGTTGCACATCGAACTGGGTCGGCAAATGTATTTCACGATCAATTACTTGACCGGTCAACGACTCGATCTGCCGGCGCTGAAGATCGGTTAGCGGATGAGAAAAGTTGATCAAGATCATGTGTTGAGCTTTGCAGGTCGATACCCGATTTCATTTAAACAGACTGCCCACACTTGTCGGACATAGTCTGAATGGGTGCACGTGCACCCATTCAGCTATTCAACCACAAATGTATCGTCGCGCACCGGTCAACATCGCACAGATCATCAAACCGAAACAAGCTCCTCGGTCAGCCTGCACAAGAGAAACCAGCAGCATCCCCTAATCCGAGGGAGTGAGGGCGCGGAAGGTCGATGGGTCACTTTGCGCAAAGCGCTGCACGTGAGTGCGAATGCCATCGCTGACCTGCACCTCGATCCACAGTTGCCCTGCCGTGAACAGCTCTGGGGCAACCAGGCGTGACAGAGTAAGCGCCGGTAACCCATTCTGTGATAGAGCGCCGGCCGGCGCATCGCTCAATCCGATCAACCACCAACTTTGGCCGCCGTCCGTAGACAAACGCACCAAATAGCTCAGCGGATCAGCGTCTTCATCGCTGGCTTCCCAGGCCAGCGCCCAGGTTTCTGAACTCGTCGGCGCGAGCACTTTCAGCGCCGGCTGTACACGCGGTGCAATCGGCCCGCTGCGCCGCTCGGCCAACACACGATCTCCTTGCCGCAGGCGCACGGCCGCAATGCCCGGTGCGTTAGGCAGCAGCTCCTGGAAGGCAAACACCTCCTCACCCGTGGAGGCCGGTTGACTGACTTGGCGCAAGCCGACCGAGTGAGCGGCAACGATTTGATCCTCGGCATCGAGCATTTCCAGCGTCAGCGCCAACGGCGCAACTGATTGTGTCGTGTATGGGCTTGCTTGCGCATCCAAGACAAACAGGGGATTGAGGTGGGCGGCACTGAAACGACCTGACGCATCACGGAGCACATAGCCGCGCACAAAAATCTGCGGCGACAGCGTAGCAGTCGGCAATTGCGCAGGAGGGGCATTGTACATCAGCGCGTAGTCGCGGATGCGCAGATAGGTGTAGTCCGATGTCCAGGCTGGGCCGCAATAGCTCATGTAGTCAAAGGTCGTGGTATAGGGATAAATGCTCGGCGTGTCGTACACATCTAGGCCGAAGTTAGGGGCAGCCGCAGTGCCGATCAGGGCGCGGCCTTGCGAATCAAGATAAGGATAACCGCTGCCGGTCGGTCCACAACCCGGCGCGTGGTACAAACCATGATTGTGACCGAGTTCATGAGCGTGCACTTTGCTGGCAGCATGGGGAGTGACGATGTTGTTGCAACCGGTATAGCCAGCAGCAGCTCGATAGTAACCCACCCAAGCGATGCCGGCGGCCTCTGAGGCGCCACAGTTGATATTCAACAGTCCGTAGTAGTAACGCGCCGGTGAACCATCTGCTTGCCAGGCCGCCGTTACCGCATTCAGGATGCCTATCCACTCGTCGAAATTAGGAGCCGGCACATTGTTGACGCACTGACCGCTGTAATACACCGGCACACTGCGCGTCTGAATGGTGACGCTAGGCGCTGGATACACCTTGCGTGTGTAGGCATTAACCAGATAGTCGTAAGGCGGGGTGGGCGCATTGACTCCTGATCCACCCGATGTGCAGGTGTAGTGCACCGGCACCACGGTGACATGCAACGGCGGCGCCGGCGAGAATCTAAACGTGCTCATCTGGCTGAGCGCAGAGTATGTTGAGTGATTGGTGGCCCGCACTCGAAAAGTGATTGTCCCATTCAGCCAGGCAGAGGGGGGGCGGAAGTTAAATGTGTCATCGATGTTGACACGGTTGGCCGTCGCTTTCAGAGTACGTGGGTGATTGATGGCCGGGATGGGCGAGCCGGCTAATTCAATATTGTTCTGGTAGGCATGCAACCAGGCCGAGACAGCCGTGTGAGCGATTGGGCTGGTTAGTGTGGCCCGCACGATTGTTGGGCGATGGCTCACCAGGGCCACACTGTTGTCTGGGCGTTGAACGCCCTGCGATACTTCGAAGCCCACGATGACCGATTGAACCGGCAGGGTGCGCCGCGCTACGGGGAACCACAGACGCGGACGCATCTGCTGGACATGCGTTTGAGAAGTCGCACCTGGATCAACCGAGGCAACGGCCGGCAGTTGCTTGCTCACCGGCCCACCGAGCAACGCCACAATGAGCGTCGCGCACGCCACAGCTCGTTTGGCAAACCTTGTGCTGCACATGCTTCCTCACTTTATATGATCGAGTTTTTGAGATTGAGTTGACAGTTCCGCCAGAAGTGACTTACGCGCACCCTTCAAGATATTGATGAAACTGACAGAACGGCTCACCAACAACGGTGAAATTTGCCTACTCAACTCTCATCATGCGGTACGTTTACGGAATCTTAGGCAGCCGGCGAGGTCGGCAATTCGACATAGGGTCAAACGTAGGGGGACTCTGCCGGGGAGGCGAGGCAGCGTCAGCCCTGTTCAGCGCAACCAGGGCGATGGTTGTGCCGGCAGGTTTATCCATACCTGCCCGTCAGCAAGCGCCATATGGTACAATGCCGCCCGGTTTGTGAACCAAGACCGGATATCTCGCATGCGCCTGGATGAGAGCAGGCCTGTCGCGCCAAGCGCGATCTGACTTTCAGAAGAAAGGCGCAGTGGGGACACAATTTGTCCAAGAAGGAGTGACAAGAACATATGCCCGTTGTTCCAATGAAGGCACTGCTGGAAACTGGCGTCCATTTTGGCCATCGCACCAAGCGATGGAACCCCAAGATGAAGCCGTACATCTTCACCGAGAGAAACGGCGTTCATATCATCGATCTTCAACAAACCATCGTCGCAATTGACAATGCCTATGGCGTGATCCGCGACCTAGTAGCTGGGGGCGGGAGTGTGTTGTTCGTCGGCACCAAGCGCCAGGCGCAAGAACCGATCGTGACCCAGGCCACACGGGCCGGCCAGCCCTACGTCATCGAGCGCTTCCTAGGCGGCACGCTGACCAACTGGCGCACGATCAAGTCGCGGCTGGACCGGCTGGCCGAGTTGGAGGCGATGAAAGAGCGGGGGGAATTCGAACGATTTACCAAGAAAGAGGCGCTGCTACGCGAGCGCGAGATCGCCCGATTGAACCACCGGTTGGGCGGCATGAAGAACATGCGGCGACTGCCCGATGCCCTATTTGTCGTGGATGTGAGCCGCGAAGCGAACGCCATCAAAGAAGCTAACAGAATGGACATCCCCGTGATCGCAATGGTGGATACCAACTGCGACCCAGACGGCGTGGATTACGTGATTCCGTCAAACGATGATGCCATTCGCGCCATCAAGCTGATCGTGGAAGCGATGGCTAACGCTGCCTTAGAAGGGCTGGCCCTGCGCAAGGGCAGCGACGTAGGCGAAGCGGATATTGAAGAGCAAGCGAGCAGCGAAGAGGCACCGGCCAAGGTGCGCGGCGACGAATTCGACGAGGAAGAGTTCACCATTCGCTCGTTCGATCCCGACCTGGCGGATGACGACGAAGCGTGAGACACAACATGGCAACAAATGAACAGATCAAAGCCCTGCGCGACGCGACCGGCGCAGGAGTACTTGATTGTAAAAAGGCGCTCGATCAATTCAACGGCGATTTCGACAAAGCACTGGCTTGGTTGAACGAAAAGGGTCTGGCCGCTGCGGCCAAAAAGTCGGCGCGGGAAACCCGCGAAGGCATAGTGGAAGCCTATGCCCATCCTGGCGGACGGTTGGCCGTTTTGGTAGAGGTCAACTGCGAGACCGATTTTGTGGCCAGAACGCCGGAGTTCAAAGAGCTGGCGCACGACCTGGCGCTACAAATCGCCTCGATGTCTCCACAGTACATCCGACGTGAAGACGTGCCGGCCGAGCTGGTGGCCTCAAAACTGGAGACCCACAAGCGGGAAGCGCTGGCCGAAGGCAAGAAGCCGGAGATCGCCGAGCGCATCGCCACCGGCAAACTGGAGAAGTTTTATCAAGAGACCTGCCTGATGGAGCAGGCTTTCGTCAAAGACGATAAACTGAAGGTCCGCGACCTGATCACCGCCGCAATCGCCAAGATCGGCGAGAATATCGTCGTCAGGCGATTTGCGCGATATGAATTAGGGGAAGAGCTTTAGATTGCTCTGAAGCACACTTGACAAGAGGGCATGAGAGATGCCCTCTTTTTATGCGGAGGGAAGACATGAGTGTGCCCAAATACAAACGGGTCTTGCTCAAGATCGGCGGCGAGGCATTTGCCGGGCCGGGCGGAATAGGCATCGTGCCGCAACTGGCGGAAGAAGTGGCCGCCAAGGTGCGAGCTGTGCGCCAAATGGGCGTGCAGGTGGCGATCGTGCTGGGAGCCGGCAACTGGTGGCGGGGCAAAGACGGCATCGCACACGGCATGGATCGCTCTACCGCCGACCATATCGGCATGTTGGCGACCGTGATGAATGCACTGGCCTTGCGCGATGCTTTCGAACGCATAGGCATGGCAGCGCGCGTGCAAACCGCGATTGAAATCCGCTCGGTTGCCGAGCCTTACATTCGCCTGCGGGCCATCCGACACCTGGAGAAAGAACGCATCGTGATTTTGGGCGCCGGCACGGGCAACCCCTACTTCACTACCGACACGGCCGGCGCCCTGCGTGCAATGGAGATCGGCTGCGACGTACTGATCAAAGCCACCAAAGTAGACGGCGTGTATGACACCGACCCGCGCACCAACCCCTCAGCGCATCGGTATCAATCGATGACCTACCTGGAAGCGTTGAACTTACATGTGGGTGTCTTGGATAGCACAGCCATCACTTTGTGCATGGAGAACAACATGCCGATCATCGTGCTGGATTTATGGCAGCCCAATTCACTGGAGCGGGCTGTGGCCGGAGAGCCGATCGGCACTCTGATTTATGGCAAATAATCGGCTGGACTAAGGCAATTGTTTGCCATAACCGGCCATCAAAACCTGCTATGATAGGATTTGACAGTCCGTCTATGGAAGCGGACAGGCAGATACATCTACGATCTCGGAGGGTATTCCGTGGCTGACTCAATCAAACAAGTGCACGCCGACTGCGAAAAGGCCATGCAGAAGTCGATCGACGCGATGGAAGTGGATTTCCAAGCCATTCGCACCGGCCGAGCCTCAAGCCATCTGTTGGATCGGGTTATGGTTGAATACCACGGTGCGTCCGTGTCGCTCCAGCAACTTGCTTCGGTTTCGGTGCCCGAACCACAAACCATTCTGATTCGACCGTATGACCCGTCCAGCTTGAAGTCAATCGAAAGGGCTATTTTGGCGTCTGACTTAAAGCTCACCCCGAACAACGACGGCAAGGTGGTGCGGTTGACCATTCCGCCATTAACGCAGGAACGACGCAAAGAGCTGGCCAAGATGGTCAGCCGGCGCGTCGAAGAGGCGAAAGTCTCATTGCGGAATCACCGACGCGAAGCCATGGAGCGGCTCAAGAAACTCGAAGACGATGATGTGATCTCGGAAGACGAACACAAACGGGCACAAAAAGACATCGAGAATCTGATGCATAAGTTCTCGGCTCGCGCCGACGAACTGGGTAAGCATAAAGAGAGCGAAATCTTGGAACTATAAGCCTCGCCTGATGGCGAGGCTTAGGGTTTGCCGGAGGCGGCGATCGCGACCGGCAGCAGGGATTGAAGGAAGGGTATGGCTATTCCACTTGCGACTCTGGACAATCTGAGCACGCGAAGCCGGGCGCCGGCTGCGCCGCTTGCAACCACGTATGGCGACAGCCGAGCCCCGTATCACGTTGCGATCATCATGGACGGGAACGGGCGCTGGGCGCGCAAGCGGAATCTGCCTCGGGTAGCCGGCCATCACGCCGGCACCAACAATCTACGCCGCATTCTCGAAGCCTGCGTCCGCCACAACATCAAGATACTCACGCTGTACGCTTTCTCGACCGAGAACTGGAACCGCCCTGAGGATGAAGTCAACGGCTTGATGCGGCTGTTGGAGACGGTCATCGATCGGGAGTTGGACGAGCTGGACAGAAACGGGGTGCAAATCCGCCACATTGGCCGGCTCGACCGCATCCCTCCTACTTTACAAGAGAAAATCCGCGCTGCAGTCGAGCGCACACGGCGCAACGAACGGCTGATTCTAAACGTTGCGTTGAACTACGGCGGGCGGGCCGAGATTGTGGATGCGGTCAAAGCCATGCTGGCCGAGGGGTTACATCCTGAATACATCGATGAGCAGACGATCAGCCGCTACTTGTACACGCGCGGCCTGCCTGACCCTGACCTGATCATCCGCACCAGCGGCGAGTATCGCACCAGCAATTTTCTGATCTGGCAAGGCGCCTACTCGGAGTACTACGTGACCGACACGTTTTGGCCGGACTTCGACGAGAACGAACTCAAGAAAGCCATCGAGCACTATGCGCGGCGGGAGCGACGGTTTGGAGGGCTGGGAGCAAGTTCCTAGCCCCTTTCTCCCCATTACGCAGCCGATCGTGATCCGCGTATCATAGCGGGACGTGGCTTCCTCGCCCCCATCCGATTCCCTGCAGACACGCATTATCGGCGCGGTGCTGTTCGCCGCGCCGGCCATCGCCCTCGGTGTGGTGGGCGGTTGGTGGTTTTTCAGTTTGGTGCTGATCGCGGTTTGTCTGGCTACGCGGGAAATGATCGTGCTGATGCGCGTGAGCGGCTTCGATCCTTCGCTGCCCATCTCGCTGGTGATTACCGTTCTGTCATTCGCCGCCGTCAGTCTGCCGGGGCTGCCCATCGCACCGCTGCTGACCTTCATCATTTTACTTTCC
>JANWVJ010000112.1 GCA_025056895.1 Thermoflexales bacterium
CACTGACAAGCCAACGCAACACCAAGCGCATAGAGACCTCCTCAGAAAGGTTTTACAGGGCGCAACCCACCCCAGCCAGGCGTGTCATGGATTGCCGGCCGGGCACACAGACGGGATAAAAGCCTCATCGAAATAGGCCACACTGCGCAACCCATCACCATCGTTGCGCACGCCGAGCAGTAAAGTGATGCGCTGGCCGGCCCAAGTGCTCAGGTCGAAGTTCAGGTTCTGCCAGCCGGCAGCCGGCAAACTGGTCTCGTAGAGCGTAGTCAGCGCCCACTGCGCATCTCGCAAACGCACGTAAAAGACATCGTTGGTATCTTCCGTCGCCGCATTGATCCATACCGACAGCGACGGCGCGCCGCTAGGCAACTGCACCGTCTGCGAGACCGAAGAGAAGGCCAGCACGCCAGGATCGGTCTGGTCAAACGCAACGCCGGCGCGGAGCGAGCGCTGGCCGGCGTAAGACAGGCCACTGACGTAGCCTGCCGGCCAGGGCGTAGGATTGATCTGCCAACCCTCGTCCGATTCAAAGCCGCCGTTGAGGAGCACGTTACACCAAGCCGGCGCGCCGGCTTCAGGCCCAAAAACCGCCGGCACGAACACCCGCCCAGGCAGAGCCGAGAGACCCGACGCAGACAGCACACGACGCGCCAGCTCGGCGCGCGCGGCATCCGAGCGCACCGCTTCCAACGGGAAGGCCAGCAAGATCGACTGCGAGCCTTGAGCGTGAAAACGCGCCACCGCCGCCACACTGCCTGAGCCGTAGTTCAACACAGAGGCGCTTCCGGCGAGCGGAGCAATCACATCGTTCGATGACGCGTTGTACACCGGGCCGCTGCCGTCATCCAGGGTGAACGGCGGCGCGCCGGCAAATAGGCCGGCCGGCGCCGGCGCCACTTGATACGACAAGGCGCTGTCCGCGACGTACTCCGCCCCGAATACATCGCGCAGGAAAGCCGCGTCGGCGCCGGCCAGATGGGCAGCCACATTGGCCCCGCTGATCAAGAAGACGCGCTGCGGCAGAGCGAGGAACTGCTGGATGAGTTGCTGTTCTGCCGGCGTGAGCACGCCGTCGCGCACCGTTTGCATGCCGGCGAACCAGTGCACCAGCCGATACCCGAACGGCGACGCAGCGCCGGACGCGACGGCCTGGCGCGTCGCACTGTCGAACGGCAGGGTAATTGCAACCGCGTGTTGCACGATGTAGTTGTAGCGGTTCATGCGGTCGAGGATCATGCGCGTGGCAGCGCCATCCGGCAGACGCATCGAAGCATCCAGCGAATCAAAGCCGTGCACAATCAGAATCCGCGCCGAAGAGCCGACGCGCGCCGCCAACACCGGCGTGGGGAAGGATTCGCCGCCTGCATTGACGGCCGTGACGCGCACATAGACCACTTGGACGGCCGCATAGCCGGTCAACACAGCAGACAAGCCGGCCACGTCTCGCCCGCCGTCCCAGGCAAAGCCGTCGGAGCTGGTGTATAGCCGATAGCGCTGGGCGGGGTCGGTTGGCGTGCCGAAGGCAAACGTGGGCGGCGCCTCCCATGAGACGGCCAGTGCCCCGTTGCCCACGTTGCGCACGGCGAGCTGCTGCGGCGGTTCGGGCAGGTAGCGCGGCGCAACGCCATCTTTTTGAGCAAAGTAATTCACAATGCCTTGATAGACGGCGCGGGCCAGCAATTGCGCAAAACGTGGCTCACGCAATTGGGCCGCATCGAGCGGGTTATCGTGAAAAGCCATTTCGATCAACATCGCCGGCAGGCTGCGCGTTTCGCGGATTTCGCCCAGGTTAGCCTGCCACCGGCCGTAGTCGTACCAGCTTGCATCCCAGCCGTTGCGAATCGCCTCGATGACGCGATTGTGCACGGCGGCTTGCAACTCCAGCGCGCCGGCCACGCGCGTCCAGTCGTTATACGGCGGCGTCGGATCGTTGTTGTACACAAACGAGACGGTGCCGCGCGCCGAGCCGTTGCTGGCGTTCGAGTGCCACGAGACAAACACCGCGTCGTCGCCGGTGCCGATATGCTCCCAGTCGGCGTAGCGCGGGCGGGCCGTAATGTCATCGCAGGCATCCGGCGAGACCGGGCCACACCACGTTTCTCCGGCGCGCGAATCGTACACGGAGGCCGGCGCGCCCAACACCATCGTCCAGTAGCGGGCAGCTTCCTCCCAGCGCGGCTTCTGACTGGTCACCCCGCCGCGCATCACGCTCCCCCTTCCGCCGCCCAAGCGAACGGCGTCGGCAATCACCGCTCTGCCGGCTACGCTGGACACGTTTGAGACGCTGACTTGGGCCATCTCGCCGGCGCGGAAATAGAACGTGCCCACATAGCGCCAGGTGTAGCCGTGCACTCGTTGGTTGATCACCACTTCAGCCTGGCCGCCGGCATGCACGACCCGATAGCGCACATCCGGCGCGCGATTGGCCGCCGGCACATACCACACATAGACCGGATACCACCCCGACGCGGCAATCGGCGCAGACCACGTCGCCACAGCCGTTGGGGTAATCGAGGCCACGGTGACAGCGTAGCGGTATGAAGTGCCCAGATAGCCGGTCAACGCACTGGTGAACCACGCGCCGCTTTCAGAATAGGCCGGCCCATCGTCATTGTTGACGATGTGCTCGGCCTCAATCAGGGCCGGGTCGCGCGCGGGAAAAACATCGGCGCCGGCTTGGCGCAGATAAGCAATCAAATACTGATTGACCGCTTCGGCGTTGTTGTGGTCTTCGATGATCCCGTTCGACACGCCGCGCTGAGTCGTCCAGCCGAGAGAAGGATGGAAAACCCAACCATGGCCGGCGCTGACATACACGGTTTTACCACCCAGCCCGCCGCCCTGTGCCGCTGACGCCGGTTCGAGCGCACTCTGTGGGCGCTTGGGCGCTGGGTCGCCGGCAAGCAGGTGGGTGTCTTCTGCCCCGCTGAGGAGCGGCTTGGTTTCAGGAGCGCGCGCCGGCGTGAAGACGTGCAACGGCTGAGGAGGCCGCTCCGGTTCGGCCGGGTCCAGGGCCAGCACGTGCACCCGGCGTATCGGCAAATCCAACACGGCCTCGATCACTTGACGGTTGAGGGTGTCGCTGTCGAGGGCGCCCAGCGCCGAGGACGGCAAGCGCAACACCACCGTGACCGTCTCGCCGGCCGTGGTCACGGCGTGGAGCGTCGGGCGCAGCCCGTTGTGCGTGCGCCCTTCCTGTCCGCCGGATGCTTCAAACAACGCGTCCAAGCGGGCCTGCACCGCTTGGTCGAGTGATAGGGCAGGCCGAGGGGTGTGTGCAGTACCCAGAGGAACTGCTGACAAGGCCGGCCGATCGGTCGCGCACGCCACCAAGCCGGCGACCAAGACGCTCAACGCCGGCAAAACACATATGGCTATGGGGGTGGTCGGTCTCATCATTCCCTCTTCACTCGCGCACTTCGACCACGTCCCAACACCTCACCTACGACGAGCAAGGTTGTAGCGGCTACGCAGAAAGACGGCCTGCGCCGGCAATCAGGCGAAGAACGAGAGCGAGAGGCGCGACTCTGATACATCTCTAACCCAAATCTTACAGGCTGTCAACGTGGAAGCATATAATGACAATCACTTTAACAGCAGTTGTCTGCGTCAACTCGGCGCAGCCCGCGGCCGGCGCGAATCGCGCGGCCGGGAGTGATGAACGAACCATGATGAGATTTGACCGATTTACCGAGCGCGCCCAAGATGCGGCCGCGCGCGCGTATGAGATTTTGCAGCGCTACAGCCACAACCAGGTGGACACCGAACATATCCTGCTGGCGTTGCTCGAACAGCCGGAAGGGGTCGTCAGCGACATCCTCGAGCGGCTGGGCGTCAGCCTGCCGGTCATCACGGCCAAGGTGGACGAAGTGCTCAAAGCCTCGCCGCGCGTGAGCATCTACGGCGGGGGGATGAGCAACCAGGTATTCATCACCCCGCGCGTCAAGCGCGTGCTGGACTTGGCTAACGAAGAGGCCAATCGTCTGAAAGACGAATACATCAGCACCGAGCACATCTTCTTGGCCATCGCCAGCGAGCGCAACACGCCGGCAGCGCGCATCCTGAGCGAACTAGGCGTCACCAAAGAGCGCATCTACGAGGCCATCAAAGAGGTGCGCGGCGGGCAGCGCGTCAGCGATCCGCAAGCCGAAAGTAAGTACCAGGCGCTGGAGAAATACTCGCGCGACCTGACCCATGCGGCCAAAGAAGGCAAGCTCGACCCGGTGATCGGGCGCGACCAAGAAATCTTGCGGGTGATTCAAGTATTGTCGCGCCGCACCAAGAACAATCCGGTGTTGATCGGCGAAGCCGGCGTGGGCAAGACGGCCATCGTCGAAGGGTTGGCCCAAAAGATCGTGGCCGGCGATGTGCCGGAGGTGTTGTTGAACAAGCGCGTGGTCTCGCTCGACTTGGCCGGCATGGTGGCCGGCTCGCGCTTCCGGGGCGACTTCGAGGAACGACTGAAAGCCGTGGTGGATGAGGTCAAGCGCAGCGAAGGAGAGATCATCCTGTTCATCGACGAGTTGCACAACGTGGTCGGCGCCGGCAACAGCGCCGGCGCGCTGGACGCCAGCAATATGCTCAAGCCGGCCTTGGCGCGCGGCGAACTGCAATGCGTGGGCGCAACCACGCTGGACGAATACCGCAAATACATCGAGCGCGACAGCGCCCTAGAGCGCCGCTTCGCGCCGGTGTTCGTCGATGAACCCTCCGTCGAGGAGACCATCGAAATGCTGCGCGGCCTGCGCGACAAATACGAAGCGCATCACAAAGTACACATTTCCGATGCAGCGCTGGTGGCGGCTGCGCGCCTGTCCGACCGCTATGTGACCGCACGTCACTTGCCCGACAAGGCCATCGACCTTGTGGATGAGGCAGCGGCCAAGCTGCGCGTGGCACTGTACACTCTGCCGCCCGATCTGAAAGCCAAAAAGGTTGAGCTGGACAAACTGCGCGCCGAAGAGGAAAACGCCGCCGCGCAACAAGACTATCAGCGCGCCGCCGAATTAAAAGTGCAGCGCCTGCGCCTACAGGCCGAGTTCGACCGCGCCCGCGATCAGTGGCAACGCGAAAAGAACCTGGATGAAGTGGTGGATGAGGACGACATTGCCGACGTAGTCGCCCAGTGGACCGGCATCCCGGTCACGCAGATGCTGGAGACCGAAAGCGAGAAGCTTTTGCACATGGAAGAACGGCTCCACGAGCGCATCATCGGCCAGGACGAGGCCATCAAAGCCGTCAGCGACGCCATCCGGCGCGCCCGCAGCGGCCTGAAGAACCCCAACCGGCCGATCGGCTCGTTCATCTTCCTCGGTTCATCCGGCGTCGGCAAGACCGAGTTGGCCAAGGCGTTGGCGTGGTTCTTGTTTGACGACGAAAACGCCCTGGTGCGCATCGACATGAGCGAGTACCGCGAGGGGCACACCGTCAGCCGACTGTTCGGCGCCCCACCCGGCTATGTCGGCTACGAAGAAGGCGGCCAATTGACCGAGGCCGTGCGTCGCCGGCCGTATCAAGTGGTGCTGTTCGACGAGATCGAAAAGGCCCACCCCGACGTGTGGAACGCGCTCCTGCAGATTCTGGACGAAGGCCGGCTGACCGACGGCCAGGGCCATGTGGTCAACTTCACTAACACCGTGCTGATCATGACCAGCAACTTGGGCACCGAATACGCCCGCAAGGGCGGAACGTTAGGCTTAATCAAATCCGGCGTGCCCGATGACCTGAAGGCCGCTGCCGATCACAAGAAGATTGAAGAGGCGCTCAAGCGCACCTTCCGCCCGGAGTTTCTCAACCGGATCGATGAGATCATCATCTTCGCGCCGTTGACGGTCGAAGACGTCGAGCGCATCGTCGATCTGCAAGTGCGCGACATCCACCAACGCTTGCAAGAGCAAGGACTGAGCATCGAGTTGCGCGCCGGCGCGCGCGCCTGGTTGGCGCGGCAAGGCTACGACCCGGCTTTCGGCGCGCGCCCGCTGCGGCGCGCCTTGCAAAAGTACGTCGAAGGGCCACTCAGCGTCCAACTGCTCCAGGGCAAATTCAAAGCCGGCGATTGCGTGGCGGTGGACGTGAACGCCGACGGCAGCGGCCTGGAGTTCTCAAAAGCCGACTCCCTAGAAGCCGAACCGGTTGCCGCGCTCGGCGATGCAGCCCAACCCGCTTCGGCATAAACCCAGCCCAGCCAGCCATCAAACGTGATTTGACAGGTTGATCCAGCGACAATTCGGTTGGGCGTGTGGGCCAGATGCCCGCTTGCACAGGCAAGACGGCGCAAGGGCTTCAAGCCTACCCGGCACCATCATTCCTGCGAAGGCGCGACCACTCCCCCAAGTCCGCTTTCGCAGGAATCACAGCGAATCCGCTCCGCTCACGCCGACGGCTCAACTCACAGTCTGAAATAGACTGCTCGGCAAAACTATCTCCTTTGCGCCGGCGCATACAGCCGGCAGAGCGCGGGCGAAGGCGTCGCTTTCACCCCTTCTGCGTGTGCTCCTCCCGCACCCCCATCACGTTGATGAGTTGGTGAGAAAATTCATCACCCATGACGAATCTACCGCTGCCCCATGATGCTATCCTGCTTGACACACACTCATATTTACAAGTGAAAGGAGATGAACACTATGCGACCGATTGTCATGTTCGCCTTGGCAGGCGCCCTGGCCCTGACCGCTTGCGCCCCGCGCCCAGGCGCCCCGGCCACATCCGCGCCCTTCGCCCAACAGGCTGCGGCCGCCGCACCCACCGCCACCGCCGCGCCCACTGCCACCGCCGCGCCCACCGCCACCGCCGCGCCCACCCCTGTCCCATCGCCCACCCCCTCGCGCGAAGCGTATTACGCCAAGTTCCCCCGCGACCCCGACGGCCGCCTGATCGGCCTACAGGACGCCCCGATCATCAACTACTCCCCCACCATGATCACCGGCAAGCCCTGCCCGCGCGTCAAACGCTGGGGCATCCGCAAGGTCGCGCTACAGCCGCCCGCTGAGCCCTACTACGTGGTGGACAATCCGTGCGTGATCCAGAACGCCCTCGACGACGGCCTGCGCGCCCTGTTCTACTGGCCCAGCGGCTATCCAGACCAGGACTACTACAAGCGCGAGATCGTGCCGCTGCTCAAGACCGATCCGGTCGCCCAGTGGGCGCTGGACGAGGGCGGCCGGAGGGACTTCGCCGAGAAGCTGTTGGGCGGCTACAGAGTCTGCGACAAGCCGATCTACACGCTGATCGACATCGACGCCGGCGTGCCGCTGGCGAGGGAAGCCTTTGCCGAGCGCCCGTCCGGCAATCGCTTTTACGTGCGCCTGATCCGGGTGGCCGGTTACGCCGAGCCGTTCACCTGCAAGGTATATAGCAGGAGCACGGGCGAGTTTTGGTATGAGTACGGGATGCGCGAATCCGATATGCAGCGGACGCCCCCTGGTGTTGTGTCGGAATTCGCTCTGGAGTACAACCGGCAGACCGGGCGCTGGATGGGCGTGCTGTTCAATCCAGATGCGGCCCAGCTGACGAACTACCGCGAGCGGGTGCTGTTCCTGCTGGAGCAGTCGCCGGTCAAGCCGTAGCGTAGCGTGATGCGTTCGGGCCATCTCAGGCCATCTGCGCGGCGGGCTGTTCCACCCGCCGCGCATTTGCTTTCGGCCCAATGCAACACACCCTCACACCGAGGATGGGTTCGGACGGCCGGCTTCGCAAGCCGATTTCTGTTGTATGCTTGCAAGGTATGTCCGGTAGGACTACAGCCAAGTGCATTGCGCTTGTCGGCATGATGACGTTTGCTGCCGGCTGCTACGCTGCGCCAGAACCGGCGCCGTCATCCTCGGCGACGCTCACACACAATCGATCGATCAGCTCTCCATTTCCCACGCCCACCGGCGCCTCCAGCAACTCAACCGCCACGCCGGCGGCCTCCCCTACGCCCAGTACTACGCCCACCCCCACTCCGCTACCGACGCCGATGCTGGAAGTGATGTCGGCCTCCGGCGACAGTGCAATTCAGTTGCGCGCCGGCCCGAGCGCGCAGCACCAGGTCATCGGCGTGCTCGAGGCCGGGCAGTTTGGCGAATTGATGGAAATCAATGCAGACGGCACATGGGCCAAGATCGACACCGGCCGCGCGCAAGGCTGGCTGCCATCATACTGGATTGTGCTCACCGGCGAGATGTCGATCGACTTTCCCGCGCCGACGCAACGGACGCGCGACGGCCTGGTGCAAGCATGGGAATACGTCAATGTGCGCGCCGGCCCTGGCCGCGCTTACCGCGTGCTGGGGCGGCTGAAGCCCGGCCAAATCGCCCACGTGATCGGCCAGAGCGCAGATCAGGCTTGGTGGCACATCCTGTTCGAGGGTCAAGCCGGCTGGGTATCCCAGGCGGTCGTTCAATTCGGCGGCGACGAGCGCGCCGTGCGAGTGACCGGCGGAGACCCAGGTGAGGAGCCGGCTACCGCCACGCCTGTCGCGCCTTGATCGCGTCGGCCAACAGTCGAAACCGCGCGCGAGCCGGCCGCGCAGCCCCACCGCAAAGCGCTAGATGCGATAAACGCGCCGGGCCGTCTCCCCGAACACGGCATCGACCTCTGCCTGCGAGTAACCATGCAGGGCGGCGATGGTGGCCTGCCAAACACGCGCATAGTCGCCGGCCAGGGTACAAACCGGCCAGTCGCTGCCGAACATCAGGCGGTCGGCCCCAAACGCGGCAACGGCAAAGTCGATATAAGGCTTTAGGTCATCGACAGTCCAAGCGTTCCAGTCGGCGGCGGTGTTCAGGCCGGACACTTTGGCATACACGCCGGGGTAGCGCGCGGCAGCGGCCATTTGGTCGGCCCATCCGCCCATCTGCTTGTGTTTGATCGGCGGCTTGGCCAAATGATCGATGATGACCGTCAGGCCGGGCACGCGCTCCATCACAGCGGGCACATGTTTGAGGTGATCGGGATAAACAGCCACCACGTCAAACGGCACGCCGAAGCTGGCCAGCACTTTCAGGCCCTCCACAACGCGCGGCTGGATGAGCCAGTCGGGATCAGGCTCGTTGTGGATGAGATGACGCACGCCGCGAAACTTGGGATGGCGGGTATAGCGTTCGAGCAAGCGGCCGGCGCGGTCGGGGTCGAGGAGGGGTACCCAGCCGACCACCGCCCCGATCCAGTCATAGTCTTCGGCCTGCGTCAGCATGGAGATGGTGTCCTCGGTGTTGTTGGCTGACTGAACCAGCACCGTTTTGTCGATACCGGCAGCTTTGAGCTGGGGAACCAGTTCAGCCGGCTCGAAGGTGCGATACAGCGGGCCGGCTTCCGGCCCCAGCCAAGGATAGTCCACCTTGGCCAAGTTCCAGAAATGCTGATGCGCGTCGATTCGGATCGGCGACATGATATCAACCTGATTCGGATATGAGCTGCGGCGCTCGACGGCAGGATACCACACGCGGAACAGTTCAAGAGAGGGCACAGGAGGCGCCTTCACAGATTGATGGTGGGCGAAGGCAGTGCCTTCGCCCACGCCGTTGGGTGTCCTCGTGCAGACATTAGCCTCTCAAACTGAGCGAGGCAATCGCGCTTGCGCGTGACCTTCCCATGTTTCAGTGTCCTCGTGCGGACATTAGCCTCTCAAACGTCGAGGGTGGCGATGTAGGTGGTGTCGGGCTGGGGTTTCAGTGTCCTCGTGCGGACATTAGCCTCTCAAACTTCATAAAGCGCAGTTTGGCAGAGCTGGGCATTGGTTTCAGTGTCCTCGTGCGGACATTAGCCTCTCAAACGGCGCAGTTGGCGAGAGTACCACGTGCGCTATTGCAAGTTTCAGTGTCCTCGTGCGGACATTAGCCTCTCAAACGAGCTGGGCCGACTCGGCGGGCCGGAGGCGGTCGCCGCGCGTTTCAGTGTCCTCGTGCGGACATTAGCCTCTCAAACCGGCGCACGTACGGGTGCGCGTCGCTGGCCAGGGCCGTTTCAGTGTCCTCGTGCGGACATTAGCCTCTCAAACCGATAGCCAACTAGCCAACTCCCCCTGCCGGTCTGGTTTCAGTGTCCTCGTGCGGACATTAGCCTCTCAAACGAGCGTATTAAGCAGGCCG
>JANWVJ010000113.1 GCA_025056895.1 Thermoflexales bacterium
CGGCAAACCCGCACGCGCCGCCGTGGCCCGCACCGTGCCTTCGTGATCTCCGGAGATCACCACCAGGCGCACACCCAGCCGTTGAAAAGTGGCCACCGTGTCACGAATGTCGGCGCGCAAGGGGTCTTCAATTGCCAACAACGCGAGTGGACGACGATCGGGCGCAATCTCATCCAAACTGCAATCGGCAGGGGCAGTGCCGTTTAAGGCCGCCGGCCAAGCGGCCAGAGCCAACACACGCAAGCCGTCGCCGGCCAGTTGCGCCACACGCTGTCGATAAGGTGAATCGGGCGACAGCACGACTTCCGGCGCACCGACAATCACCGTGCAAGGCCGGTCGTACCCATCACGGCCGGCCAGAGACACGGCGCCCCACTTGCGGGTGGAGTTGAAGGGAATTTCGGCTACCACGGCGCGCCGATCAGACGGCGGGCCGGCGAATTCCGCCAGAGCCGTCGTTGTGTTGTTTTGCGAGGCCGCGCTGAATGCATAGTGGGATAGCCAGTTGCGCACTACCTCGATAGGGTGTCCGTCCAGCGGCAACACTGCGCGCACAGTGAGGCGATTCTCGGTGAGCGTGCCAGTTTTATCGACGCACAAAGTCGTGAGGTGTCCCATGCTCTCGATAGCGTTGATGCGCTGAACTAGGGTGTTGAGCCGGCTGATCCGTAACGCCCCCGCGCTCAGTGACACCGTCACCGACAAAATTAAGCCGGATGGCACAAAGCTGGTGACAATGACCGTGACTTGGCGCATGGTTTGCAACGCCGACAGATCGCTGTGTAGTGCAGCAGCCAGTTGCAGGACCGTGATGATGATCATCATCACCACCAGCAGTTCGATGACCAACTTAAGAGCATTTTGCAGGGGAGTCAGAGTGTCTCGATGCTGGCGGGCGCTGAGCACCAACCGGCCGGCATAGCTGGCTGCGCCGACTCGTTCGGCGCGCATCACACCGCGCCCGGCCACGCAAAAGGAACCGCTCAACAGCATGTCTCCTGCAACACGGCGCACACTTTCAGACTCGCCAGTGATGAGCGATTCATTCACCTCCAACGCACGGGCTTCCAGCAACGAGCCGTCCACAGGTACACGGTCGCCGGCTTGCAATTCAATCTCATCGCCCACCACAATCTCGTCAAACGGCAGCCGGCGCACCTGCCCATCTCGGTACACGCGCGCCGCGCCGGCGTGCAACACGGCCAGCCGATCCAGCTTGTGCTTGGCATACAGCTCTTGAATCAGGCCGATGAGCATGTTCAACCACACGGTGCCGCCTGAAGTCAGAGCATCGGCAATCACCAGCGCGCGGGTTTCGGGCGAGGTCATGCCCAGCGCCAGCAACGATGCCAACGTGGCAAAGAGGATCAGGTTAAAGACGGTGAAAACGTTGTCACGAATGATCTGCCAAACGCTGCGCGCACCGCCGGCAGGAGCGATATTGCGCTGACCGCGCTGGGCGCGCGCTTGGGCTTCGGCTTCGGTCAGTCCACGCCGAGTCAGGGCCGGTTCCGATGCGATCACGCGGGGGAGTGTATGCAAAAACGTTTAACGCCGAATTAACCGGCGCGCCAACACCCGTTAACACGATCCACCTAGATTAGCGGAGATGAGATGACATGGGGATCACGCTATGCAGCACCAGAACACGCGACACGATCTGGAGCGCTTTCGCACTACCCATCCGCCTCGTTCGATCATCGTGAACGGATTGAGGTGGGACTACAGGATTGTGGGGGCCGGCGAATCTTGTATGCTGATTCTGCCGGGCATTCATGGCAAAGGCGAGCTGAACTTCCGGCTAGCCGAAGCGATGTGGGCAAGCTTTCGCATCATCTTGCCCAACTATCCGCCGGCGCGCCGCATGACGCAACTGGCCGATGGCATCATCGCCATTCTGGATGCGGAAGGCATCCAACAGGCTCACCTATTCGGCTCATCGTATGGGGGAATGGTGGCGCAGCAGGTCGCGCAGCAGTATCCTGAACGGATCGGCCGGCTGATTCTGGCAACCACCACTGCGCCCAAAAACGAGCCGTTGCGCCGCACACGCATGCTGGCGCGCTTCGCGACGTTCTTGATTACAGAAGGTTTGAAGAAAGCAGCACGTCGAAGCACCCCCGTTCCACATCATGGCTGCTTGGCTGTTTCAACCCGTGAACTGGTGTCGGCCTTCAGCGCCCGAACGTTGGTCTGTCGGCTGCTGGCCGCAGCAGAGTTTCTACAACACCAGTCAGACTACGCTATGAGCGCGTCGGCGGGCAACGTGCTGATTTTGCTAGGTGAGCGCGACCCAATATTCACACGTTCCGAATGGCGGAATCTATCTTCTTTCTATCCCCAAGCAGCCATCCACGTAGTGCGCGAGGCGGGTCACTTTCTGGAGCCGGAAGTTCAAGCCGCGTTTGCGCTGCCATTCTTGGCCGGCTGAGAGCAAGTGTGTCCGGGCAGAGGGCAGCGCCGTGGAGTCCACTGTGCCCGGACACTCTGAATTGCCGGCCTCAGTTGCGGATAACGGTCACTTCCGCCGCAAGGCGAGCACCAAGCCGGCCGCGCCGAGCGCAAGGACGGCAAGGCCAGCCACAGCGGTGGTCACCGTCTTCGGTTCCATACCGGGCATCACAACACGTCCATCACCGTACTGTTGGAACAAGCGCCCCCACTTTGTCTGCAGCGCTGCTTCAACACGCGGCCGCCCGACAAACGGATACCAGTACACGTTGTGATAAAAGTTGCTGGCGAAGTACGACCACGGCACGATGGGCGTGCGCAACAGCGCGTGCTCCAATGGCTTGAGCGGGCCGTGATAGATCATCTTTTGCCCTTTGCTGGCAAAGGTATCTTCCTGCACAAAGCCCCAGGCTGGCTCTTGGCTGATGTCATAGCCGACCACTTCGATCTCTCTTGGATCCCCTACGCCCAAGCCCATCTCATGCGCCTTGCGGATGAAACGAATCGACATCGGATCGAAGCCCTGTAACTTCGCAGAGATGGCGTCGATCGCCACTTGATCGGCCGAGGCAAGGATGATGTCCTTTTCATGCCAGCGCATGGCGCGCGGCCCTGGCCCATCGCCGGCGAACGTGCCGTCCATCACCGCGAACACGCCGGGGTGGATATCTCGCTGAATCATGAGCAAGTCCACCAGGGTGTCATGAATCACCGAATGGGTCCAATGACGATTGCGATGCAGCAAACCGCCAAAGGCATTCTTCATCGCGCCGGTAATCGTAGTAAAGACGTGTGTCTTAACAGTAGGCAGATGGACGATGTTCTTGCCAACCAGTGCTTTCGGGATGAACACCCCATCGGGGTACACTTTGTCCAACACGAGGAAGGGGCGCTTCGGCTTGTACTCGAACCACTCGAACTGCTCTTCGTACAGATAGATGCAGGGGATACCGAGCTGATCGGTGACAAAGCGATGTTTGTTGTTGAACTCGCCATCGCGCGCATCCACTACCACGGTGTCATTGTGCACGCCGACCAGGTCGGTGTAGCCGGCGTCGCGCAGCGCGCGCGCCACACCTTCCAACTGCCAGGGAGTTGTCGAACAAGCGGGATACCAGGTCTGCCATGAGATATTGATCTTGAGCGCCGTTGTGGGGCCTTTCGGCAGAGCTTCGCGAAAGCCGGCCAAGTCCATCAGGCGGGCGTAATCTTGCAACACAGTTTGCGGCGTGGTCTTCAAGACAGCGACCTTGCCTTTACCGGGGAAATCAATCATGATTCAGTCTTGCGTCCTTGTAAAGTAATGGTCATATAGCAAGTCGAGAATACCACAGCCGATCGCCATATCTCCTGCACACCCGCACACAGTCACCCGTCTATACGACTGTTCCAGTACATCTCCGGAAGGCAGATTTGTAAATGTCAGAGTGGCACAGCGCTGAGACAAGTCACTCTGGCGAAAGCGGCGTCGAGCCTCGTCGCAACACCAGATTTCGCTTGCGGCTTGCGCGCAGTTTGACATGACCTTCTAACTGCGTATAATCTGTGCGCTGTTTCTTTGGCCTGTTACACCATCGCAGCCCAAGTCACAGACATCAGCGGTGTGGACGCAAAACGGCAAAGGCCGAGTTGTGACAGCCGCGATCACTCGCCCGCAGGAAGTCGCGCACTGCGTGCGCAGTATGACAAGCCGAGGGGCGTCTAAGAGGTGAACAATTCATGTTTGCAGTGGTAAAAGTGGGCGGCCGGCAGTATCGTGTGTCGCCCGGCGATGATTTTTTAGTTGAAAAGTTGAACGCGCCAGCCGGCGCAGCACTGCAATTGCCCGTGCTATTGTGGTCTGACGAGTCCGGCGTCAAAGTTGGACAGCCGGTGGTCGAGGGCATGACAATGCCCGCTGTCGTGGTCGGTGACGTAAAAGGCGAGAAGATCGACGTGTTCCGCTATCAGCCTAAGAAGCGCTATCGAAGAAAGACCGGTCATCGGCAGACCTATACGCGCATCAGAATCGTCGGCAACCAGTCGCACGACTCGGTTCCGACCGAGGTAGTCACAGCAGCGGCAGAGCCGGCGGCGCAACTCGCTCAAAACGAGGAGTGATAGACCCATGGCACACAAAAAAGGCGGCAGCTCAACGACCAATGGCCGCGATAGCAACGCACAACGATTGGGTGTCAAGATCTTTGGCGGGCAATTCGCTCGCGCCGGCAACATCATCGTGCGCCAGCGCGGCACAAGGATCAAGGCCGGTGAAAACGTAGGCATGGGCAAAGACTACACCCTCTTTGCTACTGCCGATGGCATTGTGACGTTTGAAACGTTGCCGAACGGCCGTAAGCTGGTGCGCGTCGAGGCGCTGTCGGCAGCGCAACCTTCCGCGCGCGTTGCATCGGCGGTGAAGGATGAGACCGAGCCGGCAGTGAAGGAGACAAGCGCATGAAGAAAGATATTCATCCCAAGTACTATCCTGCTGCAAAGGTATATGTCGGCGGTGAGTTTGTCGGCACGGTTGGGTCAACCAAGCCTGAGCTACACGTTGACGTATGGTCCGGCACACACCCGTTCTACACCGGCCAACAACGCATCATCGACACCGAAGGCCAGGTAGATCGCTTCCAACGCCGGCTAGAGCGGCGTGCAAATGAAGTGATTGACAAAGCGGAGAAGCAGCGCCGCCGTCGCGCTAAGCGCCAGATTGCGGAAATCGCAGAGGAAGAAGCTGCGCCGAGCGCTGAAAATCAAGAGCAAGAGTAAGGCATCCTCGCCGAGTAACGGCTGCGCGCAACGGCGTGCGCCGACTGTATCGCTCAACGATCCCCGCCCAAATAGGCGGGGATTGTGCTTTTCCACTCCACAGCGCAACAGCGCGCTTGCCTTAAGCGCCTGTTCGCCGGAGTAGGCCGCGCTATACTCCGCGCGATGGATCACGAGCTAGGCCTGATCGTCCTGGCATTGGCCGGCGCTCTAGCCGGCGCTGTGTTGGCTCTGCTGCCGGGCTTGCATATATACAACGTAGCCGGCCTAGTGTTTTTGGCCGTGACTCATCGGCCAGAGTTACTCTCCGGTCAGGCTATAGCCATGCTGATGATCGGGATGGTTGTCGGTTGGTCGGTAGTCAATGTGATACCCGCCGTGTTCCTGTTCGCTCCTGATGACGCCAGCGCATTTGTCGTGTTGCCGGCAACCAAAATGCTGTTGCGCGGACGAGGTCTCGACGCAACCATGCTGGTTGGGGCCGGCAGCCTCGGCGCACTGCTCACTCTGACGATCGCTGCACCGGTTCTGGACGAAGTGCTGCGCCCGGTGCGACAAATCATCGCCCCGCATATCGGTTGGATGCTGGTGGCAATCATTGCCTTTCTGGTCATTGGGGAGTGGCCGCGCCACGACGCCTTGGCCCCCACCCCCTTGCGGCGATTGCTTTCGGCCTGGGCCTATCTGGGCGCTGGGTTGATCACGTTTCTCCTGAGCGGAGTTCTCGGGTTCGTTTTGTTGTACCGCAGTCCCGTGCCAATCGACGCCTCGTTCCAAAACCTGTTGCCGGCATTTGTCGGCCTGTTTGCCGTGCCGGGGCTACTACAAATCCTGTTCTTCGGTGTGCGTCCGCCCAGGCAGGAGACTGCTCTGCGACTGGACGTGACGCCTTACCAACTCGCGCGTGGGACACTCACCGGCGTAGCCGGCGGTCTGTTCGCCGGTGTCCTACCGGTCATCAGCGGTGGGATCGGCGGGTTGCTAGCCGGGCACGCTACCGCGCAGCGCGACGATCGCTTATTTTTAGTCTCGCAGGGAGCATCGAAGATCGCCTACTATATAGGCGGCTTGCTGCTTCTATTTGTGCCGGGGGTGGGACTCACACGAGGCGGCATGGCCTGGATGCTCAGCACAACCTACGTGCCATATGGGTGGCGCACGTACTGGTTGGCCGTAACGAGTGTAGCGCTGGCCGGCGCGTTGTCATTCACCCTGCTGGTGTTGATCGGGCGAGCTGTTGGATCATTGAGCGGGCGCTTCGACCCAAAGCTACTTGCCGGCGCAGCACTGTTGATTTCAATTGCAATTACTGTCGGTTTCACCGGCCTGGGCGGGCTAGGTGTGATGATCGTGGCCACACTCATCGGACTGATCCCTGTGCTGGTGGGAGGCCGGCGCATGAACTGTCTGGGTGTCCTATTGCTGCCGATCACACTCAACGTGGTCGGCATCGGACCAGATATCGCGCGTGCGCTTGGCCTGTTGTGAAGGGTGCGCATCATCAGGTATCAGTGCAGCAATCAATCACTTTTGATCACCTTACGACGCGCACAAGCGACGCGCATGATGTAGCAGCGCGGGGTGATATGATGCACAATCAGTCTGTTGATCAAAGAGGCTAATCAAGATGGCATCCAATCCTACTTCTTTCGATGTCGCCGTACTGGGCGCCGGGCCGGGCGGCTATGTGGCGGCCATTCGCGCTGCACAATGCGGACTGAAGACGGCCATTATCGAGCGTGACAATCTGGGCGGCATCTGTCTGAACTGGGGCTGCATCCCGACTAAAGCCCTGTTGCGCAACGCCGAGATCGTCGAGCTGTTGCAGCACGGCAAAGACTATGGGTTCAGCTTTGACAATCTGCAAGTGGACTATGCCGTGGCGCAGAAACGCAGCCGCGATGTATCCGGCCGGTTGGTCAAGGGCGTCGAATTTCTGATGAAGAAGAACGATATCACCGTGTTTCGCGGGGACGGTGAGTTCATTTCACCCAAAGCTCTTCGCGTGGAGTTCCGCGACGAAGAACATACGGTGGAAGCCAGCCGCTTCATCATCGCCACCGGCGCACGCCCACGCACCTTGCCCGGCCTGGAACCGGACGGCGTGCGCGTGTTCACTTACCGTCAACTGCTCGAAGTCAAGCACACTCCCAAGTCGATGGTGGTGATTGGAGCCGGCCCAATCGGCATGGAGTTCGCCTACATCTTCCACGCCTACGGAACAGAGGTGACCGTGCTCGAGGCGTTGCCGCGCATCCTGCCGTTGGAAGATGAAGAGATCAGCGCCGAGATGGACAAAACGTTCAAGCGCGCCGGCATCAAAACCATCGCCGGCGCCAAAGTAGAGGGGGCAAAAGTCGATCCAGAGGGGGTGACATTAACCTACAGCACTGCCGCAGCCGGCGGGCAAACCGTCAGAGCAGATTGGGTGCTGGTATCGGTTGGCGTGCAGCCAAACACGACCCACATCGGGTTGGACAAGGCCGGCGTGGCTGTGGACGGGCGGGGGCTGATCCCCGTTGATGACGCTATGCGCACCAATGTGTCGCATATCTACGCCATCGGCGATGTGACCGGCAAACTCCAGTTGGCTCATGTGGCTTCGGCTCAGGGCGTAGTCGCCGCCGAAAAGATCGCCGCCGAGATGGGCAAGTACAACGGTCACATTCCGAAACTCGACTACGCGGCTATGCCCCGCTGTGTCTACACCCACCCACAAGTCGCCAGCATGGGCTTGACCGAGGCGCAGGCCAAAGAAAAGGGCTACTCGGTCAAGGTCAGCAAGTTCCCCTTCCGCGCCAACGGCAAAGCGCTGGGACTGAACTCGTATGAAGGCTTTGTCAAGATCGTCGCCGACGCTCGGTATGGCGAAATTTTGGGCGCGCATATGATCGGGCCGGACGTGACCGAATTGCTGCCAGAGCTGGTGCTGGCCAAAAATGCCGAGTTGACACCCGATCAAATCGCCCAGTCGGTGCATGCCCATCCTACGCTCAGCGAAGTCATTATGGAGGCAGCGCTGGGAATCCACGGTGCGCCGATCAGTATATAAGATCGGTGCGCTGAGCGAGATACATTTGGCCTGCCGAGCTGTCGCTTGTGGGTTTGGCACGCACCGATGCTCATAGACAAAACTCATTCTGCCGTGCTAGGGTTGATTGCGCGCCGGCGCAGCCAGGCGTCATAGGCGCAGCTCATGAAACGATCTGATCTGGCAACGCTGTTTGTCCTATTCGTGATGCTGTTTGCAGTGGTCAACAGCATCGTCGTTGCGGACTGGACGCCCAGCTTGGGCGTGATTGTGTGGCCAATGGCGTTGGGCTTGCTAGCCGGCACAGCCTTGTCATACAGCCACTTTCCGGGTTGGACGGCGCACCTGACCAGCGCCATCTACGCCTTGTTCACCCTAGGGGTAATCGGCGGCACACATGCGAGCGTGCCGCAAACCCTTGCCTGGCGCGAGCGCATTCTGATCGTCATCGGCAAGATCATCGACTGGGTAAACGAAGCAGCCGGCAACGGCGCCAGCCGCGAGAGCCTGATCTTCATCCTCATCCTATGCGCTCTGTTCTGGTTGCTGGCTTACACAGCAGCCTGGTATTCCTTTCGCCAGCGGCGCATCTGGCACGTCGTTTTGCCCACCGGCATCACGCTCTTCTCGAACGTGTACTACTACGGCGGCATCGTGCCGATGTCCTCGTACCTGGTGATCTATTTGGTGTGCGCCGTGATCTTGCTGGTGTCCTCACATTTGGATGAGCGTGAAGCAATCTGGCGGCAAGAGGGCGTACGGTTCGCAAAAGGTCTGCGCGTTAGCTTCACCATCGCCGGCATGGCAATCGGCCTGCTGGCCTTGCTGGCTGCTTGGCGGGCACCGGTACTGGCGTCGTCGAGCGCAGCACAAGTTGTGTTCAACCAACTGACTGAGCCATACAACGACTTGGTGGCGCGGTTGAATCGGCTGTTCTCAGATGTGCGCAACTATAACCTGCAGCCGATCGACAGTTTCGCGCCGTCGTTGACATTGGGCGGACCGCGCAACCTAACCGAAGAACCGGTGATGGAGGTGGTCGCGCTGCCGGCTCGCTACTTCTGGCGCGCGAAGTCCTACGATTCTTACGACGGCACAACGTGGACGGACTCAGGAGGCGAGACATATGCCTTGCGCCCTCAGGACGAGTCACTTCCGATCGTCAGTTACCTGGGACGTATGTCCATGTCGGCGGGCTTCGTCTTGTATCGCGGCACGGACACGTTGTATTTTCCTTCCCAACCGTTGCGGGCCAGCGTGCCGGCGCAGGCTGTGTTTCTACAAACCGAAGAAGGCGCAGCCGATCTGTTGCAATACCGGTTGACCTCGCCATTGCTATCGGGCAACCGATACACCGGCGTCGGCTCGATGAGCATCGCTGAGCCACAGCAGTTGCGCGAAGCGCCGCTCGACTACCCGAAGTGGATCGTCGATCGGTATCTCCAACTGCCGGCGGCCGTGCCGGATCGGGTGCGGAGTTTGGCGCAAAACATTGCCGGTCGTGCACCAACCGCCTACGACAAAGCCGTCGCCATCGAAGGCTGGCTGCGCGAGAACATCGCCTACGACGAAAACTTGGAAGCTCCGCCGCACGGCATAGAAGCCAGCGACTACATCTTGTTTGAGACGCGGCGCGCCTACTGCAACTACTACGCTACGGCGATGGTCATGATGCTGCGTTCGTTGGGCGTGCCGGCGCGCATAGCCGTTGGCTATGCGCAAGGTGAGCGGATCGCAGACACGTCTCATGCGCAGAGCGCGCGCT
>JANWVJ010000114.1 GCA_025056895.1 Thermoflexales bacterium
GACGGCTCATTCAACGTTGCAGTCGGCGCAACCGACATCGGCACCGGCAGCGACACGGTGATTGCCCAGATCGTCGCCGAAACGCTCGGTGTGCCGCTCGAAGACATCATCATGCACTCTTCCGACACCGATTTCACTCCGTTTGATACGGGTGCGTATGCGTCCTCGACGACCTACATCAGCGGCGGAGCAGCTAAGAAAGCAGCCGAACAGGTGGCGCAGCAAATCCGTGAGGTGGCGGCGCACATGCTCAGTCGCCAGGCGCCCGTTGAAGCCAGCCGGGTTGTATTGCGCGACCGGCGTGCCTGGGCGCCCGACGGCCGTAGCGTCAGCCTGCAAGAGGTGGCGCTATTTGCCACCCACCAAGAAAATCAGCGCCAGATCATGGCCGTTGCTTCGCACATGAGCTATGACTCGCCGCCGCCTTTCGGCGCGCAATTTGCCGAGGTGGAGGTGGACACGCAGACCGGCGAGGTAACCGTCACCCGCCTGGTTATGGCCGTCGATTGCGGCGTTGCGATCAATCCCGCCACGGCCAGCGGCCAGATCGAGGGCGGCAATGTGCAGGCGCTCGGCTACGCGGTGAGCGAGGAGATGGCATACGATGAGCAGGGGCGAGTGTTGAATCCGCGCTTTGGTCCGTATCGCATCTTTGCTGCCGACGAAACGCCGGAGTTGCAAGCGATTCTGGTGGAAACGTATGAGCCATCCGGGCCTTACGGCGCCAAAGCTGTTGCCGAGATTCCCATGGACGGCGTCGCACCGGCTGTGGCTAACGCTGTCTATCATGCTACGGGCAAGCGGTTTTATCGCTTGCCGTTGACGCCAGAGCGCGTGTGGCGCGCGCTCCGCAGCAACTAGACTAAGCGTAGCAGGCGGCCGGTTGCTGACAAACGCTGCAAGCGAACTATTCGCTTGCTTTCTTGCCCAGCGCCACGCTGCGCTCGTAAGCTGCCCAAACCGCTCGCGCCAGCACAGTGCGCAAGCCGCCCTCTTCCAAAATGTAGAGCGCCTCGGCGGTTGTGCCGGCTGGCGAAGTGACCTGGTTGCGCAGTTGCGCCACATGCTGACCGGACTGGATTGCGTAGTCCACGCTGCCTTTTACTGTCTGCATGACCAAATACTCGGCCACCGCGCGTGAAAAGCCCAAATGCACCCCCACGTCGATGAGGGCTTCCATGAACAGGAAAACGTAAGCGGGGCCGGTGCCGCTGATGGCGGTGACCATGTCCAAGTAATGCTCGTCTTCAAAGAACACTTCCTTGCCCATGCACTGCAAAATCACGCGCGCTTGTTCTCGTTGAGCTTCGGTCACCGCCGGCGTACACGTCCAGCCGGTGATGCCTTCACCGATCTGGGCCGGCGTGTTGGGCATGGCACGCACGATCGGGTGACCATCGCCCAATCCCTCCGCGATGCGGCGAATCGATACGCCGGCGGCAATCGAAATCACAAGCGTATCCGGTGCGACATGGCCGCGCATCCCGCGCAACACGCCCGACATGATCTGCGGCTTGACCGACAAAATCACAACTTGGGCGCCGCTCACCGCTTCGATGTTGCTGGCTGTGACGTGTACGCCGAAATCATCGGCCAACTTGGCGCGCCGCGCCTCAAGCGGTTCGGCGATAATGATGCCGTCAGGCCGAGTCAGTCCACCGCGCAACAAACTTTTGGTGATGGCTTCACCCATCACGCCGCCGCCGATCAATGCAATTCTGTGGTTGTCTAACATAAATCCTTGCCTGTCGGAGCTGGGCCTTGCGAATGCTTGCACTGGCTGTTGCGCAGCTTGGTCGCTGCGCGCCGCCGGCCCCTCCTTGCGCTAATAGTCTATAATGTCGTGAGTATACGAGGGAAAACTGAATGGCAAACATCATTGACCAAATCCTGGGTTTATTTTCACTCGACCTGGGCATTGACCTAGGCACCGCCAACACCCTGGTGTCGGTGCGCGGCAAGGGGATTGTGATCAATGAACCGTCCTGGGTTGCAGTAAACCGTAAGACGCGCCAGGTGTTGGCTGTGGGGGCGGAAGCTAAGGAAATGGTGGGCCGCACGCCGGCTAAGATCATCGCCATTCGCCCTCTGCGTGACGGCGTGATCTCCGACTTCGAGATCACCGAGGCGATGCTGGATTACTTTATTCGCAAGGCGCACAGCCGCAGTCTGTTCAACATTCCTCGTCCGCGTGTTGTGATCGGCATCCCATCAGGCGTGACCGAAGTGGAAAAGCGCGCTGTGTATGATGCGGCGCTTTCCGCCGGAGCGCGAGAGGTGTATCTGATCGAAGAGCCGATGGCTGCCGGCATTGGGGCCGGCTTGCCTGTGACCGAAGCACACGGCAGCTTGATTGTCGATATTGGCGGCGGCACGACAGAAGTGGCCGTGTTCGCACTGGGTGGCATTGTTGTCAGTCGCTCGATTCGCGTGGCCGGCGACGAGATGGATGAAGACATCATCAATTACGCCAGGCAGAAGTACAACCTGCTCATCGGCGAGCGCATGGCCGAAAAGATCAAAATCGCCATCGGCTCGGCCTTTCCGTTGCCTGAAGAAAAGACAATGACCTTGCGCGGTCGTAACTTGGTGACTGGTCTGCCCGAGTCGGTGGAAATTTCTTCGAGTGAAGTGCGCGAGGCGTTGTCTAACTCGGTGAACACGATTGTGGACACCATTCGCGCCACTCTGGACGAAACTCCGCCCGAGCTGGTGGCCGACCTGATGGAAAGCGGTATCTGCATGGCCGGCGGCGGATCGTTGCTCCAGGGGCTGGTCGAGCGTGTGGCAGACGAGACGAACATCCATACCTGGCTGGCAGAAGATGCTCTGACCTGTGTTGCGCGCGGCGCCGAAATGGTCTTGGAGAATCTCGACTCGCTGCGCGAAGTTTTGGTTGGTCTTGAACGGCACAGCACCTCGCGCAGCGCGCTTGCGCTGACCAGCGGCCGGCGCGTCGCCTAGTGATCCCACTTTGAACCGCCGATCCTCTCGTCCTCTCTTAGCGCCGATCCTGATCGCCATTGCCGGCATCGTCTTAGTGCTGAGCCTGAGCAGCGGCCTGCCGAGTGCAGCAGAAGGGCCGCTTTCGACAGCGCTGACACCTCTGCAAGAACTGTTCAGCACGCTCGGAAAGGGGATCGGCGATCTGTTTCGCAGCGCCGGCGAGTTGCAAGACTTGCGCCAACGGGTACAAGCCCTGCAACGACAAGTGGATGAGTTGAGCATCGAAAACCTGCGTCTGCGCGAGTTTCAAGCGGAGGTGCGCCAGTACCGTGATCTGCTGAACTTTGCCAGCCAAAACCCGATCTACGACATAGTAGGCGCCGATGTGATTGGCATTGGTGCGCGCTGCACTCCTGAGGACAGCAATCGCCCCGGCGTTGGCGTATGCGCTAACGTTGTCGCCGGCGATCCCAGCCCCTTTATCCGCTACATCACCATCAACGCTGGGCGACAGCATGGCATTAGAGTGGGGATGCCGGTTGTAGGAGGCGGGCTGGCATTGGTCGGGCGGGTTGGCCAGGTCAACGAAAGTTCGTCTCACGTGCAGTTGTTGATCGATCCCAACTCATACGTGAACGCCCAGGTTGTATCATCGCGCGCGACAGGCGTCGTGGCCGGACAAAGTGACGGCAGCTTGCACTTGCAAAATGTGCCCCAGACCGATGCGCTGCAAGTGGATGACATCATCGTGACCAGTGGATTGGGCGGCATGTTGCCGGCGCAATTGCCAATCGGCCGCGTCGAGCGCATCATCAGCACCGATGCGGCGCTGTTCAAAGAAGCAGTTGTTCGGCCGGCTGTGGACTTCAATCGACTTGAAATTGTGCTGGTGATCACCGCTGCGCCGGGCATGACAAATACTTTGCAATTGCCATAACACGATACCTGCTGAGTTGCCCGGCGATCCAGTGGGTGCACTAACACTGTTGGCCCATTTCCCTTCTCTATTGCATCAATGAGATGGTTTATTGCTGCGTTCATGTTCCTGTTGGGGCTTGTGCTTGCAGAGACCAGCTTGTTGCCGGCCGTGCTCGGCAGCGCCCTGCGCCCCAGCCTGGTGCTGACCTGTACTGCTGTTTGGGTAGCCTTGCGCGGCACAGATGGCTTGCTCTGGGTATTTGTGGGCGGCTTTCTGTTGGACTTATCCTCGAACACGCCGGTGGGATTGACCAGCTTCGGGATGTTGATTGGCAACATTGTTGCCGGTCTTGTGGACCGCGCGCCGATCCCCTCGGCAACGGCGCGCGCCGCAACATGGGTGGCGCTGGTTACAGTGGTATCTTATGGCTTGCACGTCGGTGGCTTGGCTCTGAGCGGCCTGCAAGTGGATGTTCCGTATGCGATTACAAATGTGGTTCTGCCGTTGATGGTGCTGAATTCCCTTCTGGCTGTTCTGGCCTATGCCGTGCTGAAGCCGATTAGCGAGCGACTGGAACGAAGCCAGGCCGGCCGGACAATCGTTCTATAGGTTTAGATGCTGTGAAACGATAATCGATGATCGTGAACGACTTGCCGATCCGCCGGCGCACCAGCCAAACTCCGCCCCCCGACAACCAGGGTGGACGCACCCGCCTCTTGATCATGGGGTTTGGCATGCTGGTGGCGTTTGTCGTGCTGACGGCGCGCCTATATGACCTGCAAATCACATATCAGCGCGGGTTCGAGTTGCAGGCGCGCCGCAACAGTCTGGTCGAGCGCAAAATCCCGGCGCCGCGCGGCCTAATCTACGACCGGAATGGCGAAGTGCTGGTGCGCAATGCGCCGGCTTTTCAGGTTGCCATCATCCCCGCCCGTCAGTACCAGTCGGACAATCTGATCGAGCGCCGTGTCAAGCGCATGGAGATTTACCACCGCCTAGCGCAGATGATCGATCAGCCCGGTGTCACTGCCGGCGATATCTACACCAAGGTCTATGCAAAGATTCAGCAAGCGCGCCCCTACGATCGTGTGGTTATTGCAGACAACGTCCCACGTGAGAAGGCACTCATCATCCAAGAGCAAGCGTTGACCATGCCGGGAGTGGTGGTACAGAGCGTTGGCTCACGCACATACCCCTACAAAGAGTTGTTGGGCAACATTCTGGGCTACATTGGCCGCATCCCGGCCGGCCAAGAAACCACTTATGAGCAGAATGGCTACGATCGAGATGACCGAGTAGGGCTGGCCGGCATCGAGTTTGTCGCCGAAGAGCAGTTGCGCGGCGTCAAGGGGCGAGAAGTCGTGCTGGTTGACGCCTCCGGCGAGGAGCTGCGCCGTGAAGGGGAACCCGTCCCCCCTCGCGAAGGCTACGGTGTGCGTCTGACGCTCGATATGCGGTTGCAAAAGATCATCTCCGATGCACTGATCCCTGCGATGCAACTGCGCAACGCGCCGCGCGCTGCGGTGGTGGCGCTGAACCCTAAAACGGGCGAAGTGCTCGGCATGGTCACCGTGCCCGGCTACGACAACAACCTTTTCGTGCAAGGCATCTCACAGAAACAGTGGCAGGCCCTACAAGAGGATTTGCACAATCCGCTGCTCAATCACGCCACCGACGACCTGGTGCCGCCTGGCTCGACGTTCAAAATCGTGACCGTGGCCGCTCTGCTTGAAGAAGGCGCTGTCACACCCTACACGATGATCAACGATCCGGGCACCTTCACCTTGCCGGACCAATATGATCCGGAAAACCCAGACAAGGGCCAGAAGTTCTACTGTTGGATTGCCTTGTCCGGCAACGGCCAGCACGGACCTCAAAACATCAGTGATGCCTTGCGTAACTCATGCGACACCTATTTTTATAAGGCAGTGGGTGGGTATGCCCCTGAAGGCATTGTAGGGATGGGGCCGGATAAACTGGCTAAGTGGATGGGCATTTTCGGCATCGGAGAGCCGTCCGGCTTGGAAATCGGTTTTGGCCGAGGCTTCGCTCCGACGCCAGCCTGGAAACGTAATACCTTCGGAGATGTCTGGACAACCGGCGATTCGTATAACATGTCCATCGGCCAGGGGTATGTGCTGGCCACACCCCTGGAGATGGCCCGCGTCGTTGCAGCGATTGCAAATGACGGCGTATTAATGCAAGCTCAGATTGTGCGTGAGATTGTGGATGCAGAGGGTAACACCCTTCGGCCCTTCGAGCCAAAGGTGACGCACAAATTGCCCATTTCTGAAGCAACGTTGCGCTTGATCCAGCAATCCCTGATCGACGTAGTGAGCGATCGAGGCACCGCGCGCATGTCTCAGATTCCGGGTTTCCAATATGCCGGCAAGACCGGCACTGCTGAGTTCTGCGATGATGTAGCCATTAAGACAGGCGTGTGCTACACCGGCATCAAGTATTTGCCCACCCACGCGTGGTTTGTCGCGTATGCCCCTGCTACAGACCCCCGACTGGCGCTTGCCGTATACGTATGGAACGGCGGGCAAGGGTCTGGTGTGGCCGCGCCGATCGCACAACGCATCATTGCCGGCTATTTCAACATTCCTCTTGAAAATCCTGCCCCGATTCAAAAATCCGAGTTAGAATAACGTGTACAGGCGCTTGTACGGCGCCTCCGTCCCTGTTGTCAGTTGCAGCTTCTGCGTTTCGCATGCGGCCGGTTGCCGTGGGTAAGCTCAGCGATTTCTGCGTGTAATCTGCGTTAAGCAACTCGACTAGTAAAATCGTGCGCATATTGACATGAAAAGGGCGCGCTATGGTTACGATCAAAGGATTGCGAGGCGGCCTGCAGATTAACTTTGGAGATGGTCTCTGGTTATCTCAGCTCCGTGAGCTTGAAACCAAGTTGCAGTCAAACGCGCGCTTCTTTCGTGGCGGCCAGGTGGCGCTGAATCTTCATCGCTTGTCTCTTTCCCCCGATGATCTTCGCAAGGTCCAGGCGCTGCTCGACAGACACGGCGTCTCATTACGAGTGGTGCTGGCCGAGGATATTCACACGGCGGCGAATGCGATTGCTCTCGGCCTGCCGACCAGTCTGAGCGAATCTAATGGGGTAATTTCCACTCAAGATAAATCACTATCGGAGATTGCGTCGGAGGATCAGAGGCGCAAAAGGGTCGCCGACTACCCAACCGATGCTGCCTCTGACTTTGGTGGGAGGACAGATGGAGTGATCGCTCAGATGGACGCAAGCGACGGGCTACTGGTACGCCGGCGCCTGCGTTCGGGACAAGTCTTGCAACACTCAGGCCATCTTGTTGTCTTGGGCGATGTGAATCCCGGCGCTCAGTTGATCGCCGGTGGTGATATTATTGTATGGGGTAAGCTAAGCGGGTCAGCTCATGCCGGAGCACTGGGTGACACAACAGCAACGATCTGTGCCCTGGAGTTTGCGCCGAGCTTGGTTCGGATTGCAGATGCAGCCCGAGCCTGCCGGCCAAGTGAGAGAACTAAAAAGAACACCAAGCCGGAAATGGCGCTGATTAAAGACCGGGAGATCGTGATCGTTGCCTGGCAGGCAAAATAGACGATGAAATCAGCAGTCATCACCGTTACGTCGGGGAAGGGCGGCGTTGGCAAAACGACGTGCGCTGCCAACATCGGCAGCGCGCTAGCTTTGTTGGGCAAGCGGGTCGTATTGATCGACGGCGATATCGGATTACGCAATCTGGATATTGTGATGGGTCTGGAGAATCGAATCGTCTATGATGCCGTCGATTTTGTCGAAGGGCGTTGCCGGCTGAGACAGGCTCTGATTCGTGACAAGCGTGCCCCTGAGCTGTATTTGATGCCGACCGCACAAACGCGGGACAAGTCCGCCATCAACGCCCAGCAGATGAAACATCTGTGTGATGAACTTCGCTCCGACTTTGACTATATCCTCATCGACTCTCCAGCCGGCATTGAGCACGGCTTTCACACCTGCTTAGCTCCCGCCGACCGTTGTTTAGTTGTCACCAATCCCGAAGTGTCATCCGTCCGCGATGCAGACCGTGTCATTGGTTTAATCGAGGCTGCCGAGAAAGGCCCAGCCCACCTGATCATCAACCGAATTGTGCCGGCGCGGGTTAGACGCCAAGAAATGCTGTCTACCGAAGACATTGCCGAAGTCTTATCCACAGAAATCATCGGCATTGTTCCAGAAGACGAAAACATTCTGGTATCGACGAACCGAGGCCATCCTGTCGTGATGAACGGCAAAAGTCCTGCTGCGCAAGCCTTCCACGAGATTGCGCGCCGCATCACGGGCGAAATTGTTCCTTTCCAACCGTTGCGCTCATCCGGTTCGATCCTGCAGCGCTTATTCGGCCGCGCCTAAACGGTCGCTCACAGACGGTGTTCGATGAACATCCTTCAACAACTCTTCGGCAGCAAGAACAGCGCAGACACAGCCAAGCAACGCTTGCGCTTTGTGCTGATTCACGATCGCGCCGAGATTCCGCCTGGCTTGCTTGACTTGATCAAGGATGACATCATCGCCGCGCTCTCCAACCGCCTGCCGATTGACCGCGAAGGCGTGACGGTTCACTTCGATCAGCAAGGCAATGAAAGCCGAGTCCTGGTTGATGTGCCTTTGTTGAACGCAAACGGCAGGCGCCGAAAAGCAGAGCGCCCCGCCTGAATCCCTTTCTCCCGTCATCCAAATTCTCTATGCCCGACCGACGTTTATGGCGACACTTTGACTACTGGATATTGTTTGCCGTCATCGTTCTGCTGTTGGGCGGCGTGGCGATGGTGTACAGCGCCTCGCGCGGCGACCCGGTGATCGAGCGTACCCCTGTCGATCAGGCCGTAACCGCCCTCGCCGGCCTCATCGTGTTGCTTCTGATCAGCCTAATCGACTACACGCTCCTCAAGAATGTATCTTGGCTGCTCTACCTGGGGACGCTCATTGCGCTGGGTGCGGTATTGGTGGTCGGTGCAGAGCGATTTGGCGCGCGGCGCTGGTTCGAGTTTGGCGGCTTTGACGTTCAACCAGGCGAGCTGGCCAAGTTGTCATTAGGCATCTTTTTAGCCCACTTCATCGCCGATCGCCAAGGCCGGCGGCCCTACCTCGAAACGGTTATCCTCTCTGCCTTACTGCTGCTTCCTTGCCTTGGGTTGATTCTGCTCCAGCCGAATCTCAGCACCGCCGTCACCCTCGTCTTTATGTGGCTGGCGATCGTCTATGTGGGTGGGTTGGAACGCGAACACGCCGTCATTATCGTGCTGGCCGCTCTGGCTATGCTGTTCATCGTCTTTCAGCTCGGTTTGATCGAGCAATATCAAATCACGCGCATCGAACAATTACTCGGCATTAACGTTGAACCTGGAGAGACCTATCAAGCCGATCAAGCACTGATTGCGCTGGGTTCAGGCGGTTGGACCGGCGCCGGCTTTGCCCAGGGCCAGCAGAGCCAATTGCGCTTTTTGCCCGTCCGCCATACCGACTTCATCTTTTCGGTGATCGGCGAAGAACTGGGATTTGTCGGCGCCGTGCTATTTATCGCTTTTCTGGCGTTTGTGATCTATCGCACCTTGCGCGCCGCTTGGATTGCGCGCGACACATTCGGCCGGCTGCTGTGTGTGAGCATCGCCGCCGTTTTGTTCTTGCAAACCTACATCAACTTAGGGATGCAAGTTGGCATCATGCCTGTCACCGGCGTGGTGCTGCCTTTTGTGAGTTACGGCCGCAGCAGCTTAATCACCGCCCTCGCCGCTATCGGGTTGGTGGAAAGCGTCGCGATGCGGTACAAGAAGCTAGAGTTTTAGGCTGCTCTTGCCGCGCCAGAGACTACACCTCCCCTCGCCGCGCGCCCTGGCCCGCGCACTCTACATCTTCCCCGGCAAATAAAACAGATCGGCTACAACCTATTACTGAATGCGCAATAAGACTGTTGCGCCGGCCCACAAGGACTCCAAGCTGTAGAAGGCCCGCAAGCTCGGCGTAAACACGTGCACCACCAAGTCCCCATAGTCCAACAATACCCATCCCGATTGGCCGTTCCCCTC
>JANWVJ010000115.1 GCA_025056895.1 Thermoflexales bacterium
CCACGTGCAGCAGCTCGTTCTGAATCGTGCGCACACATCCACCACACCCAATGTTCGGAATGTGAACCGTCTTCTCCATTGACTTACCTCACGTTCTTGAAACTCTTCCCATTCTACGCAGTCAGCGAAGGCAGCACCTTTGACCGCGCCTAGTCTGTCCCCTTCATCTGAACAGTACTCGGGAGTGTCTAAGCCTACTGGACGCCCGCTTGCGCGGGCGTGACGCGCCGTGCTGGGCGGGCTGGCCAGAGACGTTGGATGCACGCTCGTTTAGCGACTCCCACATACTCTAGGGAGATCGTAGCTTGTGGTAGATTCGGGTCACCTTTGAAGCAGGCAGGGTGGTATGGGGAGACCGTTTGCTACACGCCGATGCGCGATTTCAGATGAGTGGACGTATCGGGGAATGAATGTGATCTGGCTAGAAAACGACCTGGTGCGGATCGGCGTACTGGCCGGACGTGGAAGCGACATTTTTGAGTTTCGCTACAAGCCGCTGGACGTGGATTTTTTGTGCCGGCTGCCGCTCGGCATTCGCAATCCCCAACAAGACTTCTCGCAGATGCGAGACACACCCAATCAGTTCGAGGATTACTACTACGGGGGGTGGCAGGAGATTCTGCCGAATAGCCCGACGTTTGTGTATCGCGGCGCATCGTTGGGGCAGCACGGAGAAGTATCCCTTACGCCGTGGCGCCATGCGCTGCTAGAGGAAGGGCCGGCGCGGGTGTCGGTCAAACTGTGGGCGCGTCCGTTACGCATCCCGATCCTGATCGAAAAGACGCTCACCCTCGAAACCGATTCGCCCATCCTGCACATCGATGAACGGTTGACGAACGAAGGACATACCGCGCTAGACCTGATGTGGGGCCACCACATTGCATTTGGGCTGCCCTTCCTGCGTGAGGGGGCAGTGATCGCCACGAACGCCAAGACGATGTGGGCCGACCCAATCATGCCGGCGCAACGGCGCTTCAAGCCGGGCGTGGAGTTCACCTGGCCAATGGCGCAGGATACGACCGGCAAGCCGGATAACGCCAGCCTCGTCCCGCCGGAGTCTGCGCCGCCCTATGCCGACCTGGCTTACTTGTCCGGCTTCGAGCGACGTGCCTGGTACAGCATCAAAAGCGCAGCCCACAACATAGGCTTCGGCGCGTCATGGGACGGCGGGCTATTCAAGCATGTGTGGTACTGGCAAGAGCGATACAGCACCCAGGACGCCCCCTGGTGGGGCCGCGCTTACGCCGTGGCTCTGGAACCCTGGACGACGCGCTACGACGCCGATGCGCCGGCCTCCATTGCGCGCGGCGAGTGGTTGAAGTTGCAAGCCCAGACATCCCTCACCACGCAATTCATTGCCGGCGCATTTGAAGGGGAATGGCAAGCCTAAACGAATCGCAAACCGGCATACAGGACTCGTTGGAGGAAAGGATGGGCAACCGATTTGAAAGCAAAGTGGCTTTGGTGACGGGCGGGGCAAAGGGAATCGGGCGCACGACAGCCGAGGCGTTCAGCGCCGAAGGCGCGTCGGTGGTCATTGCCGACATCGACACAGAAGCGGGTCAGGCGCTTGCCGAGACGCTGCCGCGCGCGACATTCGTGCGCACCGATGTGGCCAGCATGACTGACGCCGAGCGCGCCGTGCGCACTGCGGTCGAGACGTACGGCGGGCTGGATATTCTGTTCAGCAATGCCGGCATCGTGATGTACAGCCTGATCGAACATGTGACCGAAGCGCATTACGAGCGCGAGATGGGCGTGAATTTCAAAGGGCACGTGTGGATGTGCAAATACGCCGTGCCGGCTATGCGACAACGGGGCGGCGGCGCGATTGTCTGCACCTCATCTGTTCAGGCTCTGGCGACACAAACCAGCGTCGCGATCTACGCCGCCAGCAAAGCGGCTACGTTGGCGCTGGTTAAAGCGATTGCGCAAGATCATGCCCACGAGAACATTCGCGTCAACGCCATCTTGCCGGCTTCGGTGGACACGCCGATGCTGCGCAACGCCGCACGCAGCTTCGACCCGAACGACGTAGAGGGCGTTGTCGCGCGCTGGGGCAAGATGCACCCAATCGGGCGCGTGATTCGCCCGCAAGACGTGGCCAACCTGGTTTTGTTTCTGTGCAGTGACGAGGCCAGCGCGTTGACCGGCGGCGCTTACCTGGTGGACGGCGGCCTAATGGCCAAACTGCCGGTGGTGTTGCCGGAGTGAGAGAGCAAGTTCATTTAACGATCTAGTCGCCAGATGATCCAAGGAGCAGTTGAACAAACGATATAACGCGATGGCGCTACGCGGCAGAAGCCACACCCAATCCCATAAAATACCCTTTAGAACAACGCATATTTCTGTGGAGGAGACGATGCACATTCCTAATTACAAAGAGTGGATGAAGCAACCCTTGATCTGGACAGAGCGAATTCGCTCGCGGGCGTTGGTTTGGACGCCGGACGCGCACTGGTTTATCAACGACCCCCTTGGTCCGCTGCCTCACGCACACAAGGACGCCTCGGAGATCATTTACATTGCCGCCGGCCAGATGGACATTCAAGTTGGCCACAGCAAACAGCGCGTTGGGCCGGGCGACTTGCTGTTTATGCCGCCGAACAAGTATCACAACTATTGGCTGGTCGGCGACGAGACGGTGTGCTTGTATGTGTTGGTCACCCCCAATCACAAATACAACCGCTGGCAATATAAAGACTTCGCACCAGACGCTTTCGAGGGCGTTGCGCCGGTTGCCAATGCCTTCCGCGATGAGCCGATGCCGTCCGACGAGCGGATTCATGTGAGCGTGCGCACCCTCCCGCCTGGCGGTGCAACCGAAATGGAAGCGTTGGACAAGCGCGAGAAAATGATCTACGTGCTGGAGGGACAAGCATCCGTTCAGATCGAGCGACTCAGTGGCGTGATGGGTCCAAATGACTATCAGCACGTGCCGGCCTCCCACCAGCACCGCCTCGTCAATATCGGCGCGGGGCCTTTGCGCTACTTCGAGTTCGTGTGCTTCGACCCAACCGCGCCGGCAATCGTGCTGCCCGAAGATGCCCATCTGGTGAAAGAGTAAACGGGCAGGGCAACCGCCACACCTGTCTCACAACCGGCTGACCGATGTCACCGGGCGGCGCGCCGTGCATCTAACATTTCAATCAACTTTCACTCAGAACGAACCACCCATGGCTAAAGCAGAAGTCGTCTGGGTCGCCGAGCAGACTTACATCGGCATAGATAGCACCGGCCATAGCCTAGTCATCTCAAAGCCGGGTGAAGGCAGTGTCGGCGTTAAACCGTCCGATCTGTTGCTGGTGGCAGTAGCTGCCTGTGCGAACGTAGATGTCGTGGAGATCATCAAGAAGCGGCGCGCGACATTGCACAAACTAATCGTGCGCGTGAGCGGTGAACAAGCTCCTGAACCGCCCTGGGCATTTCGCACCATCCATCTACACTTCGAAATCGAAGCGAACAACTTGGACGCGCCGCAAGCTGAACGCGCTATCGACCTGGCCCTAAACAAATACTGTTCGGTGCGCTCCTCGTTATCGCCTGATGTAGCGGTTTCTTTTGAGTGCACCGTGCGCACGCCGGAGAGCGCCGGCGAACTGCCCCGCATCGCAAGCGATTGAATCGGCGGTTGGCACAGGGCCGGCGCTCACAACGTTACAACCAACTGCTCGTCCGCGTCTAACTTCACCACTGTGCAGTCGTTGGCGTAGGTGCGCTCAGGCAGCACGATCAACACATTCGCCGGCTTGTCGCCGAGCGCAATCGGGGCGTGGTGCCACACTCCTGGCCGCAGCACCACCAACGTGCCTTGCGGCACCCGAAAGACGCGGAACTTATCCAGAGGCGGAGCGCCGTTGATCGGTGTCGCCGGCCCGACGTGAACCAGCACGTCGTTGTCCAGCGGCAGAATGGCTTCTCCGGTAGCGGTGTGGAACTCACTCACGTCGATCACGTAATGACGCGGCTCGACGCGGCACACGGAAAAAGACGCTGCGCCAGCCCGGCCCAAGTCCAACTGCACCATATCGCGGTAGAACTCAATCGGCGTGTCGCCGATCTTCTCAGCTTGCGGATCGATCAGGTTGGCATAGAAACCGAAAGGCAGAAACGATTCGATTGTCAACGGTTCAACGTGGATCGTTCGCATCATCAACTCCTTGTTTCGGCTGTGTGCGCCGGTATCACACGCCGGCCAAATGATTGTGAGCCAAGACGGGCAAACGCGCAAGCACACCTGCGCGTCGGCTCGAAGCGGTAAGTGGATACCGCCGGCTGAAAGTGTGCCCCCCAGCCCGAACTCACCTTTTGCTCAGCTTCAGGGTGGAGAATGATCCAGCAGCGCCCTAAACCGTTGTGCGCCGCAAGGACAACCGTATGCCGAATCAACTCGCACGCGAATCTAGCCCCTATTTGTTGCAGCATGCCAACAACCCCGTAGATTGGCACCCCTGGTGTGAAGAAGCACTACGCAAGGCGAAGGAAGAGAATAAGCCGATCTTTCTCAGCATCGGCTACGCCGCGTGTCACTGGTGTCACGTGATGGAGCACGAATCATTTGAAGACCCAGAGACGGCGGAGATTCTCAACAAGCATTTCATCAACATCAAGGTGGACCGCGAAGAGCGACCGGACCTGGACGCGATCTACATGGAAGCCGTGGTCGGCCTAACCGGACATGGCGGCTGGCCGATGAGTGTGTGGCTGACGCCCGACGGCGTGCCCTTCTACGCCGGCACATACTTCCCCAAAACACCGCGCTACGGTATGCCGTCGTTCAAACAGGTGCTGCTTGCGCTGGCCGAGGCGTGGATGAACGATCGTGCCCGCATTGATCAAACCAAAGAAGGGCTGCTGGAGTTCTATCGGCGAGAGTCGCCTATCTTGGGCCAAAGCGCCTCATCCCTCCGGGCATCGCTCTTCGACACGGTGATGGCCGCGCTGGAGAGCAGCTTCGATCGGGCGCAAGGCGGTTGGGGCCGCGCGCCGAAATTCCCGCAACCGATGACCATCGAGTTCCTGCTGCGCTATGACCGGCAAACCGGCGACACACGGGCGCGACAGATGATCGACAAGACGCTGACCGCTATGGCCGAAGGGGGAATCTACGACCAGCTCGGCGGCGGCTTTCACCGCTACGCCACCGACGCGCGCTGGCTGGTGCCGCATTTTGAGAAGATGCTGTATGACAACAGCCAACTGGCGCGCGCCTATCTGCACGCCTGGCAGTTGACCGGAAACCCGCTCTATCGACGGATCGCCGTCGAGACGTTGGACTATGTGGCGCGTGAAATGACCCACCCCGCCGGCGGCTTCTACAGCACACAGGACGCGGACTCAGAAGGAGAAGAAGGCAAGTTCTTCGTGTGGTCGCTTGATGAGGTGCAGGCCATCCTGGGCGCAGAGGCAGAGGTGTTCTGTGCGGTGTACGATGTGACGCGCGCCGGCAACTGGGAGGGCCACAACATCTTGCACGTGGCGCGCCCTGTTGAGGAGGTCGCCCAAGCACACGGACTGGACCAGGCGACGCTCGAAGGTATTCTGGCCGAGGCGCGACGCAAGCTGTTCGCCGCGCGCGAACAACGCGTGAAGCCGGGGCGCGACGATAAGGTGCTCACGTCGTGGAATGGATTGATGCTGGCGGCCTTTGCCGAGGCAGCGCGCGGGCTGGGACGCGATGACTATCGGCAAATTGCCGTTCGTAACGCGGAGTTCCTGTGGCACGAGTTGCGCGGGTCAAATGGCCGGCTCTTTCGCACGTGGAAAGACGGCCACGGCGCAAAATTGAATGCCTACCTCGAAGACTACACGCACCTGGCCGAGGGATTGATCGAGCTGTATCAGACCACGTTCGATCCGCGCTGGTTCATCGCCTCGCGCGAGCTGATAGAGACCACCCTGACCCATTTCCGCGCCGAAGACGGCAGTTTCTACGACACCAGCGATGACCACGAACAACTTGTGGTTCGGCCGCGCGACTTGCAAGACAACGCTGTGCCGTCCGGCAATGCCATGGCAGCCACCGTCCTGTTAAAACTCGGCGCGTACACCGGCGAAGGGCGCTATATCGACATTGCAGAAAGCCTACTCGGCCGCGTGCAAGACGCCATCCAACGCTACCCCACCGCGTTCGGGCAATGGCTGGTGGCCTACGATCTGGCGATCAACCCGCCAAAAGAGATCGCACTGGTCGGTGATCCAACATCTAGCGCCACGCAGGCGCTGCTCGACGTCGTGTTCGACGGCTTCCGCCCCAATCAGATCGTGGCGCTCAAGCGCGCCGGCGAAACCTCGCCGATCCCGTTGCTCGCAGGGCGCGAGGCCATCGCCGGCCAGGCGACGGCCTACGTGTGCCGGCGCTTTGCCTGTCAGATGCCGGTGGCCGAGCCGGCGGCGCTCAGGAAGCAGTTGAGCGAGAAGGGATGAGGGATGAGGAGTGAGTGCTAGAGGGACGCCTGCCGAGTGCTGCGGCAGATTAGCACATGGACTCAACCGCCCACCGGCTGAATGGCTCAATCACTCATCCCGCTTGATCTTGAATGTGTCGAAATCGCGGGCGATGATCACATTTGGGAAATAGCGTTTCGCTTCATCCTCTAGATCGCGCTCGCGATAACGCCCGGAAATGTGGGTGAGGATAAGCTGATGGGCGCCGGCATCGCGCGCCAAGCGCGCCGCTTCGCCTACGGTGATATGACCGTTTTCGCGGGCCAGCCCAGCATCTGCATCGCTGTACGTGCCTTCGGTCACAATCGCATCTGCCCCGCGCGCAACCTGGAGCAGACCGTGCGTCTCGCCTACGTCGCCGGTGACGATCACTTTCACGCCACGTTGTAAGGGGCCAAGCACATCGTCCGGCTGGATCACGCGACCATCGGCCAAAGTAATAGGCTGGCCGGCCACCAACAACCGGCGCTCCGGGCCGGCCGGCACGCCCAAAGCCTCGGCCTTCTCGTTCAGGAAGGGCCGCCGCGAGTGCTCTTGAAACAGATAACCGTAACAATCCGGCCCGCGATGCTGCACCGGAAACGCCACTACGTCAAAATCTTCGCCCTTGAGCAGCAAGCCGGGTTGAACATCCACCAAGTGCAATTCAAGAGGCGGACGCACCCCGCGAAACACAACGCGATACAGCAAGTCTTCGATGCGATCGAGCGTGCTCTTGCCGCCGTAGATATGCACGCGCTCCAGCGAGGTCTCCCATTGGGCCAACGTCGAGATCAAGCCACCCAGCCCCAGGATGTGATCGAGATGGGGATGGGTGATGAGAATGTGCTCCAGCCGGCGAAACCCCAACCCACTACTCAATAACTGGCGCTGCGTGCCCTCCCCGCAATCAACCATGAAGCGGTATTCGTCATGGCTGACGATAAGGGACGGCAAGCCGCGCTTGGTCAGGGGGGTTGAAGCGGCAGTGCCGAGGAAAGTGAGTTCAAACATGAGTGCGTTGGAGGTTGCGCGTTGGGGATCGAGCGTTGTAGGTTGTTAACCTGCAACCGTCAACCCTATCTGCTGCCGTATTGCCGCTTATAGTACTCCAGATACTCGCCGCTCTTCAGTTTACGCCACCACCACTCGTTGTCCACATACCAGCGTACGGTCTTTTCGATGGCCTGGGCAAAGGTGTGGCCGCTGCTCCACCCCAGCGCGCGCAGCTTGCTCACATCCAGCGCATAGCGCCGGTCATGACCGGGGCGGTCCTTCACCGGCCGGATCAGCGAATACGGCTTGCCCAACAGATCGAGGATGGCATGGGCCATATCGATGTTGCGCGTCTCGACGCCGCTGCCCACGTTATAGATTTCCCCCGCCTGCCCTTTCTCGATCACCACATCGATACCATCGCAATGATCGAGCACATACTGATAGTCGCGCATTTGCAGGCCGTCGCCATACAGCGGCAGGGGCAGATCATCAATCGCATTCGTGACGAACAGCGGCACCACTTTCTCCGGGTACTGGTATGGGCCGATGTTATTGCTGCCGCGCGTGATGGTGACCGGCACACCGAACGAACGGCCATAGGCCAGGCACATTAAATCGCCGCCGGCTTTGCTGGCCGAATACGGGCTGCTGGGGTGCAAGCGATCCTGTTCTGTGCTGCGCTGCGGCTCCGGAATGTCGCCATACACTTCGTCGGTGCTGATCTGGTGATAGCGCTCAACGTTGAACTCTTTAGCAGCTTCGAGCAACACATACGTGCCGTACACATCGGTCATGATGAACGTGCCCGGTTCCATCAGCGAGCGATCTACGTGTGTGTCGGCAGCAAAGTTGACGATGAGGGCAGGCCGATGGTCGCGCATCACGGCGAACACGGCTTCGCGGTCGGCAATGTCGCCACGCACAAAGGCGTAACGGCCGGCAAACTTCTCGGCGATATCTTTCAGATTATCCAGGTTGCCGGCATAGGTCAGCTTATCAAACACAACCACGCGCCAGTCAGTGTGCTTCTCTAGCGCGTAACGAACGAAGTTCGACCCGATGAAGCCGGCGCCGCCGGTGATCAGAACAGTTTTCATGGCGGGGCGGATTGTATCAAGCGCTGTCCGTTCGCGCTTCAGGCCCATGGGAACAGCCGCAACTTTAATCGAATACAAACTACGTCAGGATGACGATCAGTGGATCGATGATCGCGCGACGGGAAATCGTTTGATTCACGACCGGCAAGCGCGTAAGGCTTACAAGTATTATGATGGTATAACCGCGCGGGATAAGCGGCATCATCGGCGTTCCCCCAGAACGTTTTGAGGATGCTCGATTGAGTCGGGTGCGGATCATCCGGCTCAAAGCAGCAGTATTGGCTTTGGTCTTTCGAGAGGTAGTGTGATGCAAAGGGCTGTTTACTACTCGTCTATTTGCAGGTACCCTTGTGCTGTCCGCCTGCGATGCAGACAATACGGTGACCACACTCCACTGTCACCCCACACTAGAAAGCGCGCACACATCGGCTGCGTCGGTGACCTTTGTCACCTGTTAGGGCGAAACGATTAACCGAAGTAGAGCCACGTCCTTAATCTGCGACACGGCAAACGCTGGCGATGGCCTGGGCGCGGAGGACGAACACATTTCCCAATGGACGCTGACGGCGCGGCGCCGGCCTGCAATTGCGCGTCGCCGCCCTCGAGGCGCGTCTGGCCGCACTGGAGCAACAGGCCGCAAGCCGAAAATGAAGCGGAAGGTGTGGATGGTGTGGATGGTGTGTGGATGCAGACCCTTACCATGCGATGCCGAACTTGCCGCATGCCGTTGGGCGGTGGGTTCTTTGAAAGGTATCGAGAGGGGTTCAGACAGCAGCTTAAGGAGGTGATTCAAGCAGGGCGTAGCCGATGAACTAAACCGGGGAGTCGCTAAACGAGCGTGCATCCAACGTCTCTGCCGAGGTCGGGCAGCACAGCACGTCACGCCCGCGCAAGCGGGCGTCCAGTTTTGTAACAACGGAGGAAACTAATGAGCTGGATCGAAGCATGTCACGGCCGCGCAAGCGGGCGTCCAGTCCGATCGCAGCGCCGATGGACACGCGAAGCGATTGCCTGGCGGCGCGCCATTTCGGGCGACATTGATCAATACAGGATGAGAGGTTCGGCGGGAACAGGCAATCTCAAAGGTTTAATTAGGAGACGAAACGATGAATCGCGTAACAAGTCATAAAGGGATACGGTTTACGACGGCAGCGCTGGGGCTGAGCCTAACGCTGGCGTTGACGTTGAGCAGCACCCGCGCACAGATGCAGCCGCTGGGCGCAGAAGCAGCCCTGACCAACATCGGCACGGCCTTCACCTACCAAGGCCGGCTGACCAACAGC
>JANWVJ010000116.1 GCA_025056895.1 Thermoflexales bacterium
ACAACTGGCGCGAGGCCCTGCGACGTATTGTGCGCGGAGAATACTGGGTCGAGGCGCGCATGATGCTCACGGCGCGCGTTGAGCGCAACAGCCAAGCTAGGCCATCCTCTTCCCCGCCGCCGTGTGATGCGCTCAACGACATCGTGATCAGCCGCGGCACCCTGGCGCGCATGGTGCGCATCCGAACCCATGTCGATGGCGGCCTGTTGACCACCTATGCTTGTGATGGCCTGATCGCTGCGACGCCCACCGGCAGCACAGCCTATGCCCTTGCTGCCGGCGGCCCGATCTTGCCGCCCCAGCTCAGGAACATTGTGCTGGTGCCGATTGCGCCCCATCTCAGCCTCGATCGCGCCGTTGTCCTCTCACAGGGGTCGGTGGTTGAAATGGTTGTGCGCACCGATCATCAGGCTATTCTCACCGCCGATGGTCAAACTGAAGTGGTGCTGAACGACGGTGACGCGGTGATCGTGCGCGCCGGCGAACATTTAGCCCGCTTCGCTCGTGTGCAGCCGCCCACTTACTTCTACCGCACCTTGATGGCGCGTTTGAAGCAAGAACCGTGTGAGTCGTGAAATGGCGATAATGCGCGCTGAGTATCGAGTGCTTGCTTGATGATGTAGCAACGGACGGACGATCAGGCTATGCTTGAGTTGAAGTCTTACCTGCAAGCTCAATTGCCGGACATGATCGCCTTGCTGACCGAGCTGGTTAACACCGAGTCGTACACGGAAGACAAGGCGGGCGTTGATGCAGTGGGGCGATTGATCGCTGCTCGTCTCGAAGCCCTGGGAGCGTGCGTCACCGTGGACCGGCAAGCCTCTGCCGGCGATCACGTGATCGGCATATTCAATCCGGGCGGCGGATCACCGATCAGTTTGTATTTGCATATGGACACGGTGTATCCGCCCGGCGTGCTACGCGAGCGCCCAGTGCGGATTGTAGAAGATCGCTTCTACGGACCGGGTGCGAACGATATGAAAGCGAGTCACGTCATCGCCTTGTACGCCGCTCAGGCGTTGCGAGCAACTGGGCTATGGCCCGCGCGCGAGATGCGTCTGGTTTTCACCTCAGATGAAGAAACCGGCAGCCACACCTCGCGCCGACTGATCGAAGATACTGCTCGCGATGCAGCGTTGGCAATGGTCATGGAGCCGGCGTTGCCCGACGGGGGATTGAAATCTTCACGCAAGGGAACCGGTTTGTTCAAAGTCGTCGCACGCGGTAAAGCCGCCCATGCCGGCGCAGCGCACGCCTTGGGGATCAATGCCATTCAAGAGATCGCCTACCAAGTGCTCAAGTTACAGTCGCTGACCGATTACGAGCGCGGCGTCACGTTTAGCGTCGGAGCGATTCGCGGCGGCGGCGTGACCAACGTTGTGCCTGATTACGCCGAAATCGAAGTGGATACGCGCGTGAGCAAGACAGAAGATGGCGAATGGGTACGCGAAGTCTTGTTCAATCTTGCGCCTGCTTTGCCCGGTTCGACGCTTGAAGTGAGCGGCGAATTAAATCGCCCGCCGATGGAATATAACACCCAGCGCCTGGCCGTGTTTGAGCGTGTACGTGAGATCGGACGACGCATCGGCCTTGACCTGACGCACGGCCCCAGCGGCGGCGGCAGTGACGCCTCATTCACGGCTGCGCTGGGCGTGCCAACTCTGGATGGCTTCGGCGCTGTAGGCGATGGCGCACATGCGCTGCATGAGCATGTCCTCCTCAGCAGCTTGCCCGAACGGGCTGCGCTGTGTGCAGCGGTCTTGGCTGCGTGGTGAGGCCGATTACAATCACTTGCTCATGGCGAATGATGCAGCCACCCCCCTTTCTCGACCGGCCGGCCGGCGGCGCGCCTCTTCATCTCGCCGAATCTTTGTCCCACTTGCGCTATGCGCCCTTTTGGGCATAGTCGTGGTGGTCGCCGGCTTGCTCTTCGAGCAGCGATATGCCGAACGCATTTACCCCGGTATCTTGATCGGCGATGTGCCGGTCGGAAACCTAACCCTGGACGAGGCTGCCTTCCGCGTGCGACGCCGCTACGAAGCGCAAAATCTGGCCGTATTTCAGTTCGAATCGCAAAAATGGTTTGCAACGTGGCGTGAGATTGGTATTCGCGTAAGGGCCGATGATGCAGTGCGTCAAGCTTTTCGCATCGGCCGGCTCGGTCGTCCTGATGAGCGGCTGCGCGATTGGCAGAATCGTCGATCGGTGACAGTTGCGTTTACTTTTGACGAACAGGCTGCCCGCGGGTTTCTGCAAAGTTACAAGGCGCAGGTGTATATCGCGCCGAGCGATGCCCGGGTGGAGATCGATGCAAGCCGTGGCATAGCGCGATCAGTCCCCGCCACGCCGGGCCGCGAACTGGATATCGAGACTACGCTCGGCAGCATGTTTGCCCATGTGCTCACCCAACAGCCGGCGCTGGTCATTACACGCCCCATCTCCCCAACGATTGTTGAGGTCTCATCGGCCGTCGATCAGTTGAACGACTGGCTGCAACGTCCGTTCACGATTTACATCTGGTGGCAAGGTCAGTGGGTTGCCCGACCGGTGACGCCGCAAGAGCGGGTGAACTGGGTGCGCGCGCAGATCGATGCCGGGCGTTGGACGGCGCATTGGCACGCGCTGGGCGTGCGTGAGTTTGTCACTGCCCTGCCGGCTGAGTTGGGCGAGCACGCCGAGTTGCGCGCGGATGAAGCGGCTGCCATGCTGCGGGTTGCCTTCGAACGTCGTGAGCCGGCCTTGTGGGTGGTCGCCTTGCATCGCGAGCATCGTTACATCATCCAGCGCGGCGACACGTTTGAATCGTTGCAGGATCGCTATGGTATTCCGGTGGCGCGTCTGCTTGCGGCCAACCCAGATATTTGGCAGGCCGGCTTTGCGCCCGGCCGCGCCATCACCATACCAGCGCAAAGCATCATGATGCCATTCCCGATTACGCCTACCAACCTCAAGCGCATCGAGGTCGATCTCACCACACAAACCCTGAGGGCATACGATGGCGCAACGTTGGCGCTTTCGGCCACGATTTCATCTGGCATCCCCAAGTGGCGCACGTTGGGCGGGGTTTTCCAAGTGCTGGAGCGAGTGGACGAGGCATATAACAAACTAGCGCGCGTGAAGATGCCGAACTGGCTGAGCATCTACGACCTCGGTGAGCCGGGCGAAAGTCTGACCAACGGCATTCATGCGTTGCCGGTGTTAAGCGGCGGGCGGCGGCTGTGGGCCGGCCATCTCGGCACACCGGTCTCGTTTGGCTGCGTGGTGTTGGGAATCGAGGACAGCGACTTTCTCTATCGCTGGGCCGAGATCGGCACACCGGTGATGATCTATGGCAAAACTCCGCCCAGCCCGTTCACATACGATGATCTCATCGAAGCACAGAGGAAGACGAGCGGGCCGTAGCCAAGCCAACCGTAGCCACCCCTCACCGACACTCATACAGCGGTGAACCCGGCGTGTTCGGTGCGCCGGCTTGTCGCAACTCTTCCGGCGGCACGACGCGGCACGATTGGTACAGCCAGGCCGTGATATCAGGGCGAGAACGGCGTAACTGCCCGCCGGCATCCCACACATAGCGCAACTTGCCTGCGGCAACCATTTGTTGCAACCCTTCGCCGTCGATGATCGGATCAGTTCCTAGGAAACCACCGATGTACAGTACCGGCCGGCGTGTGCCCAGAACAAACGGGGCGCCGGCGTTGGCGTCTGGCACGGCCAGCACATACTCCACGTCGAACGTGCGTGGTTCAAGATACAACAACAACAACACTGGGTTGGCCAGTCCGATCGGGCCTTGCCCAAGCGTGCGTCGCTTCTCCCCGAACGTGGTGTCGCCGGCGTAGGCGGCGGGCAAATGTACGTCCGGCTGTGGCTCGCTTGCGGTAAGAGCGCCCCATGTGATCGGCAGGATCAGAAGAGCAGCCGCTACGCCGACCAGCGCACGGCGCTCCCATACCTCACTGATTCGCGTCGCTCGCCACAGTCGCAGCGCCAAGGCTGCCAAGGCAACGACAAAAATAACCAACGCGATGATCCATATTAGGGCCGCAGAGAACACCTGCGTCAGAATACTCCATTGGGCTGTCAGCGTCCATGCACCGGCTAACTCAATGAGCAGCCAGCCTGTTCCGCGATGAGTGCGATAGATGCGTCCCATCTCAGCAAGGCTGCTGCCGGTCAACGCGGCCAGTGGTGGGCCGAGCAAAGCGACGTAGTGCGCGTGTAAAAAGCCGGCTAGGCTGAACACAATCAGGCCGGTGATCAACCAGCCGCCCCACAAGAGAGCCGCCCGCTGCGGCGCATGCTGCGGCGCGCAGAGAGGGAGGCGCGCTCGGCCTCGCAGCGCGATGAACCCCAGCGCACTTAGACCAAGTGGCAACAGCCAGGTCAACTCTTTGGCAAGCGGGATATTGAAGAAGCGCAGCAAGCCCGGCTGCCCACCATCTAGATCGGACGGCAACCCGCCGCGTGGTGGCGGCGGTGCAGCGGGCGCTGGCCCGGCGGGCACAGCAGGTGCCGGCGTAGCAGGCACGTTCAGTATGCCAAACAGCCGTGCCAGACCGTTGTAACCGATCATCAAGTCAACGGCCGAGTTTGTTGTGCTGCTGCCCACATAGGGCCGGCGATCTGCCGGCGTGGCATCCAACACAACTGCCCAGGAAAGAGAAATTGCGCCGGCTACCACGCCTGCGACGAGCAACTGTAAGAGTCTGCGCGACACGCGCTCGGAGCTGCCCAGAAGATACAAGCCGAACAGGGCAGGCGCTGGCAGCAAAGCCGGTAACCCTTTGATATTGAAACCGATGCCGATCAGCACAGCGCCGGCAACCAGCCAACTCCATCGCCGGCGCATTGATTCGTTTTCCGTTGCATTCAAAAACGCCCAGGCAGCCAACAGAATGCTCAGGATCAGTAAACCGTCCACCGTGTTGTTCCGGTCAACGGCCACGTTGACCGGTAAGGCGGCCAGGGCGAGCGCAGCTATCAAGCCGGCCGAGGCGCCGAAGTGACGGCGCACCAGCCGATTGACTACGGCGACGCTCACAACACCGGCTGCAATCTGAGGCCAAATGACGGCGAATCCACTGCGTCCCAGCAAAAGGGTGGAGAGCGCCTGGACCCAAAAACCCAGCGGCGGTTTATCTACACTGACGGAGCCGCCCGGCTCGGCAGCGGCGAAGAACAGATTGCCGGGCGATAACACCATGCTGTACACGGTAGCGGTGTAATAGGGATTGCCATCCCCCACCGAACGAATATTCATCGTGCGCAGCGCGAATGCGAACAGGATCACCATCGCGCCGAGCCAGAGTGACGGCAGCCGGCGATCGCGACCAGTTCGCTGAGCAGGGGGAAGGTGGCGCGGCAGTTTGTTGCGGCGCGCACGACGACCGGTAGTGACGGATGTGCTCATGGGCCAAGTGCCGATAGTGTAATCGCGAAAGTGGAATCGCTACAGTCCGACTGATCGGATACAATCTCGCCCGCTGTTGGGGATACTCCATGGACAAGGCACACATTGCCCTAGTTGGGGCCGGCTGGTGGGGCACCTATGCCCACATCCCGGCGCTTAAGCACCATCCGCGCGCTGAGCTGGTGGCTGTGCAATCTCGCTCGCGTGAGAAAGCTGAACAGATTGCAGCCGATTTCGGTGTTCCTTTTGCTTGCGTCGCGCTGGAAGAAACGCTGGCCATTGAAGGCTTGAACGGCGTCATTATCAGCACAACGCCCAACGTGCACTATGAGCAGGCGCGGGCGGCCTTGGAGCGTGGCCTCCATACATTGATCGAAAAGCCGATGACTATCACTGCCGCTGAAGCCGGTGAGTTGGTAGCGCTGGCCAGGCGCAAAAAGGTGTGTTGTTTGATCGGCTGTCCGTGGCACTACAACCGTCATGCGATTGAGGCGCGCCGGCTTATCCGCACCGGTGCGTTGGGCGAAGTCAAAATGGTGACCATGTTATTCACCAACAATACGGCCGGCTTGTATCGCGGCCTGTCGTTGGATAAAGCGTTTGGCATTGATGCGCAAAAGAACCCAGAGCGCCTCCCCTATCGCATGCCCGGGCTGGGTTCCTACAGCGATCCCGCTGTGGCCGGTGGAGGGCACATTTACACTCAGATCTCTCACTTGGCGGCGCTTCTGGGTTTTTTGATCGAGTCTGATCCGGTGGAGGTGTTTGCACGCTTCGACAACGCCGGCGGCGCGCTGGATGTGTATGACGCGATCAGCGTTCGGCTGGCAAATGGGGCGTTGGCCTCTCTGATGAGCCACGGCGAACCGATGCCGGGCCATGCGCAGTGTGACATTCACATCCATGGCCGGCAAGGGGCAATTCACCTCGATTTACATGCGGGCACGCTGGTCTTCTACGGCGCAGACGGCCAGCAAATGGCCTATCCGACTCTGCCGGCAGGCGAGCGCTATCCGCTCTACGCGCCGGCACAAAACCTGGTGGATTGTGTGCTGGGGACGGCGGAGAATGGATCGCCCGGCGAGCTGGGTTGGTATGCCATGCGTGTGATCGAAGCAGCCAGCCGTTCTGCTCGGAGGGGCGAGAACGTGATGGTGCCGGTTGTGGTCGAATGAGCGGATACCTGGCCGAAGCGGACTTGTCCGCCAACCGAATTGAACTGGCCCGCCGGCGTGCTGCTCGGCGCGGGTACATCGATTTGACCAGCAGCAACCCCACCCATCAGGCACTACTCTTCCCATCGGATATCTTGCGTGAGGCAGCCGAGCAGTACTGGTCGCGTCGGCGCTATGACCCTGATCCGCGTGGCCTGTTGCCGGCGCGCCAGGCAATTGTTCGGTACTACGCCGAGCGACGCGCACCGGCGTGTGAACACGACCCAGAGCGTGTGGTGATCACCGCCAGCACCAGCGAAGCCTATAGCCTGTTGTTTGCGTTGTTGTGCGCGCCCGGCGACAACGTGCTGGCCCCGGATATCGCTTATCCGCTTTTCGAGCATCTGGCCGCGATACATCATGTCGAGTTGCGACCTTATCGTCTGATCGAACAACACGACTGGCAGATCGATCCCGATAGCCTATGGATACAGGCCGATCGCCGAACTCGCGCCGTGCTGGTCGTCTCTCCGCATAATCCAACCGGCATGGTTGTGTGTGAACGTCAACCTATCTTCGACGAGTTGGATTTGCCCATCGTATGCGACGAAGTGTTTGCCGAGTTCACCTATCGCGTCGCTCGCGTTCCTTTCTTGGCCGACCTGCATCCTGATTTGCCCGTCTTTACCCTGAATGGCATTTCCAAGATGCTGGCCTTGCCCGACTTGAAACTGGGCTGGATCATGTTAAGTCCGCGCGCAGCGGCGCAGTATGCCGGTCGCTTGGAGATACTCAACGACATGATGCTGGGGGCGAACACCTTAACGCAGACAATGCTGCCGACCTTGCTTGAGCGTGGCCTGCCTTTCTTGGAGCACATGCGCCAGCGCGTCCGCGCCAGCCTTGATTACGCGATCAGGAAGCTGTCTGGTTGTCAGCGACTGCACGTTACACCGCCGGACGGTGGGTATTACCTGTTTCCGCGCGTGTTAGAGTGCTCGGATGAGGAAGCTCTGGTCATCGATCTGCTGGAGGCAGGGGTGCTGGTCCATCCTGGCTATTTTTACGGTGCGCAGGTCGAACGAGGTGTCGGCCACGTGATGATTTCGTGCTTGACGCGCCAGGAGGATCTGGCGGCGGGTATCGACGTGTTGTGCCGGGCCTTAAGCAATCCCTAGAGCGCCTTCGACACGCGTCCGACAGGCGCCCGCCTTCAGGTCTAAAAGGTTGACTCTGCTGGCGATGCAGTCTGACTGTTTGCGATCTCATCAACGAACTGACGCAGGGCCTCGAAGTGCGATCCTTGCCAATACACCTGCCGGCAGGAAGTGCACTGATGGAACTCGTTGTAGTACAGCTTGGTGAGCGGCTCTAGTCGGTCGAGTACTTCTGCTTTGGGTGTTGGCTGCAACAGACCATTGCACCGCATACAGCGCGTATACGGCTTGAGCTGTCCGCGCAGGTCGAAGCGGCGCACGACCTCGGCGGCTTGCCGGCGTGGGTTACTCTCGCGCACGTAGTAACCGTGTGTGACTCGGCTACGCTTCAAAATGCCGCGATCCCGTGTGAGCAGGATGCGTCGCTCCTCGACCGAAACGCGCGCCAGTTCCGCGTCAGTAACGCTGTTGCAGTACACCGTATCAAAGCCGAGCAGCCGCAATAGGCCGGCCAACTTTCCCAGATGCACGTCGAGCACGAACTTCGTCTCACGCAGCGGCGCAGGTCGCAGGTGCACTACCGGCGTGATGTCGAACGATTCGAAGACCGGGTACACACTGACGCGGTCGCCATCCTGCGGCGCATACTCAAAATCGACCGAACGCCCGTTGACCAAGATCAGATCGACCTCGGTGTGTGGCACGTTGCATGATTCGACGATGTCTTTGATGGTTGCGCCGGCGGCGAACGGCACACCGAACTCGACCTGACGCCGCTTAGGAGTAAGGAAGTCATTCAATTCGGCATAGAAACGGATGCGCAAGCAACCCATCGTTCTGCCGCATTATCGTCTCTAGCAGGGGAAGGCGTGGGGATAAGTATCTTCTTTCTCTCTCCGAATACAAACTGGGGATGGGCTGCACTTCGCTACAATCGCTTGCCATGAGCGACCACTGGCTAAGTACACCCTATGATTTCGTGGTGATCGGTTCAGGGTTTGGTGGCAGCGTGGCTGCCCTGCGATTGGCAGAGAAAGGCTATCGGGTGTTGGTGTTGGAGCGAGGCCGGCGCTTCAACGACGAAGACTTTGCCCGCACAAACTGGGAGATTCACAAGTATTTGTGGTTGCCGGCAGCGCGCTGCTTTGGCATTTTGCAGATCAGCTTGTTGAACGGCGTGATGATTTTGCACGGCAGTGGAGTAGGGGGTGGCAGTTTGGGCTACGCCAACGTGCTGATGGAACCGGATGACCGTCTGTTCGACGCGCCGGGCTGGCGCGGCTTGGCCGATTGGCGCACGGTGCTCAAGCCGCATTATCAAACTGCCAAGCAAATGCTGGGAGTGACTGTTTACCCAAATGTGACGCCGGCGGATCAGGCATTGCAGCATGTCGCCCGCACAGTTGGCCGCGCTCATCTGATTGCCCCAACCGAAGTGGGCGTGTTCTTCGGCGATCCCGACCGCGAGACACCCGACCCGTATTTCAACGGCCTCGGGCCGGCACGGCGCGGTTGTCGTGAATGCGGCGGATGCATGGTCGGTTGTCGATACAACGCTAAAAATACGTTGGTCAAAAATTACCTCTATCTCGCCGAGCGACGTGGCGTGCAGATTGTTCCCGAGACAGAGGTTATCGACATTCGCCCACTCCCGTCCGATCAACCGGATGGAGCGCGGTATGAGTTGACGTGCCGTTCATCCACGGCCTGGGCCGGCCTGAGCCGACACATGCAGCTCCGTGCGCGCAATGTGGTGGTCTCTGCCGGCGTGTTGGGCACGTTGCGCTTGCTGTTGCGCTGTCGCGATGTGACGCGCTCGCTGCCGCACTTGTCGCTCTGCCTAGGGGACAATGTGCGCACCAACAGCGAGGCCCTGATGGGCGCCATTGCGCGCGACGATGAGCCGGATTATTCT
>JANWVJ010000117.1 GCA_025056895.1 Thermoflexales bacterium
AAGTCGTACACCGGAATCTCAGCCGGCCGGCCGGACAGCAGCTCCTGCACGTGGCGCACGAATAGATCGGTCTCCAACGAATCAGGATGATCGTAGTTGAGGCGGGCGCGCTCTTCTAAGCGCAACTCACTGCGGTCGCGGTAGTATGAGTCATGCTGCAACACCACAATATGCTCTGCGCCGACTGCCTCCACTAAGTTGCGCACCAACGTCGTCTTACCTGAGCCGGATCCGCCGGCCACACCCACTACCAGCGGCCTCATGGGTTGCTCGCCCTCGTTCATGATCCATCTGCGTTGGCCAGTCGTTTAGCATGATTGACGCGAGCAAGGGTGATCATGCGGTCACAGCCTTGGTTCACCCAAGCCTCGATCAGTTGTGCGGCTCGGCGCACCTCGTCCGGCGCGTCTTCTGGGTCGGGCACATCGTGGGTTTGGCCGATCATTTCACTGAGAAGAAACGTGCGTTGGCCTGCAACTGGGAACTCGGCTTGGATGCTTTCTTTGTGGCTGCGCTCCATAGTCAGAATCAGGTCGAAGCCGGCGAGCAGGTCGTTCGACACGCGCCGCGCGCGATGCGCGCTGACATCCAGCCCGTACTCGTGCGCGACGTGTTGTACGGAGGATGGGCAAGGCTGACCAACGTAAGCCCGTGTGCCGGCCGATTCCACTACCCATTCGCCGTCTATGCCGCGTGCCCTCAAGCAAGCGCGCAACATGGCTGCGGCCAACGGCGAGCGCGCAACGTTTCCGGTGCACACAAACACTATAGCAGGCATGATGACAAAAGCCGGCATCACACGATCGACTTGCACCCGCGCTCCAGTGTCATGTAGATATCCGCGATGTGGAAACAATCGCAGCCGGCCTGATCTGCCGGCGCGCGCACATGGATGGAGGCACGAATGCGATCAACCTGTTCTTGATGCCGAAACAGTGGCTGCGCTTCCCAGATGTGCAGGCCGGCAACGATTTCGGAGCGCACGCCGATCTCTTCGGCGCGCAGCAACTGCTCCCACACAACCTTTGCGCCTGACTGAGTCATGCTGTTGATTCTATCAGCCGGCTTCAGCCGATGACGCCTAGCTCTCGCCCAACGTGCGCGAATGCTTCCAGACCCTGATCCAGATCATTCCGTTCGTGCGCGGCGCTGATCATCACGCGGATGCGCGCTTTGCCGCGCGGCACAGTTGGGTAGCCGATGGCCATGGCAAATACGCTGCGCTCGAACAAGCAGCGCGAAAACTTCTGTGCCAGTTCGGCCTCGCCCAGCATCACCGGCGTGATCGGCGTCTCGCTGTGGCCGATGTCGAATCCCAGACGCTTCATCTCCTGCTTGAAGTAGCGCGTGTTGGCCCACAGCTTGTCCACCCGCTCAGTCGAACGCTCGAGCATGTCCACTGCTGCTAGGCACGCCGCCGCGTCGGCAGCGGTGACGGCGCTGGAGAACAGAAACGGGCGCCCGCGCTGGCGCAACCATTCGACGATCTCCGGCCGGCCGGCGATATAGCCGCCCACCACGCCAAATGCTTTCGACAGCGTGCCCACTTCGATGTCCACTTTGCCGTGCAGTCCAAAATGATCGACAATGCCCCGCCCACCACGACCGAGCACACCCTCGCCGTGTGCGTCATCCACCATGGTCAACAGGCCGTAGCGGTCGGCTACCTCCACAATGGCCGGCAACGGCGCAATGTCGCCGTCCATTGAAAACACGCCGTCGGTGATGACCATGCCGCGCCGAAAAGTGCCCTGTGCGTGTTGAATCTGTTGTTCCAGCGCCTGGGGGTCGTTGTGAGCGTAGCGAATGATTTTTGCCCCCGATAGCCGGCAGCCGTCGATGATGCTGGCATGGTTCAGCTCGTCAGAGAAGATGGCGTCTTCTTTGCCCATGAGCGCCGGCACAACGGCTAGATTCGAGGTGAAGCCGGACTGAAACGAGATAGTGGCTTCGGCCCCTTTAAACTCAGCCAAACGTTGCTCGAGTTTGACGTGCAATGAGAGTGTGCCGGCAATAGTGCGCACGGCAGCCGGCCCGACACCATAGTGCTCCAACGCCTCTTGCGCAGCAGCTTTCAGATGCGGATCGTTCGCCAATCCCAAGTAGTTGTTCGAGCAAAAATTCAGCGCACGTTTGCCATCCACCACCAACCACGCCCCCTGGGGCGAATCAATGGTGCGAATGGTGGCATATAGGCCCTGCGCGCGTAGCCCTTCCAGTTCCTGCCGGATGAAAGCCAGTTTGTCTGCCATGTCACTCCCAACTCAGAATGATCTTGCCGCAGTTGCCCGCGCGCATGATCTCGAATGCTTTCTCGAATTCGGTGTAGTGGAAGTGGTGTGTGATGACTGGGCGGATATCGAGGCCAGATTGCAGCATCGACTGCATCATGTACCAGGTCTCGTACATCTCTCGGCCATAGATGCCCTTGATGGTCAGCATGTTGAAGATGACCGTGTGCCAGTCAATGGCCAGCTCGCCGCTGGGGATGCCCAACAGGGCGATGCGCCCGCCATGGCACATGTTGGCCAACATATCGCGAAATGCGGCGCCGCTGCCCGACATTTCCAACCCTATATCGAATCCCTCTTTCATGCCCAGCTCTTTCTGTACTTGAGTTAGGCTCTTTTCGCGTGGATCGATGGCCAGTGTCGCGCCCATCTTGCGCGCCAGCTCGAGCCGATAGGGGTTGAGATCGGTGACCACCACGTAGCGCGCGCCGGCATGTCGCACAATAGCCGTTGCCATCATGCCGATCGGCCCAGCGCCGGTGATCAGCACATCTTCGCCCAGCACTTTGAACGAGAGCGCCGTGTGGGTAGCGTTCCCAAACGGATCGAAGATGCTCAAGATGTCGGTGGGGATGGATGGATCGGCGTGCCAGACGTTGGTGACCGGAATGCACAGATACTCGGCGAATGCGCCGGGCCGATTTACGCCCACCCCCTGCGTGTCTTTGCACAAATGCCGCCGTCCGGCCAGACAGTTGCGGCAGCGCCCACACACGATATGTCCCTCGCCCGACACCCACTCTCCAATGTTCAGGTCGTGCACGTTTGACCCCACGGCTGCTACCCGGCCCACAAACTCATGCCCGATGACCATCGGCGTTTGGATGGTCTTTTGCGCCCACGCGTCCCAGTTCCAAATGTGCACGTCCGTGCCGCAAATCGAAGTCTTGTGAATCTTAATCAGCACGTCGTTAATGCCGATCTGGGGGATGGGCACCTCATCTAGCCACAGGCCCTCTTTGGGATATTTTTTAACCAGCGCCTTCATGGTTCCGCTTGTCATGGCTGCTCCTGATGAGTGAGTGGTGTATCGATTGCTTCGTCGTTATCCGCTCTATCCTCCTTGTCACCCGTCCTTTCGTCTACCTTCTCCTTTAGTCCTAGAAATAACTGCCGATAATCTCCAGAATCCGCTTGATCGTTTTCGGATCGCCCGATTGCACGCGCGTGTCAGAGGCTCGTGCGATGTTACTGAGCGCGTTGATGTCGGCGTCGCTGCCGTAAGCGACCGGAATCACCAATACCGGCGCGCGGCTGTTGCGGGCGTTTGATATGGCCCGAACCGCTTCGTTTAACGTCGCTTGACTGGCGGTGTCTTGTCCGTCCGACAACAGCAAGATAGCCTTGATGCGCGAGCTGTCGGCGTCGCCGCTCAAGCTGTTGACCGCTTCGATCACGGCGTCGTATAAGGCTGTGTTGCCGCGCGCGCGCAGATTGGCGACTTGCGCCAGAATCTCTTCGCGGTTGGTCTCGATGCTGCCCATCGGCGTCAACACTTCTACCTGGGTGTCGAAGCGCATCAGGCTGACGTTGTTCTGGCTCGGCTGATCCTCTAGAAAAGCAGCGATGGCAGCCTTGGCTTGGCCAATCTTGTCATCCTCGTTCATCGACCCGGACGTGTCCACCAAGATGACGACATCGGCCTGCTTCTTCACCAGTTGCCACGATTGTTGTACGGCGGCTAACACCGGTGGATCGGGCACCGGCAACAGGGTTTTGGGCTGCGCCGGATCGACGCCTAGCTCCGGCACAATGGGGTAGCCTAATGGCACATCGGGGTTGGCTGGCCGGAAGCCACTCTCCAGCACTTTAAGCTGATTCTCTTTCAGCAGCATGAAGTCGGTGAATACGGCAGCCGCTTGGCGTTGTTCTTCGCTCACCCACGGCGCGTTCGGCACCGCAAAGGGATGATCGTGCAGAAAGGTTCCTTCCTTGGGATACAGCGCCACCAGCTTTTCGGGCGGTTTGTATTCTGTCTTGCCCTGGTTGATGTAGATCAGGTCGTTTTCCTCTAGCGCGACGAAGTCCAGATAGTCCGGCCCCTGTGCGATGTACTCTTTGAATTCAGTTGTGCGCTGCGAATAGTGTTTGATCAGCTTTTCGATCTGCCGCACCCCTTCCTGCACTTTGGGGTCGTTCACCTGCTCCATGGTCAACTTATCGGCGTTGACGTTGCCGGCGTTGTAGCGCGAGCTGGCGTAGAACTCGGCCAGCAAGGTGGAGAGCGCCGTCGATGACACAAACGGATCGGTATGGCCGTAGTACACAGCCTGACGCCCGCTCAGGCCGTATGAGCGCCAACCGTCCGGCGAGTTGAACACCTCAAACAACTCTTGCCAACCGATCTCTTCGCCGGGGTTTTTGCTTTTGATCGCATTCAAGCGCGATTCCCAGATGGCGATGACAACCGGCGCAATCGCTGTAGCGCGTGCGCCGTTCACGTCGAAGATTTGGCGGCCGGTCTGGTAGTTGACCAGCGCCAGCCAGTGCCGCACCGACGGAGCATAGATGGTCGGACGCTCTACGTTAGCGTTATTCGGCGCCAGGATGGCGTTGATGATGCCTTGCGCCACCGTGCCGGAAGAGGCGTTTTTACCTTCCACCCACACCGGTCGTTCGTTCGAGCCAAGCGGCTGACCGGTAACCGGATGCCGCCCCTCTGCGTAGGCGCGGTTGAACGCCGTAATCACGTCTCGGATGTACAGCTCCATCTCCGGCGCATAGACCAATTGCACCTCAATAGCGTTCGCCGGCTTGTCCACTTGGCCGGTTGCCGTCCGAATGAGGTTGCCCACGCTACGCACAACCAGTACAACTGCGACGATCACCATCGCCAGACCGACGATTAAGCCAAAGATCACTCTCTGCCGATTCACGTTTGTTTCCTCCGAGCGCACACAGCTCCACTTGGCGCATCATCCACTTGCCCGATGGATGGGATGCGCTGAACTCAATTGTCGCGCACTTTTGGATGACTGTGACGCACACAGTGGTGTAGTGCCCACTCACCGATGCGCTTACAGAGGGATATATCAGAAACGGGGGCGTCGCACAACCGTCTGGCTGACAAGCGACTGATGATGTGCTGTCCTATGACCTGCCTGGGTGGTCTGGGGCAGGGCGCTTACAGCAGCCGGCGACGCTTGGCTAAATGAACGGCTTCTACACGGCCATCGGCCCCCAGTTTCGACAGCACATTCCCAACATGAAAAGTGGCCGTGCGTTCGGAGATGCCCAGTCGGGCGGCGATTTCCTTATTGCGCAGGCCCTGGGCCATCAGGCGCAGCACTTCTTCCTCACGCGCCGTCAGAGGTGGCATGGGCGGTAAGTAGTCCTCGTTGTTCTGCCGCGGCGCGCCATCTCCGGCATCGCTCAGCGCATCTGCTTGCTGGGCTTGGTGGGCAATGCGGGCCGCCGATTCCAGCAATTGCCGTGCGACGTTGATCTCGTGTGCGCCGGCGGTATCCGGCGGCAACTCAGCCAGCGCGCGGTCTAGGCGCTCGATGGCGCGCACGATCACGTCGCCCACCGCGTCTAGGGCGGCTTGTAGAAATGTGTCCAGCGCAGGAGTTGGCGAGTCAGTACTCATTGCCGGCCAGCCTGTGATGCGAGCATGGTGCATTGCCCGTTGGGTGCATTTCAGAAAAGGGGCATATCAGGCGTAGGCCAAGGTGCTGCCTTTGCTTACGCCTGTTCTTTTGATACATGCCGATTTGCTAATCGAAGAGGATCATGCCGGCAGTGTGAGTAAGGACAGGGGCGTTGCTGAAGGGCAACGCCCCTGATGGGGCACTTACACTTTCACTTCGCCTTTGATCGGCTTGGGCGGTTCCGGCGATTCTCCCTCACCCAGCGGGCGCTTGAAGACGTAAAATGCCGTTCCCATCGGCTGCATGTGGATGCCGACCAGCTCCCAGCCCTTTACACCTAATTCATTCAGAACCCGGCGCCCAAAAGCCGTCATGCGTTCGCCGTCCTGAATCAGTGTTTCCTCACCTTCGGCGGATGCGCGTCCGCGCATATCCATGTACACAATTTTGTATTCAAATCGTTGCTTGCTCATGCTATCCAGCATAAGCAAGCACGAGGCAGGTGTCACCGGTGAATCCTACAGGATGTCTACAGGATTCAGACAGGTAGAGGGCGAGTGCCGTGCGGCCTATTGCATGCAGCACACGACGCGCTAACCGTGTCGGCGCATAAAGCGTTGCATTCGTTCCAGGGCCTGCTCGATTTTGTCATAGGCGGTGGCGTAGCACATGCGCACAAAGCCCTCTCCGCCAGCGCCGAAAGCGCTGCCGGGAATGCATGCTACCTGCTCTTCCAGTAGCAGCTTATCGGCGAACTCCTCGTCGCTCATACCTGTGCGATGCACCGAAGGGAAGGCATAGAATGCGCCACGCGGCTCGAAGCAGTCCAACCCAAGCGTGTTCAACCCGCTCACGATCAATTTGCGCCGGCGGTCGTACTCGGCCAACATGTGCTGCACATGAGGCTCGCCGTCGCGCAGAGCAACCAGGGCGGCCATTTGTGCGATGGTCGGCGCAGACATGATGGTGTATTGATGAATCTTGCGCGCTGCCGCGACCAGTTCGGCCGGGCCGGCCAGGTAGCCGATGCGCCAGCCGGTCATGGCGTAGTCTTTGCTGAAACCGCCCAGCAAAAAGGTGCGCTCTTTCATACCCGGCAGAGCAGCAAAGCACACATGTTCCACCCCGTACACCAGCCGGTCGTAAATCTCATCGCTGATCACCAGCAAGTCATGTTTCTCCGCCAAGCTTGCCACTTCTAGCATGCGTTCGCGGCTCATCACAGCGCCGGTGGGGTTGTTGGGGTAGCCGATCAGAATCGCTTTCGTGCGTGGGGTGAGGTGGGCTGTGATTTCTGCTCCGGTCACCATGAAGTCATTCTCAACCCGGCAAGATATGGAGACGGGAACGCCGCCGGCAAACATCACTTCCGCTGTGTAGGCTACGAAGCACGGTTGGGGCACGATCACCTCGTCGCCGGGGTCGCAAATCGCGGTGAGCGCCAAATACAATCCTTCGCTCACTCCGACGGTGATTAGAACTTCATCCTCTGGGTGATAGCGCACGCCATACAGCCGATCCAGGTGATCGCTGATTGCTTTGCGCAGTTCAATCGTGCCGGAGTTGCTAGTGTAGTGTGTTTCGCCGCGCCGCAAAGAAGCGATCCCTTCTTCGATGATCGGCTCTGGAGTGACAAAGTCCGGCTCGCCGATGCCCAGCGAGATCACATCTGGCATCGTGGCGGCAATGTCGAAATATTTGCGTATGCCCGACGGCGGAACAGAAGCAACGCGCCTGGAAATAAACTGTCTCATGGAGTGATGTCTGGGTCGATAGGGGGATTAAAGGAATTAGAGAGACATGCTCTCAACGATGTGTCAAGCGTCAACAGACGCTACTCAGAATCGAAGCCGACGACGCTGGAATCGCCGACATTAAAGCGGCGTGGCCGGCCGATCACCAGCGCATCGCGTCCGATCAGAGAACGGGCCAGCACGTGATCGGTCACCCGCGCGCCGGCATCCACAATGCTATCGCGCACCACGCTGCTTTCGATCTGACATCCTTCTGCGATCGTCGCGTAAGGGCCGATCACACTGCGCACGATGCTCGCCGAGGGATGAATGTGTACCGGCGGCACAATCACACAATCGCATTCGTTCCAGGCACTGCTGTTGTCGTGGCCGTGCTCTAGTAAATAGCGGTTGGTCTCCAGCACAGTGTCGGGTTTTCCGCAGTCCAGCCAGACCTCCACTTGCGCCGTGCGCAGCCGCGCGCCCCCCTCGATCATCAGGTTGAGGGCGTCGGCCAGAAAATACTCACCTTGTGTTTTGATGTCGCGCGCGATCAATTCTTCACACGCGGCCATAAGCCGATCAACTTCTTTCACGTAGTACATGCCGATGACGGCAAGCCGGTTATCCAGGCTGGCCGGCTTTTCGACAAAGCGGCTGATGTAGCCTGCCGCGTTCAACTGCACTACGCCAAAGCGGCGTGGATCCTCAACTTCTTTGACGAAGATCACCCCATCGGCTTGCTCGTCGCGCAAGACAGATAAATCGGTCTGCGCGAGCGTGTCCACAAACACGATCAACGTCGGTCCGCTCACCAAAGTGCGCGCCAACAAGATGGCCGCTGCTTGGCCGTTTAACTCTTTTTGCTCCACATAATGCGCGCGCAGGCGCGGATAGTGCCGGCTCACATAGTCGTGGATCTGTTCGCCGAGAAAACCCACCACGAACACAACTTCGTCTATGTCGGTGTCGCCGGTGACGAAGCGATCGAGGATGTGCCCCAAAACCGGTTTGCCGGCCACATTAATCAGAGGCTTCGGTTTGGTGTAAGTGTGCGGTCGCAGACGCGTGCCGAAGCCGGCCAGAGGAATGATCAGGTTCATGGTCAGAAGTCGGTAGTCAGTAATCAGTAACCAGATTAGAACACATTTGCGAGAAGTGTGCCGGGCAGGACGAAAGATGATCGGGACGCCACGCACAAGGTTGTGCCCTGTCCGCGCGCTCGCGGGGGATTAGGCAGCGCTGAGCGGAGGTTTGGCGAGATGCCAGCGTGTATGGCGCTGAAACGCGTCGGCGACGCGCAGCACAATCGCCTCATTGAATGCCGCACCCATCAATTGCATGCCGATTGGCAGGCCGGCTGAGTCGAAGCCGCAGGGGACGCTGACTCCACATATGCCGGCCAGATTTACCGTGAGAGTGAAGATGTCCGATAGATACATCTGAATGGGGTTATCGGTCTTTTCGCCGATCTTGAAGGCTGTTGTGGGTGAGGTTGGGGCAACAATCAGGTCTACTTCGGCGAACGCGCGCTCGAATTCCTGCTTGATCAGAGTGCGCACTTTCTGCGCGCGGATGTAATACGCATCGTAGTATCCGGCGCTGAGTGCGTATGTGCCCAGCATGATGCGCCGTTTGACCTCTGCCCCGAACCCGTGCCCGCGTGTCTTGCGATAGGTGTCAATGAGGTCTGCGCCGGCTACGCGCACACCATAGCGCACGCCGTCAAAACGAGCTAGATTGGCCGACGCCTCGGCTGTGGCGATCAAATAGTACACCGGCAGCGCCAGGTGTGTGCTGGGCAAGTGAACGTCGATCACCTGTGCGCCAAGCGCGCGCAGATGATCAATGCCGGCGCGCACGGCCTCGGCCACGTCCACCTGCATCCCTTCGATGAAATATTCACGTGGAACACCGATACGCACGCCCCGCACG
>JANWVJ010000118.1 GCA_025056895.1 Thermoflexales bacterium
TCACAGCCGCATTCCAAAATCTGCGCCGGGCACACATGCGGCTGGCGCTGCGTGCGTCGCTCACCCAAGCCGAAGGGCCAGACAGCCATACCCGCTCATTGGGCGAAACCATCGAAGTGAGCGTTTCATTGCTGCGCCCAGAACAGCAACAAGGGCTGGCGGCGCTGTGCGCGCTTCCGCCCAAGCCGGCCACTTTCGATGAAGACACCGCTTGCGCCGTGTTGCAATCCGTTCTGAAGAGCAAACTGGCAGCCCTGCACACGCTGGATCGACTGGTAGACGCCGGGCTGGTCGAGCACTGGCAGGGGGCCTACACCATCCACCCAGCAATCGTAGATTGGCACACCACCATCGCTCATCCGATCAATAAGGCGACCTACGACGCTGCGCGATGCGCGCTGGTGCAACACATGATGCAAGTCCTTAAGCTGCCCAGCCGACCGATGCAACCCACTGACACGCTAACAGCCGAACAGTGGCCGCTCGCCATAGCTGCCGTTCAGACGGCACTTGAATTAGGTCTGCCTGCGGCTGCCGATCACTTTGTCCATGTGTTATTTGATCGGCTGGAGCGTTACGGGCTGCGCGAACTAGCCAGGCAACTGTTGGATGCCGCAGCACACCATCACTCAGATGACGCGCGCTGCGCCGCACATCTTTGCGAGCATCAGATTCGACGAGGGCAAGCGTTGATTTGGAGCGGCGACTTGTCGGCATCTATTGCCTGTCTGAGGCAAGCGGTTGAATGTGCGAGGCGCGACGCGCCGGCCACTTTGCCGGCTGCACTGGCGAATTTGGCCAGAGCGCACCTGCAAGCCGGCGATGCTCAGGGAGCGTTGAATGTCTGCAATGAGGCGTTCGGCCTGGAGGACTTGCCCAATCAGCCGGCCTGGCAGCTCAAGGTACTGACCACGTACAGCGCTGCCCTGAGTCATTTGGGACTATACGATCAAGCCGAAGAGGAGCTACGCCAAATCGCTGCGTTGGCGCGTGAACTGAACCAGCCGGCGGCGGAAATTGCAGCTTTGATTAACCTCGGCATATTGTGCCGGCAACGCAATCGGCACGCCGAAGCGGTCGGCTACCTGGAAGCTGGTCTCGCCTTAGCGCGCGAAATCGACTTTCGTGAGCGCATGCTGCATGCGCTGACCGCGCTGGGAGTGATCGCCCTTGATCGGGGGGACTGCGCGCAGGCTGAGCACTATTACAATGAAGCATTGCCCATCGCCCACCAGCTCAACGACTTACCAAACATCGTCCTGCTGGAACATGCGTTAGGTGTGCTGCACATGCGCCAAGGTAAGCACCAGCAGGCGCACACTCATTTGCTGGAGGCGCTCACGTTGGCCGAACGACATACTCTGACATGGTATGCCGCAAGCGTGCGAGTGGAACTGGGCGAATGGCACCTAGAGCAAGGACAAGTTGAACAAGCCGAACTCGTGTTCACCCGTGGACTGGAGATCGCGACGGAGCGGGGTTTCACCGACTTAGCTGCGCTCAATCGCTTCGGGCTGGCGAGAGTTTGCGCCGAGCGCGGCAACCATTCGGCTGCGCGTCAACTGGCGCAAGACAGCCGACATGTTTTACGGAACCTATCTCATTACCGCAGCGATGAAATAGCAGCATGGATTGAAAAGCTGCCGGCAGAGAGCGCCATCACACCATCGGTCACAGAAATGACAGGTACAACCTCATCGGCAAGTTAAAGCAACCCGACCCCTTCCGCCTCGGCCCGCTCGACGACCTCTTCGGACAGAAGATTGACAACAGCCGGCAGCTCCAAAATCTCGTCTGTCAGCGCCAGCCGGCGCAGTTCCGCCCGCCATGCCGGCTGCTCACGTAGCGCGTTCGTAAATTCGCGAAACCCGGCAATCCCAAAGGTCATTGCCGAACTCGATGTCGTTACTGCACTCTCACTACATCGAAAAGCCAGGGATTGGATCACAACCCAACCCCTGACTTTCCACTTCACATCTGAAGGCTTTCTCTACGGTCGTTGCACGATCGGCACATAGGCGTAACGCAGACCGAGCGGTATGCTCTGGAACGCCTTACCAAAGTCCACCCGTGTCGCCTGAGCGTTGTTCACAGTCGCATTCACACTGTTGGGCGTTGTGTTGGTGTAGCCGGCTGGATTCGTCGAACTAACCGACACACTCGCAGCAGCCACACAGGTGAATGCATACATCCAGTTTGTGTTCTGGGTCTTCGTGAACACGCTCACCACCGCCGGCGTCAGAGTTGGCTGATCGACACCGATGATGAACTGTCCGTTTACAAGTGTGTCCGAATAAACGAACCCATTCACAATGCCATGTGTGCCGCTATCGCACGGCAAGTTGGCAGTGTTGACCAGCCCAAAGTCCATCCGGCGCATTTGGCCGGCCGGCAAGTTGATGCCCACGGGGTTCGGCGTAAGGGAGAGGTAGCCACTCGGCAGTGCCGCCTCCACCGAGGCCAGCGAAGCCGCGTTTACTAGTACTTCATAGAACCCGTTCACGTTCGTGGTCGCTGTATAGGTATTCGGACCGTCGTCCACTGTGATGAGCACACCTCCTAATGGAAGATCTGTACCGCCGATGAGGCCGTCGGGGACGTTCAACGCCTGGTCAGTATCTTCATACACGTAGCCCACTAACCACGTCATGCCGGCCGGCGGCGGCGTACACGATTGCGCGCCGGCTTCACAGATGCGGTCGCCGAAGTTCACCTCGTACGCGCCCTGCGAAGCGACTGTCAGCACCACAACATCCGGTGTCGTCGAGACCCAGCCGGCCAGATTGGTCTGCGTTATCGTCCGCGAGCCTGCCGGCACGAGGAAGTAGTAGCTGCCATCGCCGGCCGTTTGAGCAGACTGTCCGCTGCTCGTTTGCACATTCACGCCGGGAATGCCCGGCTCACTGAAGATGTTGCGCTGGCCATCGCCGTTCGCATCGTTGAACACCACACCTTTGATCCAGCCAAAGCCAGGCGGTGCCGGCGCCGCAACACGGAAGATGGCATCGCGCACATCGCCTTCGACCACAGCAGCCAGTCCCACCGGATTGGGCGACAGCGAAACCAGTCCGGCCGGGACAGACATGAACAATGCATAGTTTTGGGGCTGGGTGCCGGCATCCACTAGGATGCTGAAGAATCCACCGGCGTTGCTGAAACCGCTCACCGTTCCGCTCAGGCCACTGGCACTGAGGAGAACCCCCGGTAGCGGCGTGTCGAGTGTGCCGCTGTACACATATCCACGGATCAACGCCTTGCCCGCCGGTATGTTCACCGCTGTCGTAGCGACGAATTGATCATAGTCGCTCACGTTGTCATACGAGAAAGCCTGGTTGACTACCGTGCCGGCCAGCGGCGCCGATTCCAGCACCGTCACTCTCCACGTAACCACCGTGGGCTGGGTAATGAACACCGGCCCGCTCCATTGGAGCTGTTGCAACGTTGGGTTGTAAGTTACCGCACCGACGCTGGCAGTCACATAGTTTCCATGCGCCATCCCGAACGGCAGTGGGTCAGTCAGCACAGCATTCGTCGCGATGGTCGTACCGGTGTTGAACAACCGGATGGTATAGGTAACCGTATCACCCGGACGAGCGCCTAGCGGGTTGCCCTGCTTGTCGCCGTTGATGAACGGCGCATTGCCCACCACCACTTCGCGCACTGCCTGCTGGCCGACGTTCGTGGTGGTGTTAGTGATGAAGGCGCGGTTGACCAGCACGCCGTCAGTAAGCGAGCCGGCGATCTGAGCGCGAATAGTGAGCACCACATATCCGTTGGCATTGAGCACACCTTGCCAGCTCACATTGCTGGTTGAGAAGTTCAGCGCGCCGCCGGGCGGGAATTGCGCCACTGCATTCACCGTCACGCCTGCCGGCAAGGGGTCATTGAGGACGACGCTGGCCGGCTGCGTCCCGACGTTCGACACCACGATGGTGTAGGTGATTGGGTCACCAGGGTTATAGGTCAAACGGTCGGAGGTCTTCAGTGTCTGGATCAACGGCCCACCGAAGCCGACCACCGTCAGCGCGCAGCGTTGGAAGACCGGCCCGACGCCATCGTTGATCGCCGCGCAGTTGTTGATCACACCGTTCACCATCGCAACCTGGGCGCGGAAGGCCACCTCCAATGTCTGGCCCGGACCCAGCACACCTGTCCACCGCACGCGCTTGAGGATACTGTTATAGGTTGCGCTGCCCGAACCGCCGCTCGCGCTCAGACTGCCGGCAACGTAGTTGACACCACCGGGTAGCGGATCGTCCACCAGCACACCTGTCGCTGTGGTCGAGCCGGTGTTGGTCAGGCGAATGGTGTAGGTCAGCACATCGGTCTGGAACGCCTGGATCGCGCTGACCAGCTTGACAGCGCTGCTTAGGTTAGGCGCGTTCACTGCAACGGTTGCCTCTATCTGCTTGACGAGACCGTTGGTGAGGTCGGTAATCTGCGCCTCGTTGCGGATGAGGCCGGTGCCGAAGGCTGCATTCACCGTTGTACGGAAAGTGATCGTAGCAACCTGGCCGGGCTCGAGCGTCTCCTGCCATTCAATCCGATTAAGGGCGCTGTTGTACGCGGCGAATCCAAAACTGGCGCTTAGGCTGCCGGCTTCGTAAGTCGTATTGAGCGGGATCGGATCGCTCAGTTGCGCTTGTCCGGAATACACGCCGCTGTTGCGCACCGTCACCGTCCAGGTCACACTTCCGCCTGGCGTCACGGTAGCCGGTTGGGCGAACTTGGCACTGCCGCTGAAGTCGGCCACTTCGGCGATCAGCACGCCGTCACTGAAGCTCGGCGCCGAGGTGAGGATGCCCTGGTAGTTGATTACTTCGGCGAAATAGCGTTTGCCGCGCAACAGGTTGGTCACCAGCCGGCGGTTCGGATCGGCGTCGTTGTAACAAGCCTTCATTGCCGCCACTGCACCAATCGTGTAGGGGACATCTAGATAGCCGTTGCTCACCAACGTGCCGGTCTCGTCGCGAATGGCAACGCGGAAGCCCTGCGGTAAGCCATTGCTGGGATCAGCCGTAACGCGCCAGGTCGCCTCGAAGCACTGCGTATCCACCTGCACGTCAATGTCCTGCACCTCCAGCGCGCCCGCCCCGTCCCATGCACTTTGAGGTCTGGCCAGGCCGGCCTGATCGAGCGCATAGAGATACCCATCTGCTACACTGACCAGAATCTCCAGATCCGAGTCGCCGTCCACATTGGCGACGGTCACGCTGCCCATGGGGTAGAAGAAGTTATAAGCCCAGCGCAGCGAACCGTTTTCGGCATTCAGAGCGTACAGGTAGCCATTGCCTGAAGAGACGAGAATCTCGTCGTTCGGCTCACCGTCTATATTCGCAACCACCGGCGGCTCAAGGGTTGCAAATCGCCCCGCGCCGGGGCAGATACTCTCGTAAATCTCACGCTGCCAACCGGGGTAGGACGCCGGCGTATTGATATTTGGCGCGCACGTGGCTGTGTCGAACCCAATCCCCAGCGCGCGGCTGTAGATCAATGTGCCGTTGATGCCCTCATAGGCGGCCACCGTACCGTTGCCAAAGGCATACACAATATCGCGCCCATTCCCAGGCGTTACGGCTGCAATCGCTGCCGTCGCACGCAGCGTACCGAGCGTATCGGTGATTAACCACTTCAGAGCCGGCGGGCCGGCTCCGAGGTCATGCGCCTGGACATTGCCGCTGGACCCTCCGTAGAAAACTGCTTCGAGGTCAGCGTCAGGATCCAGGTTATCAACCATTGCATAAGCTCCGTAACCTGCCAGGGGCGCAGAGGAAATTAAATTCACGCCGGTGCTTCCATGGCGCACCTGAGGCTGAAAAACAGGTACTGCTATCAGATCATCTATCCCGTCCCCGTTCGTATCGGCAACCGCCGCTGCGAGTGAACCTGCCAGGCGATAGGCGGTCCACAGCGTCTGCAGCGTAGCGCCATTCAGGGCATGCATCTGGCCGGGTGGGCCAGAATACGATTGTCCAAGACTAACAAACATATCCCAGCTTGACCCCGCTCCGCCAACAAGCTGGCCCAAGCCTAACGCTACCGGATAGCCATAGCCCTCGGTGAATACCCGGCTGACGATCACAGCCTCCGCGCCGCCGATAGGGTTCTTCGTCCGCAGTTGCAGGGTGTAAGTCGGCGCCTGACTGATATTAATCATTGGGAAAGCCCACGTGGGCGGTGTGCTAATGAGCGGCACAACCGCCGCCTGGGGAAAAGCCGAAAGTGGTCGCAGAGCCAGTGGGCCCCAGTTTGTGACATAGTTCACAGCCGGCGGGGTGCTGAAGGTAGCCGTGAGCGGGTTGAGATTCACCCATTCACCGCGCGCACTCCGGAACAGCACTTCGCGTTGTCCGTCGCCATTCGTATCGACGACGAATGGCCCTACTAACCCAGTGCCTGCATATAACTGCCGGCGCAGGTTGAACGTGGCATCCAGGAGATACACGTTGCCATCGCTGCCACTCAGCACCAGACCACGCCCGAAAGGCGTGTTACCGAAGTATTCGAGGCTCATGTTGACACCGGCCGGGAAAACATACTGGCCGCGCAGGATTGGGGCGGAACCGGAAACATCGTAGGCGGCAAGGCGCGCCGGATTGCGGTGATACACCAACAACTCGTTGATACTGTCTCCGTTGAGGTCCAGCGTGAAGTTGCGGTGGAGGCTGCCAAAGCGGGGGTCGATCAGGTAAGCAGGCCCTCTCCACGGCGCTGCTGCTGCATCTGTAAGGGTATGAGACAGGCTGAGGACGCCCTGATACACATACACATTTGTCGAGTCTTGCAGCACCATTTCGAGCGGCGCGTCGGCATCGAGTTGCGCAAGCGTGTAGGCTGCCAGGTTGTAGTCAACATATTTGCGCCCTGCCGGCGCCGTGGCGAGCAAGGCGCCGGTGCTGCCGGCGCGGATCTGCACCGGATCGGTGTCGCCGGATGGGGCAAGCACTATCTCCAGTCCGGTCACGCCGTCCAGATCGCCGACAGCCACAGGGAGTCGCCAATCCGCAAAAGAGAGACTAAAAGAGTGTGCATACACCACCGACATCGCCAGGGTGCTGGGAGCAACATTAATTGCACGCAGACGCCCCCACCGACCGCCATGCACGATCTCCAGGCCGGCATTGGGAGCCACATCTGCAATCCAAAGGCCGGCATACTCATCGGTAGACGCGCCGGGTATGTTAAACGAAGACACGATCGTCCAAGCTAAGGGGCCGGTGGTGCGCACAATGTGAACCGAATCGTTCATGTGGTAGGTCACCTCCGGCACCGTGTCGCCGTTCAAGTCAGCAAGCAGCGCTTGGGGAAATCGACAACAGCCACCACCTGCCAGCGCCGTGAAGCGCGCATAGAGTTGTGGGCTGGCGGCGCCGCCGGCATAGGTGTAAATGGTTGGCCCGCCGCCGGGAAACGCCTCGTCATAAAAGAACACCTCCAAGCGGCCGTCGTTGTTGGCGTCACCAACCTGCACTTCTAGATATCCTGCATTGGTTGGATAGGGTTGCAGCGGGTCAATGCGCGACAGCACGGCGCCGTCGCGGCCCCGCACTGCGAGTATCCTCATCGGCAACCATGCCTGAACGATCAACTCGACGGAGCCGTTGCCGTCCAGGTCGCCCACAAAGCCGAGTCGCATGCCGGAGGGTAACTGCTCAGTTTGCCACAGCAAGGTCGGCGGACTGCCAGACACATCATACGCGCGCACACGGCCGGCGCCATAGGTGATCAGCTCCGGCACCCCATCCGGCAAACCGTTTGCACCGGTCACGTCATGCATCCAGACACTCGGCCCACCACCCACTGGGTACGCCCACTTGATAGACGGCGCAGAAATGGATGCACTGGCGTTGTTCACTCGGCTGGTACGCCCATAGTCAAATCGCTCGGTGATCCACGTCCCTGGTGGCGGGGCCGGCGCCGCTTCGGCCAGTCTTGTAGGCATCGTCGCCGGCAGGCTCGCCAGCGCCAGCGTAGCAGCGGCCACCAGTGACATGCCCTGATGCAGGTGTCGGCTCAACATGATTTGCCCTCTCTATCGAAAAGAGTAAACGTGCATTGGTCTGCTTCACAAAGTATCTTTTCATTTCTCTGCGGCACGTCAAGGGCTTTTTGATCACATTTTGATCAAGCAATGCACTACAGCTGGGTAAGCCTCGACCGAATACTCGCCGGCCGGATAGGTCGTATCGTCAGTCAGCAGGATAGCCTGGCGTCGGAAAGCGTTCAACGTGTAGACGTTGTTGAGTAGCACTGCGCCCGACGCATTGCGCAACACCACCCGAATCGGCACATTGTTATGCCTCGACGTGTTCATGACGACAATCCCTGTGCCTTCGCCCGTCGGGACATTGCGGCGGAAAGTCGCTCGAGTCAGGGTAGCGAAGGCACGCTGGCCGCTCGGTGCAGCCGACAGGTCCATGAACGTGATTGAAGCAGGCAGCCAATTTGTCGAGCCGCGATAGACCGACACGCTTCCTAAAAGCTGCGCGCCGGCTTCCTGCGCCTCAGCCACCACACTCATCGGGCCAAAGGGCGGATTCCAATCTTCAGGAATGCGAATGCGCACAGCACGATTGGCCGGCAAAGTCAGCGGGCCGTAGGTGGATGTGTTCCCCGTCCCCTGCTCATAAGCGGTGAGGTTGATCGTTGCCGAGGACGTTCCCACGTTGACCAGGTTCAACAATGACCCCTGAGGCAGAGCCCCGCTGTCTTTGAAGACGCGCGGGAAAACGACCGTGCGGCCGGCATACGCATCGGGCAAGGCTGTCATGCTTGCTCGTCCGCCGCCGCTGGTGATTCCGTTCCCGCGCATGACCTGAGCCGCATTTCCACGCACATAGCCCTCGTCCGCGCCCGGCTTGGTCCAGCTATAGCCCGACACGGCGCCAAGCGTCGCGCCGTCGCTGATCCGATAAGCTGTGCCGTTCTGCGGCGCGCCGACAAAGTAGCCGCCGCCGGCTGAAGGGATGAAGGGGATCGTCGCAGCGCCGGAGGAGGGGATCATCTCGTCTACGGCCAGTGAGTCCAAGCTGCTGTCGGTTGCACGACAGCGAATCGTGCCGGTGAGGGATGCGCCATTATTGCTCTGGGCCGTCACCCATGTCTCGACGCCGCTGGGAATGATCGTAGCCCCCCAGACTCTGCTTTGCTTGGCCGGCACGGTTTCTGCCACGCCAGGATAGCCGTTGGGCGTGACGGTGACAACCGTGTCAAAGTCGCTCCAGTTGGTGATGGTGACCGAGCAGATGGTGTTGAAGACCCCGTTCCGAAAGGCTGCGCCGTATAGGGTGCTGGCAGGGGGCCAGGTCGCAGCAGCCGGACGAGATGGCCATAACGGCAACACACTCAACGAAAGCAAACAAACTACTAGAATACGTCCAAACATTCTTGCATGAAAATTCATATTTACACCTTTATTACGCAGCTCAAAACCATTTCAAGCTCCGTTAATTCAAGACGACTTTTAAAGATTCCTCTCTTTCTGCTTACCAGATCAGATGAGATTCTGTCAATACCTCGTTTCAGTTACTCTTTTGATAATCTTAT
>JANWVJ010000119.1 GCA_025056895.1 Thermoflexales bacterium
CGAGAAGAGCATAAACCCACCGACTCCCCAGGCTACCTTCCAAGCGACTGAGAACCACAGCGGATGCTGGTTGCCAATCAGTCGCACTAGAAGCAGATAGCCAGCCAGCGTAAGTGCCGCAGCAACTAGTGGACTGGTCAGCACACTGTGAATCTTGTGTAGTGAGACGATGCGCTGAAGCCAGTGATAGGCTACTGTTAATCCGGCGCCGAACATCAGTACCACGGCGAGCGCCGTGCCGGTTGCCGATAACATCATCGAAAGTGCTGCGCCAACGATGGCAAGCACCACTAGCTGAAAGATAGATAGCTCGATGATCCGCTTTGGCATACCAATACCGATGAAGATTGCCCAGACGTTCTCCCACAGCGGGCGAAGGATTGCTGCGAGCAGCAGGATGCGCAGCAGCGGCGCAGAGGGCAGCCATGGCTCGCCAAAGAGTAGCCGCACTAGGTCGGGCGCGCTGAGAAAGAGCGCCAGAGCAATCGGTGTGGCGATGTGTGCTGAAATCCACAGCATCACCTCGACGGAACGCTGGAGTCGCTGAGGTACGTCGCGCACCTGAGCATAGGTAAACACGGCTGCTCGTCCAATGACTGTGTTCAGCAGGAGTGCCGGCCACTGTGCCAGGCGATAAGCGCGGTCGTAGTATCCTAGCGTCGTCGCTCCGCCGATCGTGCCCAGGATGAAATTGTCAGCAGTCGTCAGCAAGCTAGAGAGGAAATTGCCCATGCCGCTGGCGACTCCGAATCTTAAGTACTGCCGCGCCAGTGCTGGCCAGTAGCGCCAGCGCATGCGCAACAGGTCGCGCCGGACGAGTAGTATGTAGAGTAAGGTCGCGGCCATCATGGCCAGGCTATACGCTGCGTGTTGGCTGACCAGGCTGTATTGCCCCAAGCCCTGAAGGGCTAACCAGAAAGCCGGCAAATAAGACAGCGGCGTGGCGACAGCCGTTGCAATGCTAAGCGGTTTGAGGTGGAGCGTCGTTTCGAGGACGATACCGAACGCTGCCAGCCAGCTTCCCACAAAGGACAGTCCGCACATAATCACCATGGTGACTACGGTCATGTGAGGGTATCCTAGCGCCACCAAGATCGGAACCGCTAGCAACGCGACCAAGAGCGTGCCTGTGCCAAGAAGGACGCTCAGCGTTGCCAGTGTGCCTACTGTCTCGCCATCGATATGGCGCTGTTGGGCAAAGGCGAAATTCAATCCAACCTTTCCCTGCAAGTCGAACAACGTGTAGAAAAACATCGCCAGCGCAAACTCGCCATAGATCGCTGGCGTCAACAAGCGTATGAGCAAGATGTTGGCGATGAAGCCAAATCCGATCACCCAGTATGAACCGAGCGCTGCCCACACAGCGTTGCGGGCGGCGCGATACGCGAGAGGCTGCTCGGCAGGTGGTATCTCCTGCTGCAGCTTGCTTGCTTCCTGATCGGCAGTGTTCATTCCAGATGGTCGGTTTGGCGCTTCACTGCTCAATTCTCGGCAGCACGACCCCGCTCTGACCCTGATATTTGCCTTTCTTGTCGGCGTAGCTCTGTTCGCACACGCCGTCCCCGCTCAGGAAGATCAGTTGCGCGATGCCTTCGTTGGCGTACACTTTGGCCGGCAGCGGGGTGGTATTGCTGATCTCCAAAGTTAAATATCCTTCCCATTCCGGCTCCAGCGGCGTGACGTTCACGATCAACCCGCAACGTGCATAGGTCGATTTGCCCAGACAAATCGTGAGCACGTCGCGCGGAATGCGGAAGTATTCCACCGTGCGACTGAGCACGAACGAATTCGGCGGGATGATGCACACGTCGCCGATGAAATCAACGAACGAACCCGAATCGAAATGCTTCGGATCGACGATCGCCGAATTGACGTTGGTGAAAATCTTAAATTCGTTGCTCACGCGGATGTCGTAGCCGTATGAGGACAGGCCGAAGCTGACCACACCTTTGCGAATCGAGCTTTCGACGAACGGCTCGATCATGCGGTGTTCTAGCGCCATGCGCCGAATCCAGTGATCTGGTTTAATCCCCACGTTTCGGTTTCCGGTTTGTAGTTGTGAATGCTTGGATTTTAGATCGCCGGCCGGCTGCAACGTGCGCCGCATCTGATGCGCCGCATCTGATGCGCTGCATCGTCGCAGACGGGTCACATGCGCTCCGGCGCGCTCATACCCATCAACCTCAAGACGCGCGCCAGACCGATTTGGCTGGCGCGGGCCAGTTTCATGCGACGCGCATACACTGCCGGCGCTTCGCCGATGATCCGGCAGTCGCGGTAGAAAGCGTTGAACGTCGTGGCCAGGCTTTGGACGTAAACCGTCAAGTGGTGCGGTTGTAACGTAGCTGCCACCAGCTCAATCACTTCGGGCAGTTCCAGCAATTTGCGAATCAGGTTCAACTCGCTCGGATGCTCATATGTCTGCTCTCCCGCTCTCGCACTCTCCTCTTGCTCCGCCGCCTTGCGGAAGATCGAGCAAATGCGGGCATGGGCGTATTGTGGGTAGAACACCGGATTGTCTTCGGATTGTTGTTTCACAACGTCCAGATCAAACACAATCTTCGTGTCAATCGAGCGTGACAAGAGCACATAGCGCGTGGCATCGGCGCCCACTTCATCCACCACATCATCGAGTGTGACGATGTTGCCAGCGCGTTTGCCCATGCGCACCTCTTGCCCGCCCCGCATCAACGTGATGAAGCGATAGATCAGCAGGGTGATCCGACTCGGATCCAGCCCCAACGCTTTGGTTGCAGCAATCAGGCGCGGCACGTCGCCCTGGTGGTCTTCACCCCACACGTAAATGGCGCGGTCAAAGCCCCGCTCGACCAGCTTGTTCCAGACATAGGCGATGTCGCTGGCGAAGTAAGTCGGACGTTCGGCAGGATCGGCAATCACCTTGGGCGAGCGAATGACAACGGCCTGCACGACTTTGGATTTCTGATTCTGGAGTTTGGATTTGGCGGAGTCGTCTAGATCGGCGATTGGCGTTCCGGCGTCTGCGATCGGCGAGCCATCCTCGCTGAACCACAGCGCGCCGTCGTGCTCGATGAGTAAGCCCTTTTCACGTAAGATCGGCAGCACACGTTCGAACAAGCCGCTCTCATACAGGCTGCGTTCTGAGAAGAAGTTGTCGTAGCGCACGCCGATGCGCGCCAGCGAGGCGCGCACGCTATCCATCATAGCATCGATGCCTAGTTGGCCGAGCGCCCGCCGCGCCTCGTCGCGGGGCAGGCCGGCGTAGCGGTCGCCCTCGCGCGCGATGATCTGCTTGGCGATGTCGATGACATAGTCCCCGCGATAGCCATCTTCGGGGAAAGGCGTGTCATGGCCGAGGAGTTGCATGTAGCGCGCATATACGCTGGCCCCAAAATGGCGGATCTGATTGCCGGCGTCGTTGACATACCATTCGCGATGCACTTGATAGCCGGCTGCTTCCAGGACGTTGGCCAAGGTATCGCCGATCACCACATTTCGCCCGGCGGCTACAGTGAGCGGTCCGGTGGGATTGGCGCTCCCGTGCTCGACTTGCACCGATTGGCCTTGGCCTAGGTCGATATCGCCCCAGTGCTCGCTGGCGGCGATGATGGCATCCACTTGCCGGCTGAGGAACGCCGCCGTTAGGCGAAAGTTGATGTAGCCGGACACGACTTCTGCCGTGGCCATGTCTCCCAGCTCCAAGTGAGCGGCGATTGTTTGCGCAATCTGTGGCGGCGGCAGGCGCACGGCGCGCGCCAATTGCATCGCGGCCGATGTGGCGTAGTCGCCCATGCTGGCTTGCTTGGGGTGCTCAACGGTGATCGACGGAATCTCAAATGTGGGCAAGTCGCCCCGGCGCTGGGCTTTTTCGATCGCTTGGACGATGAGACGCCTGAGAAGATCGCGGATCATGATCGGCGATTATAAGCGGGCAAACGTTGCCGCAGAATCTCATACAACGCCACTGCTCCGGCCACAGATGCGTTCAGAGACTCAATCCGCCCGCGCATTGGCAGCTTGAACAAGAAGTCGGCCCGCTCGCGCAACAGCCGGCTGACACCTTCGCCCTCGCTCCCCACGATCAACGCCAACGCGCCGCGCAGATCGCCGGCGTACAGCTCTTGTGCGCGCGGATCGTCTTGCAGTGCGGCAATCCACACATCTCGCGCTTTCAGCGCTTCGACCTCGCGTGCCAGATTGACGACTTGGGCGATGGATACGTGCTCGGTCGCGCCGGCCGAAGCGTTGACCACTGCCGGCGTCACCGCCACGCTGCGACGTTGTGGAATGATGATGCCGTGCGCGCCTGCTGCCTCAACCGTGCGAATCAAGTTGCCGAAATTCTGCGGGTCTTGCAAGGCATCCAGTATCAACAATAGAGGCGGCTCCCCTTTTTGCGCTGCCAGCGCCAGCATATCCTGCACGGTGCTGTAAGGGTAGGCGCCTACTTCCACAGCAATGCCCTGATGATGATCTGATATCCGATCTAAGTTCTGGCGCGCTGTGTTGAAGATCGGGACGTGCCGGCTGCGCGCCAGCGCCACGATGTCGCGCAAGATCGGCGCGTCTTTCACGCCTTCCGCAAGCAGCACTCGATGAATGCTGCGTCGGCCGGCGCGCAGACATTCCAGTACAGCATGACGGCCATAGAGCAATTCGGTCATCGCAGATCAGGAGATCGGATCACAGAGTACACATCACAGAGGACGGATCGCAGGCGGCGGTGCAAGGCGCCAAGCCCAGTACACAACCTGCAACACCCATCTCAATTTTCAATCGCAACCTCCGTCCTAAGGGCGGCATCGGGAATCGGTTGGCCCTGTGCGTCGAAGGCTGGTAGGCGAGTGCCATCGCCGGGGCGGTAGAAGCCGTATTCCAGCCGGTAGCGGCCTGGACGTATCTCGTTCGGCAACTCAATCGTTCGCTCGTCGGTCACCACATCGCCTTGTCGCCACCAACGGATGGGGAAATTGCCGTTGTCTGCCGGCCCGTCGGCCTGCGCGACCAGCGCGCCGGTCTCATCCACCAGATGCATGAAGATGGTGAACGCCTCGATGAAGTCCTGCGTCGCCAGCCAGTGCATGATCACACGCAGCCGGTTGCCTTCTCGGTGTGTGGTCAGGCTGATCGGCATAGCGTGGCTCAAGTGCGGCGCGGCCGGCTGCTGAGTAGTGAGGGCTGAATGCTGAGTGTTTGAGGTGATGCTTGCCACTTCATGGCGTGGCCGACCGATTGGTTGGCCGGCGCCGTCGTAGGCCGGCAGAAAAGCTTTGCTGTCGAAATTCCAAAAACCCACATCCATTCGCAACACGGTTGGCGTAGAAAGCGTCTCGCTTACGTGCAGGCGGTATCGGTCAACGATGATCTCGCCGGCTTGCCAGCGCGTGGTCTGCCACATGCCGCCGCCGGGGTAGGTATCGAGTAAGGCCACCTGTGCGCCATCGCGTCCGAACAGACGAATGAATGCGCTCTCGTTGGTGCGCATTGGCTCCAAACCCTGCCAGTACAAGCTGACTTCAAAGTAATCGCCCGGCTGTAAGCGCGCCCGCTCGACGCGGTAGCCGATCCAACGAATGGCCGGGCCGAAACGCATCTCGACGCGGTTGAGGTCGGCGGGCAGCAGCGATTCATTGCTCAAGCGTGTGGGCAGCGCATAGGCCGGCCGGATGTACACAAACGGCGCCAGCATCGTCAACAGCGCCAGTCCAATTGGCAACACCCACACTGCAACCGCCAGGCCGTGTTGCAGTGGCTGCAGCCGGTGTGTGAGCAATCGGGCGATGCGAGGGACAGATGCCATCACCCAAAATCGCACAAGGCCGGTTGCCGTCAGCGCAGAGATCACCGTGATGAGCGGAAAGAGCAGCCGCCCCTGGCTAGCCAGCGTGATGGACGTCCAACGCGCCAGTGCGGCCAGCGCGATCCCGAATGCTGCCAGGCACATCAGCGTAGCGATGTCGCGCGAGTGGATTGCGGAAAGGCCGCCTGCTCTCCACGCACGCCATCGATGCAGACCGGTGAGCGCCAGGCCCAACGCAGCCATGATCCACACTGCATCTAGCGCTAGGTAAATCCAATTGTGCATTGGGATATTGACGGCGCCGAACAGCCCCCAGTAGGCCTTGCGAAAGCCGTCCCACTCGCCCAACAGCTCGACCAGGGTGGGCAATTGCTCGCGCGGGCCGGCGATCTGTGCCATCATCGTTGTGCCGGTAAAGTCGTTGTATAGGAGTTGGTTGCGCACGTACCACCAGCCGGCGATCAGCGCGATCGGTAAGCCGATGCGCAGCAGCGTGAGTAGCGCTGCCGTCAGGCTGAACGGCCGGCGCTCGTTTCGCCCACGCAGCCACATTGAAGCCAGAACGGCCGGCGGAATGGCGAGCACCAACGCCAGCGCCGAAGATTTGGTCAGTGCCGCGCCTCCCAGCACGATTCCCAGGATCAGCGCGTGGGCCGGCGTGACGCCCCGCATCACGCCGCGCGCCCCCAGCCACAGCGCAATCGACGAGAGCATAGTTGCCAGCGTATCGTTGTTGACCGAGGCGCTGATGAACACGAACATCGGGTTGAATGCCACGAACGATGCGGACAAGAGCGCAATCCTCGCTCGCTGTGGATGATTAGGGCCGACCAATTCTGTCGCAAGCAGCCAGGCGCACACCACGGTGACGGCGCCCATCAACACACCCAGCAAGCGAATCACGTGCATCACCAACACGGTGCCGCGCCAGGGAAATTGCTCGGCGTCGGTGTGGATCAACTGATTCCAGTTGTGGGTGGTATCGGCCCGGCCCAGTCGCCCGTGCGGATTGAACTGGGCCAGGGCATAAAAGTCACTGCGATCAAACGGCTGAACAATCAACGCCATCAAGGCATAGTAGAGCGGGGGCTGGCTGCCTTCCTGCTCGTAGAAGCCACGCCTTGCCGGGTCTTGAATCGGCAAGCCGTTGCCCTGCGCAAGATGTTCAACAAAGGCATAGTGCCGCACCTCATCCGACACTTCCATGAACGGTGAGGCAAGGCCGTATAGCCCGCCGGCGGCTACAAATAGACCCACGATCAGGAGAAGAACGCGCTGTGCCGGCTGATCGAATGAAGGCAAACGGAGCTGTTGCTTCATGTTCTTTTCGCGAGGGCGAACTATAACCCAGACGGGTCGCGAGGCGCTCGCTTGTGCCATAATCGGGGGCGTTGTGCGCAGCCGGCTGCGCATCAATCTTAACATTCACTTACTTGAGGAAGGGCTAAGTTCAAATGGTCAGAATTGTGACGGATTCCACGTGTGACTTGACCCCTGAACAAGCAAGCCAACTGGGCATTGCGACGGTTGTTCCGCTCTATGTGCGTTTTGGTGAAGATCAGTATCAAGATGGCATCACTATTGACCGACAGAAGTTCCATCAGTTGATCAAAACGCATCCCAGTTTTCCCACTACGTCACAGCCATCGGTAGGGGATTTTGCGAAGGTGTATGAGCAATACAAAGGAGATGAGATCGTCTCGATCCATATTTCGCGTGAGCTGAGCGGCACGATTGCTTCGGCTGAGGCAGCGCGTGAGCTGACAGGAGCGAATGTGACTATCGTTGACAGCCGCAACGTGAACGCCGGCCTATCGTTGCTGTTGATCGAAGCCAGCCGCTTGGCCAAGAGCGGCGCGACGGCCGCCCAAATCAAATCGGAAATCGAGGCGCTGGTTCCACGTGTGCGCCTGATCTTCGCTGTCGAGACGCTGGAGAACCTGCGGCGTGGTGGACGCATCGGCGGTGCCCAGGCGTTCCTCGGCAGCATGTTGCAGTTCAAGCCGATCATCACCATCAAAGATGGGCGCGTCGAGCCTCTGGAGCGGGTGCGCACGATGGCCAAGGCTGTGGCCCGTCTGAAAGAGCTGGCGGCGCAGGATTTGAACAACCAATCGCATCGGCGGGTATGCTTCATGCATGTGGCCGCGCCGTCGGCGGCAGAGAACCTGAAGAACGCTTTGTCGGCTGAGGTCAAGTTAGACGAGCCGATGGTGATCGAAGCCGGCCCGGTTATCGCCACCCATGCCGGCCCCGGCGCAGTTGGTGTGGCCTATATCGTCTAGCTGTTTAATCACGAGTGTGCGCTCGCGCGCAACGAGCAATCGCCCATCATGCGCACCAAAATTGTCTGCACCCTGGGTCCGGCCAGTGATAACGAAGACGTGCTGCGCCACATGATTCGCGCCGGCATGGATGTGGCGCGCATCAACTTCTCGCATGGCGTGCCGGCCGATCATGCTCGTCGGATTGCCCTGGTGCGCCGGCTGGCTCAGGAAGAAGACGTCCAAGTGGCTTTGATGGGCGATTTGCAAGGCCCCAAGTTTCGCATCGGTGTGCTGCCCGAAGCAGGCGTGCGGCTGGAAGACGGGCGCCGGCTGATTCTCTCTGCCCGCGCCCCATATTCTGCCGAATCGGCACCGGGTGTTGCCTTGCCGCTTATTCCGATGCCACATCCTGACTTCATCTCGGCCATGCGCCCCGGACAGCGCTTGCTGGTGGATGACGGAAAATTAGTCCTGCGCATTGTTGAGGAGCCCCTGGGAGATGCGGTGCTGTGCGAAGTGCTGAGCGGTGGTCTCTTGATGTCGCGCAAAGGGGTGAGCGCGCCGGGTGCGCGGTTCACGATGTCGGCGCTCACGCCCAAGGATCGCGCCGATGTGCAGTTTGCTGTCGAGCAACGGCTGGATGCGTTGGCGCTCTCTTTCGTGCGTCGGCATGAGCACTTGGTTGAGCTGCGCGAGCTGACTCGCAGCCTGGGCGCCGATCCGATTCTGGTCGCGAAGATTGAGAAGCCCGAAGCGCTGGACGATCTGCCGGATATTTTGCGCGCGACAGATGTGGTGATGGTGGCGCGCGGCGATTTAGGTGTCGAGGCGCCGCCGGAAGAGGTGCCGTTTTATCAGAAGACAATCATTCACAGTTGTCTGAAGGCCGGTGTGCCGGTCATCACGGCCACTCAAATGTTGCAAAGCATGATCGAATCCCCGTCACCGACGCGGGCAGAGGCCAGCGATATTGCCAATGCTGTGTTGGACGGAACGGACGCCGTTATGCTCAGCGGCGAAACGGCAGTCGGAAAATATCCGGTGGAATCAGTGCAAGCCATGGCTACCATTTCCCGTCACGCTGAAGCACACGGGTGGCCGGCTTGTCCGCCGGCTGCAATGGCCGCCCGTTCCACCCCTCGTCCCCTGGACATGCCGGCCCCTGACGACGTGACCGAGGCCATCACCATGGCTGCGGTGGAAATCGCGGAGGGCGTCGGCGCGAAGGCGATCGTGTGTACCACAACTACCGGCCACACCGCGCGTATGATGGCGCGCCATCGACCGGCCAAGCCTATTTTGGCCTTAACGCCGAGCTATCGCACTTTTCAATTCACGGCTTTCATGTGGGGCGTGAAAGCTGTTTTGGCGCCGGTCTTTACCAGCACCGATGAAATGCTGGCTGCCGCTGCCCGAGT
>JANWVJ010000011.1 GCA_025056895.1 Thermoflexales bacterium
TGCCGCAGATTTGCGCCGTGATCCAAGCAGAGTCGGGCAGAAAGATCGAGCGCCGCTATGCCGGGCCGCTGCTGCTGCGGCCAAATGAGAGCGTCGCTTTCTCGGTCATCTTCGAGCCTCCGATGGCCAGCGAAGCGTTCAGCGTGGAATTCGCGGCTGCCAAACCGACAGCCCTCAACCGAGACACGTTGGCCGGCATGGTGTATCGCGATTTCAACATCTCTACGAGCATCACGCCGGACAAATCCCGCCGGCAAGTTGACGTGCACGGGTTGCTCGAAAACAGCGGCGCATTGCCCGCTGGGGACATCTTTGTAGCCATCGGCCTGTATGACGCGCAGGGCAACCTCATCGGCGTCGCCAAAGACAAGTTCAAGACCGGCGACATTTTAGCTCCTGGCGAGACGTTGACCTTCACATTGCCCAGCAGCCAGTTAACCCGCATCCCGTCGGACATCAAAATGCGGGTGTTTGCCGAAGGCCAGATCGATCGCAACCCGATTGTAGGAGGCGGCAGTTAACCCTGTGCAGGCGCTGCTCAGGCAACCTGCCGCCCATAGGTCCATCCGAATCAGTTGGACTCGCGCAACAAGGTTTCCACTTCGGCGACGACACGCTCGGTCGTGAAACCGTAGTGTTTGAAAATGTCCTTGTAAGGAGCCGAGGCGCCAAATCGCTCGTTGGTGACAAAGCGCGCCACCGGCCCGGCATATCGTTGCCAGCCTTGCTGCACGGCTGCTTCGATGACTACCTTCGGCGCATCAACAGGCAAAATGGCTTGCTTGTAGTCGTCGTCTTGACGATCAAACAACTCCCAAGACGGCATAGACACCACGCGCGCCAAGATCCCTTTATCGGCCAAGGCTTTTGCCGCGTCCAACGCTAACGAGACTTCCGAACCACTCGCCACCAGAATGACCGCTGGCTTGTCCACATCCTGGAGGATGTATGCCCCGCGCAACAGGCCATCGCTCGGAGGAAGAATCGGCACTGCTTGGCGGGTTAAGACCAGTGCAACCGGACCGCTTTCGCGGAGGGCGGCTTTCCAGGCTACAACAGTCTCGTTGGCGTCAGCCGGCCTGATGACGACCAGGCCGGGGATGGCGCGCAACGCTGCCAAATGCTCGACCGGCTGATGCGTTGGGCCATCTTCGCCTACACCGATGCTGTCGTGTGTGAACACGTAGATCACATGTTCTCCGCTCAAGGCAGCCAAGCGAATCGATGGGCGCATGTAATCGCTGAACACGAGGAAGGTGCCGCCATACGGGATGACGCCGCCGTGCAGGGCCATGCCATTCATAGCCGCGCCCATACCATGCTCGCGCACCCCAAAGCGGATGTAGCGTCTGCCATACGCACCCTTGGCAATCGAATCGGCCCCTTTGGGCATGGTGTTGTTAGAAGGGGTGAGATCGGCCGAGCCGCCCAACAAGGCCGGCACCTGATCAATGATCGCGTTAATCACCGTTCCACTGGCAGCGCGCGTGGCAAGAGGTTTGTCGGCCGGATTGAAAGTCGGCAGCGCCAGCTCGCAGTCAGGCGGCAGCTCGCCGTTAATGCATCGTCGCAATTCGGCAGCGCCGGCCGGATCATCGGCGGCAAAACGAGCCATCAGGTCATCCCAGGCGACTCGGGCTTGTGCCGCGCGTTCCCCGATACTGCGCCAAACTGCCAGTGCATCGGACGGAATCTCGAAGAATTGATCAGGATCGAAGCCCAGGTTGATTTTAGCGGCGCGCACTTCATCTGGGCCGGGCGCGTCACTGTGCGCTTTGCTGGTGCCCTGACGATTGGGCATCCCGCGCCCGATCACTGTTTTGCAACAGATCAAGCTGGGCTTGTCGGTCACTGCTTGGGCAGCGCGGATGGCTGCTTCCACCGCCGGCATGTTGTGCCCGTCCACCGTTTGCACATGCCAACCATACGCCTCGAATCGCTTGGGCACATCATCGCTGTAGGCGAGCGAGGTAGGGCCATCGATGCTGATGCCGTTATCGTCATACAACCAGATCAGCTTGCCCAGCCCCAGATGACCGGCCAGCGACGCCGCTTCGTGGCTGATGCCTTCTTGTAAATCGCCATCGCTGCAAATGACGTAGGTGTAGTGGTCGATCAGCGGGTAGCCCTCGCGATTGTAACGCGCGGCCAACCAAGCTTCGGCCAGCGCCATGCCGACCGAATTGCCGCAGCCTTGGCCCAACGGGCCGGTGGTCACTTCGATGCCGGGGGTGACATGATTCTCCGGGTGACCGGGCGTTTTACTGCCCCATTGGCGGAAGCGCTTCAACTCATCCAGAGAAAGGTCATAGCCGGTCAAATGCAGAATGGCATAGGGCAACATCGAGCCATGGCCGGCAGAAATAATCAGCCGGTCACGGTTAAACCAGTTCGGCATTTTGGGGTCAAAGCGCATGAAACGCGCATACAGCACGTAAGCGACATCGGCCATGCCGAGCGGCATACCCGGATGGCCGGAATTAGCCGTTTGAACCGCGTCGAGGGTGAGCGTGCGGATTAGGTTAGCGCATTTTTGATCCAGCGCACTGTAGGAGTACGTATCTGACATGACGGTGTCTTCCTTCGCTGTATGTATAAACGGAGCGCTTCAGGCAAACGCCCGGCGAGCAAATCTGCCGGTCGCAAGAGCAAACGAGAGCAAAACAGGCAACCAGCGACGCGCCCAAGGGCGAGATTATAGCCGGCGCGCGGAAGATGGAGGACAGTCGCCGGCCAAGAGCGCCTGGCAGCATGACTCACGCGACAGGGCGCATCAGGCCGGCCACAACCGTCTCCACCGCCAACACATCCGGCACGAAGAAATCGGCCTCCGGGCCGGGCGGGCAATCGACCAGGATTGTGGTTATCCCCAGCGCGCGGGCCGAGGCGGTATTAGCCGGCGTGTCCTCCACCAGGATCGACTCGGCAGCGCTGACGCCGGCCAAATCCAGCGCCAGTTGGTACGCGCGCGGGTCCGGCTTGTTGATCAAGCCCAGCGCCCGAATGTCAATCACCTGCTCAAAGCAATCCGCAATGTGCAGATGATCGAGCAGGCGATTGGCATGTTCACTGTTGGAATTGGTCAGAACGACGCGCCGCAGTGGAAGACGTAAGAGCATGGCGCGCAGTTCTGGGTCGGGCGTCACATGATCGAGTGGGATATCGTGCACATAGCGGAAGAAATCGTCCAGCTCAAAGGTATATCCTTCTTCGAGCAATCCGCGCAGCGTGGTGCCATATCGATCGCGCCAACGCCGACGAGCAACGTTGGCCTGCTCAGGCGGCATACCGATCACACGAATCATGTATTCGGTGATACGCGCGCCGATCATCTTCATCAGATGCGCGCTGCGCGGATACAGCGTATCGTCCAGGTCGAAGAAAATGACGCGAAACATGCAGCCGGCGATGGACAACCTACACGATTCGGCTCATGCCGCCATCGACCATGAGCGCAGCGCCGGTGATGTAACTGGCAGCCGGCGAGGCCAGAAACACGCAAGCTCGCCCAAATTCCAGTGGATCGGCCACACGGCCCAGCGGCACATTGGCGCCCACCTTGGCCAGCTCATCTTCAACCGTCGTGCCGTTGCGCGCCGCATTCGCCTGCGCCAGCGACAGAATGCGATCGGTAGCCGTGTAGCCTGGACAGATTACATTAACGCGCACGTTATCCGGCCCGAACTCACGGGAGAGCGTCTTGGCCAAGCCAACCACGGCCAGCCGCAAACTATTGCTGAGCAGCAAGTTGTCCAACGTGTGTTTGACGCCGACCGAAGTGATAAACGTGATGCTGCCGCTCTTGCGCTCGCGCATCACGGCGTATGCCTCGCGCGCGGCGCGCACGGCACTCATCAAGGTCAGGTCAATTGCTGCCTGCCAGGCAGCATCGTCGAAATCGGTGAAGCGACCCGAGGGAGGTCCGCCGGCATTGACCACCAACGCATCAACGGTGCCAAATCTGGCACAGGCGGTTTGGATCAAATGAGCAATGTCTTCGGCGCGCGAGGAATCGGCTACCACAGGCAGCACGGTCGCGCCGGTGTCACGGGCGATGGAGTCAGCCGTATCGCGCAAAGCGTCTTGATGCCGCGCCGAGATCACCACGCGCGCGCCTTCTTGGGCAAACACACGCGCCGTTGCTGCGCCTAGCCCCTTGCTTGCTGCCATCACAACAGCTACACGGTCGGTCAAGAACAAATCCATAGAGCATCCTCGTGAGTGAATGAGTGAGTGAGTGAATGAGTGAGTGGAATGAGCGAGCTAAAGCGTGATGTTAAAGATTGACGATTGAACCCGCCGGCAATCAGACAGGTGATCGGAACCGGCTAGGACATGTTGGCGACGTGCCCCAACTCATCCAGCATATCGATGAATTCGTCGGTCGGCGCCAGTGTCAAGATATCTTCGTCGATCTCATAAGGGAGCACGGTGAAATAGCCGTTGCGCCACCAGTACAGGTATGGACTCAGGGAGCCAGGTCCTTCACGGTGGATGGAGACAATCAATTCCAACATCGGTATAGCCGCCTCCATCACACCCATGTTGTGAATGTCGTGGACGATCAGCACATCGCGCCGGGGAATCGCCACCAGCGCACCGTGCGGCAGATCGGAGGGCAGGTAGCGATCCAGAAATAGGGCGTGAGTGGCGGCGTAGAAATGATCTCCGCTGAAGACTTTAAGATGAGCGCCGCGATCGAGCGACAAAATGCCTTGGGTCAACGCGGACGACCGACGCAGATTCTCCCGCCCAAAATCCAGGGCCTCGGATACGCTCAGGCTCCATCCCTGCGTTTCACTTTGGGACACGGTGCGAACGGTGGTAGGCAAATCGAGCACCAACGCTTCTATGGTTCCCTCTGGCCCTGGGCGATGCACGACATCGACGGCATGATTCAAAATGTCAACGGGATACAACCTTGCTCGAAGCAGATGCTTGATGTGTTCAAAATCGGAGGGGTCAATGTATAGCGCACTATCGTTGCCGCTTACTTGAAAAATGGAATCGAAATGAGCCGTGATCAGATCGCGCCACTGGTCGCGGTCGGCCTGCCGGCAGGCTTGAGCGATGTTTTGCAACCCCAGCGTGCCGTTGAAGGCAAGCGGGCCATTCTGGGTGCGGATCACTCCCTTGGTGTGATCGATGACGATGGCCATGTTGCGGTCACGAAAATAGTTCTCGACCAGCGAGACAAAGATTCGATACCCTTGCCTGCCCAACTGATGCGCCCAATCCGGCAGCGAAAGGGCCTCGGATTCGCGTGAGCCGTTCATGTGTCCTAGTTTACTCATGTTTGCAGGGGCCGGCATCGGGCACCCGTGCGCAACATCACAGCGTGATGGTCACTTTGCTCAGACCACGCGACACATCGGGATCGTGTCCGCAGCGCACCGACCAGTGCAAGGCGAGTAACTGGCCGGCTGCGATGAACAAGAACGGACTCAAGCGGGAGTGCGCCGCACCCAACGACAAAACAGAAACGGCGCTCGTCGTGGGCAGATGAGCAGCCGCCTCAGCCGTAGCGAAAACGAGCACGTCTGCGCCGCGTCGTTGCAACAAATCGATCAAAGCCAGCGTGCTCCCGAGCGTTTCATCGTGATTGAGCAACACAATGACGGCATACCCTGGCTCGATGAGCGCCAGCGGGCCGTGCTGAAAATCGGCCGGCGAGTAAGGCTCGGCGGTGATGTAGCAGGTCTCCTTGAGCTTCAGAGCGATCTCTTGGGCCGCGCCGTAAGCGAATCCACGCCCTAACACTGCGACGCGGCTAACAGAACGCTCCACCCAGCGGCCGGCGGCTTGCACCATGCGTTCTTCGTGGTCTAGGAGTGCGCTCACCTGCGCCGGCAGGTCGGCCAACGCAGAGAGAGGCAGAAGCTTACCTGGCTTAGCCAAGCGAGCCGCCAGCATGGCATAGACCAAGCACTGCGCGGTCACGGTCTTCGTAGCGGCCAGCGCGCGCTCGAGGCCGGCCTCCAGCAAGACACTGTGCTCGGCCGTCTGCGCGAGCAGCGACCCGGCCACGTTGGTGATGCCGAGCGTGAGGGCGCCCTGCCGGCGAGCTTCAGCAAGCACACGCGATACGTCGGCTGCCGCGCCACTCTGCGAGACGCCGATCACGAGAGCGTGGTCCAGGCGCGGCGGCGTGTGATACAACGTGAACAAAGACGGCGCAGCAAGCACGGTGGGCAAGGCGGCCAGACTTTCCAACAGATACTTGCCATAGGTCGAGGCATTGTCGCTGCTGCCGCGCGCGGCCAACACGGCCAGCGCACACGATTGAGCGCGCGCAGCTACTGCATCTAACGTCGGGCCGGCGGTCTGAAGCAAGCGTGTCAGCACAACGGGCTGTTCGAAGATCTCTCGTCGCATCAAACTGCCGGGGGCCTTGTCATCCCCGCCGGCTATGGTGTTGTTCTTGTCCATCTTGAGCCTCCGGCATGGCTGTCGTAATAATGATGTGCCTGTACGCTGTATGGCCAGTGCAAGAGAATCGGCACATCAGTCACCGATTCAGAAAGTCCGCGACAATCGTATTGAATTCCTCCGACCGCTCGCGTTGAGGCCAGTGGCCACACCCTTTCATCTCGCGCAGAAGCGCATGTGGGGTGCGACGGGCAGCTTCGCGCGCCCATGCCACAGGGACGAGGGCATCCTGATCGCCGTGCACAAATAAAGTTGGCGCGCGTAACTGGGCCAGACGAGTCAAGAAATTCGTGCGCAGACGGCCGAGCAGCACCTCCCGCCGTTGGAAATCCATGAACGCCTCACCGACACGTGGCTTGCTCAGCTCGGCAAACGCCTGATTTACAAGATCATTGGTGATACGAGAGGGATCAGCAAAGATGGGACGCAAACTGGCGCGCACCCATGTGCGGTTACGACGCAGAAGGACATAAATCAGGCGGGACAGGAAGGGCATGCGCACGAAGAAATAGGACATGACATGTGCCGGCGCACGGCGCTGCAAGCCGTAGCTGGCCACTGGGATCAAACACAGCACTTGCTCGGGATAATTCAGCCCAATATGGAGAGCGAGCGCGCCACCCATCGAAACACCGCAGAAGCCGGCCTGAGCGATTCCGATAGCGTCCAGGAAGTCCATCAGAAGTCGACCATAGGATTCAATGCTGTGCTCGAACTCGAATGGCCGGTCGCTGTCTCCATAGCCGGGTAGGTCTGGCACAAAGATACGACGCGATCGCGCCAGTGCCGGCCAGGTTTGCGACCACGACAGAGATGCCGAGTCTAATCCACCTCCGTGCAACAAGACGAGCGGAGCGCCAGTTTCACCGGCTTGCACATAGTGCAGCCGCACGCCTCTGAGCGTGACGTAGGCATGTAATGCAAGAGTGTGACTCATCGGGCACGCGATCACCGCACGGCGCGAGCAGAGTGCTGTTCATCGGTTACAAGCCGGTGCGCGGCCAAATCGTCGCGGCAAACACCCTTCATCGGCACGCCGGTACGCCAAGCCGCAGAGGCGATTGCATGCGCCACAACCGGTCCGGCCAGCAGCAGCAAGGCAATCAACAACAGTCCTCGGCTCCAGGCATAGGGCACGGCCAGGATGGCAGCGACCGTCAGTAACACGACGCCAAATGTGGACACCTTGCCGGCAGCATGTAGGCGCGCATACACATCAGGCAGGCGCAACAAGCCGATCATACCGATCATAGAGAAGACTGTGCCGACCAAAATCGCAAGCGCGGCAGCAGCGTACAAAAGTTCTTCGAGCATGCTAATTCTCCTGGCACTAGAATATCTGCCGGCGGGCAATGTAGCGCGCCAGAGCAATGGTGCTGATGAACGTGAGCGCTGCAAAACCCAGCGCCACATCGATGAATAGTTCGTTCTGACGGATCAACCCCATCAGCACAAACACGGCCAGCACCAGCGTGCCGATCACGTCGGCAGCCAGCAGGCGGTCGAGCACCGTTTCACCGCGCCAGACGCGCCAGACGGCCACCGAGATCAAACCGACATGAATGACCAGCGCAACAGCCAGGAGCACGCCGAACACTTCTTTCATCGAAAAATGCCCTCCATCAAACGCCGGCGCGTGCGTTGGGCGGCTTCGGCGCTTTCAGCGCTGGCAACAACGTCCAGACAGTGGGTGTACAGGACGCCGTCCTCGCCGATTTCAACCACTTGCTCGCCGGGCGTGACGGTGATGGCATGGGCGTTGAGGGCGATGCCCAGCTCACTCTTCATCTCACTCTGGATGGCCAAAATGCCGGGGCGGATCGGCAACTTGGGATCAAGGACAATGCGCGCAACGCGAATGCCGTTGCGAATAATGTCAACGGCCAGCCAGAGGGTATAGCGCGCCAGATTGAACAGCACCAGCGGCAAACGACGAATCGACAACAAATCGGGGGCTGGGCGCACGACCAAAGCGACCAGGACGCCGATGAGCAAGCCAAGCACAATGTTAGCCGGCTCGGCATTCTCGGTCAGCGCCAAAAACAACACCAGACAAATCAACACCAGGCGGAGATATGCCAACATGTGCCTTCCTCCAACAGAATAAAAGAGCTAAATCAATGCGTTCAACGGTCACTTGAGTGTTGATTGCTCCGGCAGCAACACCGCACGCGTGTAGTTAGCCGGCGCGCCGATCCATCCACTGACATGCTGCGACCAATCGGCCAGCGGCTGGGCCCACAAGCCGAGCACCAGACAGAGCAAGATCAAGCCGGCAGGGGCCAACAAGCTGTCGCCGCGTGGCTTGACCTTTTCCTCAGGCGATTTGGGCTGGAATGGCTCCCACCAGATCACCATCAGGGCACGGAAGACGTATACGAATGTCAGGATGCTGGAGAAGCCGATCAGCGCCAACGGCAGCCATACGCCGAGCGAGGCGGCCATCTCGCCAGCTTGCACTGCCAGCACACCGCTCTGAAACAGCATCAGTTTGCTGATGAAACCGTTAGTGGGCGGCATACCGGCCAGCGCCATGCCGCCCAGCAAGAACAACACGCCGCCAAGCGGCGCATACTTGCCTACCCCTCGCACCACGCTGAAAGCAGCCGTCTTGATCGGGGCGCGGCTGGCCAAGTAGCCGCTCAGCATCAGCATGGCGCTTTTGATGAGCGCGTGGTTGAAGGTGAACAGCACAGCCGCTGCGATCGATAACGCCGCACCCCAGCCGATGCCGACGTAGATGAAACCGATTTGGGCCAGTGTGGAGTACGCGAACATGCGCTTGGCGTTGTGTGTGCCGATTGCGCCCAACCCACCGAAGACCACGCCGGCGATGCCGCTCACGATCAGCGCTCCGTTCAACCAGTCAAATTGAGGGACGAGCAGCGTCGTCAGGCGCAGAAAGCCGTACACACCGATCTTGACAACGACCGAAGATAACATGGCCGAAACCGGCGTCGGCGAGGCCGTGTGAAAGTCGGGCTGCCAAAAATGGAAGGGCACAGCAGCACTTTTGATCATAAACGTGATGGCCAGAAAGACCACCGCAGCAGCCAACAACGGCCGGTTGGGATCGGCAGCGATGCGCTGGGCCAGATCGGCCATGTTGAGCGTGCCGTAGCTGACATACAGACTGCCGATGCCGAACAACAGGCAGAACGAGGCGAGGGTGCTGATTAGGAAGTACTTGAAAGCAGCTTCAGGGCCGTAGCGGTCATCGCTGATCGAGGTCAGAACTGCCCCCGAAATGACCACCAGCTCGATCATGACGAACAGATTGAAGATATCGCCGGTGAGCAAAGCGCCGCTCAGGCCGGCAGCCAGGGTCAGGAAAAGCGGGTAGAAGGTGTCATGATGAACGGCTTTGTCTTTTGCACCGAGAGCATACAGGAAACCGAACACGAATACCAACTGGGCCATAAAGGCGAAGGTGGACGATAGAGGATCGGCCACAAACGTGATGCCAAAAGGAGCAGGCCAAGCGCCGAGCTGAAGCACCAACGGCTGGCCAGCTTCGGCCACCTGCCACAACAGCCAGGCGCTGACCGCACACGCCGTCGCCATTGCGCCGAAAGCCCATGCAGCCTGCGCGTATGGATGGCGGCGCAAGAGCATAGCTACCGCCGCGCCGGTCAACGGAATGAGCGCCGGCAAGATGGCTAGGATCGAATTGCTGGGTTGCTCGAACATGACTTGTACCTGAATAGGGTGATATGGCGTCGGACGCTAATGGCTCAGACCGCGCACCTCATCACTGTCGCCGGTACGATAGCGCGAAGCGATCACGTATAGCAAGGCCAGCATCATCGAGAAGCCGCCCATGCTGATGACGATGGCCGTCAAAATCAAAGCTTGTGGCAACGCATCGCTCCGCTGGCCGACCGCTTTGGCATAGGCTTCAACCACGCCGTTGTATGCGCCAACCGACAAAAGGAACAGGTTGACCGCATTTGAAAGGATCACCAGGCCGATGGCGATACGAATGACATTGCGGCGCAATAACTGGTACAGAGCGATGCCGAATAGCACGCCGATGGCTATAGCTCGCAGTAAGTCCATGATTATTCTGCCTCTCCTTCTGGATGGCCCAACGCATCGATGATGAACAGGCTGGCGCCGAAAACCGCCAAGCAAATCGCCAGCTCGAACAGGAAAGACGTGCTGAAGTAAACGCCCTCCGGCAACGGTAACCGCAACACAGCCCCAAAGTCAACCGGTGAGAAGAAAGCGCCGCCGAGCAGCATGGGGGCAGAGGCGCCGATCACGGCAATCAACAAGCCCAGGCCGATTAATAAGCCGGGCCGTAAACCGCGCAAGCGGCGGCGCACACCGGCAAATCCAAACACGACATACCAAAAGCCAACGGCTAAGCTGAGTGTGACACCGGCGGTGAAGCCATCGCCCGGCTCGTGGTGGCCGTGGATGATCTGCACAGCAGCCAGCACAATCGCCAGCGGCATGGCCAGATAGGCCAGTGCATGAATAAAGGGCGAGGCGCGCTTGCCGTCAATGCCATACAAGGCGGGGGATACACGAAACAGTGCCTGCGAGGGCGCCGGCGCTTCTTCTTCGGGCTGGGCGCGCAAGGCCTCGCGGCGCGTCATGGCATAGCGCAACAGCGTAAACACACCCACGCCGGCCACGCTGAACACGCTGATCTCGATTAGCGTATCGAAGCCGCGAAAATCGACCACCACCGCGCCGACGATGTCATCGGCGCCGGTGAGCGGCTTAGCGTTTTGCTCGAAGAAAGGCGTCACAACCGACTCACGCGGACGAGACGCAAACGCATACAAACACAACGTGGTCACCACTGCGCCGCCGATCACCGCCAGAATCGTGTTGCGGAGCATACAGGCGCGATCGCGGTGATTGAGCGCCTCGGCGCGCGCCAGTTGTGCAATGGGCAAATGGGACAGCGCCAGCACGAGGATCACAGTGGACAACAAGTCCACGACGACCTGCACCAGCGCCACATCCGGCGATGGCTCCAGAGCGATCAACACGGCCACGGCTAGGCCCGATGCGCTCAACGCCAAAATGGCCAGAAAATCTCGCCGGATGACAACAGACACCAGCGCGGCAGCCACGGCCAAAATGAGACTGAAGGCGCGCAGGAAGCCCAGCGGATCGAGCAGATCGTCGAGCGGCGCAGCCGCTAAACGCGCGAACGGCGGCGCACTCAAGAGTTGAGACAAGTTGCCGAACAGCGCCAGCAAGCCGAACAAAGCCATTAAGATGACTGTGAGATAGATGCGAATGCGTCCGCCCTGCGTGCGTGTGGCCCAACCGGCCAAGCGATCGATGGTATTCAACGTGCGCTCATAGAGGGCATTCATAGACAACGCCGGGCCGGCCACAGAGCGAATCGGGCTGCGCAGACGAAATACCACTACGCCCAGGCCGATCGCGAGGGCGCTTAGGAGAAGCGGTACATTCAGGCCGTGAAACAGGTCTAACGAGACTTTGACCTTAACCCCATACGCCGCCGAAGCTGCAGAAGCCAACAAGTCGGTGAACACCTGGGGCTGAAAGACGGTGATCACTAGCGACAAGGCTGCCAACGCCGCCGGCGCGATCAGCATGCCCGCCGGCGGGTCCTGAGCAAGGAGCGTCTCCTTGAGGTGCGGACGGGCCGGCTTAGAGCGGTCAATGGTCTCAACATCTTCAGGGTCGTCACGGCCTTCGCCGGTGAGCGGCAAATCGACAACCGTTTTGAAAAAGCCGGCGCCGGGCGGGGTCACAAATGTGTCGAGCGCCAACGTGCCGGCCTGAGCGAGGATAAATGCCCCGCTCAGCACGGTGAGAGCGGGCAGGATCACCCGCATCATCGCCGGCAAGACCTCTTCGATCTCCGCTGCCAGTAAGGCTTCTTTGGCCAAAAAGCCGAACAGGGGCGGCAAGCCGGCCATCGATAACGCAGCGATACTGCACACGACAAACGTCAACGGCATGGCGCGCCAGATGCGACCCAGCCGCCGCAAGTCGCGGGTGCCGGTTGTGTGATCGACAATCCCGACGATCATAAACAGCGCGCCTTTGTATAAGGCATGAGCCAGAACCCCGATGGTTAGAGCCTTAAAGGCCTCCGGCGCCTCTTCACCGATCAACATGACGAGCACGCCGAGCTGGCTGATAGTCGAATAGGCCAACACGGCTTTGAGATCAACTTGCCGCAAGCCGAGAATGGCGCCTGTCAACATGGTCGTCGCGCCGGCGACAGCCAACAGCCAGAACCACAATTCGGTATTGCCCAGCGCGGGATGCAGGCGGGCCAAAATGTACACGCCGGCCTTGACCATCGTCGCGGAGTGCAAATAGGCCGAAGCCGGAGTAGGTGCGCTCATTGCAGTGGGCAACCAAAAATGGAAAGGCGCCTGAGCGCTTTTGGTGAAGGCGCCGAATGCAATCAACGCCAACAACACCGGGTACCAAGGGCTGGCGCGCAACACATCGCGACTGCTTAGGATGGTCGCCCAGTCCGAGCCGCCGCCAATAGCTGCAACGAATAAGAGACCGGCCAGTAGGGCGATACCACCCGCGCCGGTGACAAACAATGCCTTGAACGCTCCTTTGCGCGCTTCTGCATCCTTGGTCTTGTAAGCGATCAACAGAAAGGATGTGACACTAGTGCCTTCCCAAAACACAAACAGCGTGATCACATCGCCGGCCAGCACCAGCCCCAGCATAGACGCCATGAACAACAGGATGTACAGGAAAAAGCGCGCATCCGAAGTTGTCGATCCCTGAGATGCGAGGGATGCATGGGCATCGCCGGCAGCCGGCGCATGACTTAAAGCAGGGTCAAAATAATAGCCGGCATAGATCAACACCAGCGCGCCGATTCCGGTGACGATGAGACCGAATAGAACGCTGAGGCCGTCGAGATAGAGGCTGGCATTCAAACCGAGCGCCGGCAGCCAGGCAAATTGCCACGTGATCACGTGGCCTTCAAACAGGTGGGGCAATTGAGCGGCGAGATAGATGAACGCAACCAACGGCGCACCGGACAACAACCAGCCCAACGCCCGGCTCGACAGCCTGGTGGTAGCAGGGAGCACTGTTGGCAACACAGCAGCCAGCGCGCCTACTGTACACGCAAGGAGCGGAAATGCCAGCGTAAGCATGAAGGCCAACTATACAGGCAGGTCGGAAGAGGGATCAGAGGGTTGAGCAAATGGCAAAGATCGACCACGCCGGCGGGCCAGATCGTCGCGCATGGCATTTGTCATTGGTACGCCGGTGCGATAGGCCGCTGAAGCCAGCGCATGAGAGACCGCCGGGCCAGCAATCACCAACAGCGCAATCAACACCAGCGCCTTGCCCAAGCCCAATGAGCCAACCGCAACGGCGGCCAGAGCAAGGAGAGCTGCACCAAAGACACTCACCTTGCCGGCTGCGTGCAGGCGCGTATAAACATCCGGCAGGCGAACAAAGCCCAAGACGCCAATCAGAGAGAAGAAGCTGCCAACCACAATGGCGAGGAGCGCAATGACTTGCAAGACAGGATCGAGCGTTGCTTCCATATCACCATTCCTAAAACATGCGCTGGTCGGCCAGGTACTTTGCCAGCGCCAGCGTGCCGATAAAGCTTAAAGCGGCCACAATCAAGGCAACGTCCATGTAGATGTCTTGGCCGGTGAACATGGCAATCAGCACCAACACGCACAAAATCAGGACGCTAGCCAGCTCCACACCGAGCAAGCGATCAACCGGACTTTGGCCGCGCACAACGCGCCACAAAGGAATCAGGATCAAGAGCACATGCCCGATCAGGGCAAGTGCGATTGCGTTGTTTAAGATATTTTCCATGGCTCACCCGCTTATACTCTTCGTCAGCCGCCCAACACAACGCGCACATACTGTTCCGGCACGCTGAGCCAGGCGACGGTGTCATACGCCAAGCGCAGCAACGGTTCGGCCCACAGACCCAGCGCCAGGCTAAGGGCAATCAAGATGGCCGGCGCAATTAATCGATCGCCATAGGGTTTGGTCTTGGCGCCGGCCGGCATGGGAACCCACCAGATGCGTTGAAAGGCGCGCATCACGTACACGAGAGTGACGATACCGGCCAGGCCGATCACCGCCAGCGGCAAGTAGGCTTGGGACTCAACACCGCTTTGAAACAACATCAACTTGCCGATGAAGCCGTTCAAGGGCGGAATGCCGGCCAACCCCATGCCGCCGAGCAAGAACAACACACCGGCCAGGGGCATCTTCTTGCCGACTCCGGTGATCACGTCAAAAGCGGCGGTCTTGACCGGAGCGCGGCTGGCAACGCTGCCGGCCAGCATGAGCATGGCAGCTTTCAACAGGCTGTGATTAAACGCATACACAATCGCGGCTGCCAGCGCCAAGGGTGTGCCCCAGCCGATGGCAACGAGAATGAAGCCGAGCTGGCCCAAGGTGGAATAGGCCAACATGCGTTTGGCATCATAGGTTCCCACGGCGCCCAACCCTCCGAACCACACACCCACCGCACCGGCAACCACAAGCACTGGGCGGATCAACTCGGCCTGTCCGGGAAAGAGCAACGTGGTCATACGGAAAAACCCATAAATGCCGAGCTTAACCACAACCGAAGACAGCACGGCGTGAACGGGGGTTGGCGCAGCGGTGTGAAAATCAGGTTGCCAGAAGTGAAAGGGCATGACGGCGCCTTTGACCATGAAGAAGACCATCAAGAAGGCCATCGCCGGCAACACCAAGGGGGGAGACGGATCGGCTGCAATTCGGCGGGCTAGATCGGCCATGTTGAGTGTGCCGTAGGAGACATATAGGCTGCCACACGCCAGCAACAGCGCAATCGAAGCCACCAAGCTGATATAGAAATATTTGTAAGCAGCCTCGGCGCCAAAACGATCGTCAGACATGGCGGTGAGGGCTGCGCCGGCGAACACCAACAACTCGGCGAAGACGAACAGATTAAACAAGTCGCCGGTCAGCATCGCGCCGGTCAGTCCGGTTGCTAACAAGAGGAAGAGCGGATAGAACATCGGATATTGTGCACACTGGTCGCGGCAACCCAGCGCATACAAGAACCCACCCGCCAGAACGAGCTGGCACATCACCGCCATCAGCGCAGACAAGACATCGGCCACCAATGAGATGCCGAACGGCGCCGGCCAGCCACCCAACTGGAAAACAAGGGGCCTACCCTGCCCCCACACATCAGCCAGTAGCAGAACGGCAAACACCAGCGAGGTGAGCATCGAGCCGAACGACCAGGCAGCCTGCACTTCATGGCGGCGACGCAGGGCAATAGCTATCACCGCTGCGGTTAAGGGCACCAGGATCGGCAATACAACCAGGAACTCGTTTGTCATCGTTAGTGTCTCAGCCCCTTGACTTCATCGGAATCGCTGGTTTTATAGCGAAGCGACAAGACATACACCAAAGCCAGAACAACGGCGAAAGCGCCCATGCCGATCACAATGGCTGTCAGGATCAACGCCTGGGGCAGCGCATCGCTGGGTTGGCGGGCCGTCTGGCCGGCCAGATTGGCATACGCGGCCACCTCACCGCGATAGGCGCCGCTGGCCAACAAAAACAAATTAATCGCGTTTGAGACAATCGCTACACCCATGGCCGAGCGAATGAGATTGCGCCGCAATAACTGAAAGACACCGATGGCAAATAGCGCACTGATCGCCAGCGCGGTGAACAGTTCGATCATGTTTTGGTCTCCTCAGGCAAGGTGACTACGCCCTGTTCTCTCAGGGCGGCTATTTCGCTCATTTGTTGTTCGGTCTCGCGGTCGGTGTCACGCGGATGGCCAAGCGTGTCGAGCATCAGCACTGCGCTGCCCACCACCGTCAGGGCAATTGCCAGCTCATACAGCGTGGCTGTGCTGAAATAGACGCCGGCCGGCAGCCAGCGACTAACGCCGATTAACTTGCCGAAATCAACCGGCGAGAAGAAAGTGCCGTTGATGAGGGCAGCAAGGGTGGCGGACAACAAGGCCAGACCCAGGCCGGCAGCGATCAAGGCAGCCGGGCGCAGCCAGGGCAAGCGACACTTAGTCTCCTCGTAACCATAGACGACATACCAGGTTGCCACAGCCAAGCTGACGATCACGCCGGCTGTGAACCCGTCGCCGGGTCGATCATGGCCGAGCAAGATATGCGAGGCAGCCAGCACAAACGAGAACGGCAGAATCAATCGCGCGACCAAGCGCACCAGGGCCGACGAACGGGGGTTGCCGATCCCGCGAAAGGGGAGCATGGTTGGATCAGGCTGTGGCGCCGGCTCATCGCGGTCGCCTGCTTTGCGCGAGGCATAGCGCAACAAGGTGTAAACCGACAAGCCGGCGGCGGCGAAGACAGCAATTTCAACCAGTGTGTCGAAGCCACGAAAATCGATCACGATTGCGCCCACGATGTCATTTGCAGCGGTGAGGGGCTTGGCATTTTGTTCGAAGAAGGGCGTGATTTGGGACTCTCGCGGGCGCGAGAGAAGCGCCGTGGAGACGATTGCAAACATGACCGCGCCGCTGCCCAACGCAATCAGCACATCACGCAGCAAGCCGGGGCGTGACTGGCGGTAGGTGAACTCGGCAGCGCGCGCGCGTTGCTCGCGCGGCAGGCGGGTGAGCACCAGCACCAGCACGACCAGAGTCAGTGTTTCCACTACCACTTGCACCAAGGCAATATCGGGGGCGGGTTCCAAAATCATCAGCACGGCAATGCTCAGGCCGGAAACACCCAACGCAAGAATGGCGAACAGATCGCTGCGCAAGAAGACGCTAACCAGCGCAGCGAGGGTGACGACTACCAAGGCAATAATCCGCAGTAGAGACTGAGCATCCGGCAGTAAGGTGACGGAAAGTGCCAAAGGCGGCAAGGCCAGCCGGCCTATGCCGATCAACATAGCGCCTAGGCTGATCAACATGATTGCCAGATACAATCGCAGGCGACCGCTTTGAACGCGCGTGACCAACCAGGCCATACCATCGATCAGCCGCAACGCTCCCTCGTAGAGCACACCGAGGCTGAGACGGCCGGCAATGTGATCGAGCGCAGGACGAACGCGCTGACGCACGGCCAACAAGGCGACGCCTAGACTGACGGCCACGATACTCAGCAGCAGTGGGACATTGATGCCGGTCCACAATGCCAACGACACCTTGACTTTATCGCCCCAGGCGGCTGTGGCAGCAGCAGCGAGCAAGGTGGCCAGTCCCTCCGGTTCGGGCAACACGCCAACTGCCAACGAGGCCAAAGCCGGTATGGCCGGCGCGAGCCACATCGGCCAGGGGGCTTCATGCGGGTGAAGATCAGAGCGAGACTGGCCCAGAAAGCCATCGAGCACGACCAAGCCGGCCTGGGCCAAAACCAACGCGCCGGCAATCACCGCCGCAGCCGGGAAAATCACTTCAACGATCGGCGGCACGGCAGGATGGGTCGCAGTAGCCAGCAACGTCTCTTTGGCCAAAAAGCCGAAGAGAGGGGGCAAACCGGCCATCGACAAGCCGGCTATCAGCGCAACGGCAAAGGTAAAGGGCATGGCGCGCCGTAATCCGCCTAGCTCGCGTAGGTCGCGCGTGCCGGCTTCGTGATCGATGATGCCGGTGACAAGAAAGAGCGCGCTTTTGTATAGGGCATGAGCCAGGATGCTCACCACCAAGGCCTTGAAAGCGATCTCGGTGTCTTGGCCGATCAACATCACCAACACGCCCAACTGGCTGACGGTGGAGTAGGCCAACAGCGCCTTGAGATCATGCTGCTTGAAGCCGACAAACGCCCCGATCAACATGGTCGCTCCGCCGATCAGGCTGAACAGCCAGAACCACAGATCGGTTTGACCGAGGGCAGGATTCACTCGGGCCAACAGATACACACCCGCTTTGACCATGGTGGCCGAGTGCAAATACGCCGAAGCGGGGGCGGGAGCACTCATTGCGCCGGGCAACCAGAAGTGAGCCGGCGCCTGCGCACTCTTGGTCAGAGCGCCCAGCGCAATCAACGCCAGCATGACGGGATACAGTTCACTGGCGCGCAGAAGGTCGCCGCTGCGCAGAATCACGTCAAACTGTGTGCTGCCGCTGAGAGCAGCCACGAAGACGAGACCGGCTAACAACGCTACACCACCTCCGCCGGTGATGAATAAGGCACGAAACGCGCCGCGTCGCGCTGCCTCGTCCTTGCTCTTGTAAGCCACCAGAAGAAAAGAGGTGATGCTGGTGCCTTCCCAGAAGACAAAGAGGGTGATGACATCGCCTGCCAGCACCAAGCCCAGCATCGACATCATGAACAGCAGGATGTAGAAGAAAAAGCGTGCGTCGGAATGGGCGGAGAAATCAGACGAGTCGCCTTGGGCAGGATGGGCCGAGTTGGCTTTGAAATAGTATCCGGCATAGGTCACCACTAGTACGCCGATGCCGCTGACCAACAGCCCAAACAGCACGCTTAGTCCATCGAGACGCAGCGTGGCTTGCACCCCGAGCGTTGGCATCCAGTCGAGCGACCAGATCAGGGTCTGGCCGGCCAGGACGTTTGGCGATTCGACCAACAGGAGAACAAAAGCGACCAAGGGCGCAATCGCCAACAACCAGCCAAGCAGGGGCGTGGAAACGCGGCGACCAACCGGCAAGACCGTCAACAGGCCGGCAGCAAGCGCGCCAATGGCGCAGGCAATTAAGGGCAGAACGATTGATTGACTATACATGCGAACTCCAACCAGTTTGTTCAACAACGACTGGTCTGCTCCACGGCCTGGGGGAGAGAACTGACCTATGCGCGTCGCAATGTGCGCAGATGTCTCAACACGGTCACTGCTAGGGTCAGGGCAGTGAGCGGTAGCGCAAAGAATAGCATGGCGCTGCTGTACATGGGCAACAGCGCGTGCTCAGTTGCATCGAAAATCAAGTATAGCGTGTAGGCCACGTAATAGCTGAGAAAGACCAACCCTTCCCAGCGGGCAATCGTGTAGCCGGTGAAGAAGATCGGCAAACAAGCAAATGCAACAACTAACATCACCGGCATATCAAACGCAAGCAGCGCAGGCTCAACCGAAACGCCATTCGGAGCAACGATTGCGGTTAAGCCAAGCACGGACAACAGGTTGAAGATGTTGCTGCCAACCACGTTTCCCACTGCGATGTCGCGCTCGCCGCGCACGCTGGCCATCACCGACGTTGCTACTTCCGGGAGCGACGTGCCTCCGGCGATGATGGTGAGACCGATGACAACCTCATCCACGCCTAGCGCACGGGCGACCACTACCGCGCCATCCACCAGCCAGCGCGAGCCGATGACCAGCATCACCAAGCCCACTACAACAAAGACGAGATTGAGCGCAATGCCGCGCAAGCCACCGGCAGGAGGCCGGAATTCGTACTCGTATTCCTCGCGCACAGCAGCATTCGTCTCTTTACGGCTTTGAATGATCAAGAAGGTAGTGTAAGCAATCAGCCCGCCAAACAAGATCACGCCTTCAAGCCGGCTCACACTCTCATCCAGGGCAAACAAAAAGGTCAACACCGATACAGCTATCATCAATGGCACGTCCAGGCGCACCAACTGCTGAGAGACGATGAGCGGCGCGACAACCGCCGACAACCCCAGAATCAGTAGGACATTGAAGATGTTGCTGCCGACGACGTTGCCCATGGCGATGTCGGGCTGACCGGCAAGTGCGGAGAACACACTCACGGCCAGTTCTGGGCTGCTGGTGCCAAAGGCAACGACGGTCAGACCGATAACCAGAGGAGAAATACCGATAGCGGCTGCAAGGCGAGAAGCGCCACGCACCAGCGCCTCGGCGCCGGCGATCAATCCAACCAAACCCAGCACAAACAAGAAGAGAGTCGTCCAGTCCATGTGTTTGCTCGATCGTTGTGTTCAACTATATGATTTATCTTGCTCAGCACTACCGGACGGAGCTGGATGAGGCGTTGTCTGCGCCAATTGATCAGCCCCCTCAGCTCTGTCGGATACACTTCGGGTGTCGCGAATGGCGCGCCGCGCACTGCGCCAGGTCACTACCGCCAGCGTGATAACCGTTAAGGGAGCGGCGAAATACAAAATGACATCAGATAGCACACGCAACGAGTCACTGCGCATGGCATCCAAAATCAGATAGGCCGTGTAAGCGGCGTAGTATCCCAGAAACAGCGCGCCTTCCCAACGGGCGATGCGATAGCCGGTGAAAAAGATAGGTAGACACGCCACCATCGTCACGACCATCACCGGCAAATCGAACTGCAGAACGGATTGAGGCACCGCGATGCCTTGCGGCGCAACGATGCCGGCTGCGCCGAGTACTGCCAACAAGTTGAACAGGTTACTGCCGACGATATTGCCGACGGCAATGTCGCGCTCGCCGCGCAGGCCGGCAATCACCGTTGTGACAATTTCGGGCAGGGAAGTGCCGATTGAGACCACCGTTAAGCCGATAACCACTTTCCCGACATGTAGAGCGACAGCCAAATTCACCGCTGCCTCTACTAGCCAAGCCGAGCCGGCGGCGAGCGCAATCAGGCCGGCCACGATCAGTAATGTATTGACCAGAAGGCTGCGCCAGGTCAACCGACCACGTCCGGCGTACTCCTGAGCATATTCCGCTTCAACTTGGCGGCTTTCACGTCTGCTTTGGATGACGGCAACGACCACATAGCCAACAATGCCGGCAAACAACACGACACCCTCAAGTCGCATGATCAGACGATCCATTGCAAACACACATACGACTAACCCAACAGCGATCATGAGCGGAACATCTACGCGCACCATCCGCTGCGCCACAACCAGCGGCGAAATGAGCGACGACAAACCCAAAATAAGCAACACGTTAAGGATGCAACTACCGACCACGTTACCGAGTGCAATGTCTGCTTGACCGCTTAAGGCGGCCTCAACACTGACGGCCAGTTCTGGTGAACTGGTGCCGAAAGCCACCACAGTCAGACCGATCACCAGCGGCGATACACCCAGCACAGCAGCCAAACGTGAAGCGCCGCGAACCAGGGACTCTCCACCAGCGATCAACAGCGCCAGGCCGGCCGCAAACTGCACGAAGATCATCGGCCCCATTTGAATTGCTCCTTACGCCGCAAACTCAGTGTGCCGCGGCGCTATCGCAACGATAGATCGCCGACCTGGGAGTAAAAAAAGACATCGCAAGCCAGGTGGCTTGCGATGGTCTTGCCGATCATTGCTGGTGTACCAACCGGACGCAGATTGCGCCGTACTGACGATTGGCAGCCCTGCAGTGCGCAGGCGGCTACTCCCCAACGCAAGCCATATATAACAAAACGGATTGCGGCTGTCAATGCTGTTGCATGAGAGCGCACTGAGCACAACGCGGGAATTTCATGAGGCACGTCTTTGGCGGGCGATCTCAAACAAGATCACGCCACAGGCGACCGCCACATTCAATGACTCCACTCGATTGGCCAGCGGTATTCGCACGGCGCCGCTGGCCATATCGCGCGCTTCAGAAGAGACCCCTTCCGCTTCACCGCCCAAGATGAGTGCGCTGGGCCGGCGCCAATCCATAGCATCGTAATCGTGCGCGCCGGCGGCATCGGCTGCCCACACAGGGCGACCAGCACACAGGGTACGCATGTCCGGCCAATCACACTGCCGGGCAAGGATGCGCGCATGAGCGCCCATCGCCCCACGCACCACTTTGGGGTTATACAAGTCTACACAACCGGGCGACAACAACACGTGACGACAGTCGGCCCCGGCGGCGACCCGCAGACATGCGCCCAAATTGCCCGGTTCTTTGAGCGCATCTAGGATCAACAGGATAGGCGCTTGTTCAAAGAGATGCAGGGAGGGGGTCTTGGGAATGTGAAAGACGGCCAGGACGCCGGGAGGCGTCACTTCAGTGGAAAGACCGCGCATGGTGTGATCGGAAACCAGTAAGCGATCAACCTGGGGATATCTGTCACACCAAGCATGTGCCGTGGGTCTATCAGCTACGATGGCATACGCAATCTGCATGCCGGCGGCAGCCAGATCATCCACAAGTCGCGTGCCTTCGGCAACGAATAAGCCTTCCGCTTCGCGCGCGTCGCGGCGCTGTTGCAGGCGACGGGCTAGTTTCACACGTGGGTTTTGAGGCGATACGATCACAATGCAACGATCCGGGTAGCAGGGACAGAAGAAAGCCCGCCTTGCGGCGGGCTTTCAACTTGCAAGCCCTATCATGCCGACGCGCTCAGGAGGCACGAGCGGCGTCGATAACAGCCCTAAAAGCAGCCGGCTCGTGCACGGCCAAATCAGCCAGCACTTTGCGATCCAGCTCAATGTGAGCTGCTTTCAGGCTGTTGGTCAGCTTACTATAGGTGATGCCATTCAGCCGGGCAGCGGCGTTGATGCGGGTAATCCACAGCCGGCGCAAATCACGACGGCGATTGCGGCGGTCGCGATATGCATACCACAGGGCGTGTAAGCTGGCCTCTTTGGCGCGCCGGAAATGCTTGTGACGAGCGCCGAATTGTCCTTTGGTTAGAGCCAAAATTCGGTTGTGACGACGGCGGGCTTTAAAACCGCCTTTTACTCGGGTCATGGTCGTTCCTCAGCGATGCATATTACGTGTTGCGAGTACCCGTTGGACACTACTTTTGATCCAGGTACGGGGCTAGGGTTTTGATGCGCTTAACTTGAGAGTTCAAGCTGACCTCGTGCATTTCGGGCAACTGCGCTTTGACCCGCTTCGACTTCTTGCGCCGCAAGTGGCTCTTGCCGAGGCGGGTGCGCATCAGCTTGCCACTGCCGGTCAGTCTGAACCGCTTGGATGTTGATTTGTGAGTTTTGATCTTAGGCATGACGTTTCATCCACCGATTGCGCCGCAGAACTTGGACGGACTGCTTAGGGCAACCCGTACTGCTCCATGCGACGCTCTTCATCTTTCTTCTTGCGATTTCTGGCTTTCTGGGCGGCGCGCTCCTCTTCAGGAGTCAATTTAGCCGGCACAGCAGCCTCGGCTGTACCCATCGCTGCTCCTGACTCGCCATCTTCGTCGCCCTCATCTTCGTCCTCGTCGTCCTCCTCCACGTAGCCCTTAGCTCTGTCTTCTTCCAGTTCCCGTTGGATACGAGCCTGCGTCGCTTTGGAGTGAGCAGCCGCCAAGGTGGCCGGGGTAGGCGCCAGAACGATCAACATGGTTTTGCCCTCCATGCTGGGTCCTTGCTCCAGCACTGCAATATCAGCGCAGTCTTGCACGATCTTTTCAAGCATACGCTGGGCCACATGCGGAATTTGATCTTCGCGGCCTTTGAACCGAATCATCACTCTAACTTTGTTGCCTTGCTCCAAAAAGCGGCGCGCAGCGCGCGTTTTGAAGTACAAGTGATGCTCGGTCGTTTTAGGTCGCAGCCGAACCCCCTTGACTTCGAAGACCTTCTGGCTTCGTTTGGCCTCGCGCTCTTTCTTCTCGCGCTCGTAAATGAACTTGCCGTAGTCAAAGATTCGGCAGACAGGTGGATCCGCATTCGGCGCCACCTCGATTAAATCGAGATGTTGCGCACGAGCCATTTGCAAGGCTTCGCGGGTATCTACGATGCCTTTGTTCGTCCCGTCGGCAGCAATCAGCCGGACTTGCGGAATCCGAATCTGCTCGTTAATGCGAAACTGCTGCGTATATTGAGTTTTGGGCGGTGGTATACCTATTCCTCCTCTGCGTAACGCAGAACTGAAATCGCCAACTCTCGAGAATTAAGCGGGTGGATTATACCGAACCCAACCCATGCCGTCAAACCAAACGCCTGGGCGAAGACCGGCGTGTGTGAAAACAGCACAAATCAGCACAAGAAATAAAGGATTCTCAGACACAACTGTGTATTCACGAGTGGGCGCTACTGCGCTCTACCCCACTATAATGGCCGCGCTATGCTGAGCAACCAGATTCGCCGCCTCTTTATCGATTACTTTGTGCGGAATGGGCACACCGAAGTGCCCTCGTCGTCGCTGATTCCGTATGGTGACAAGACGATCTTGTTCACCAATGCCGGCATGAATCAGTTCAAGAACGTGTTCCTCGGTTTGGAACAACGCCACTACACCCGCGCTGTCACAGCCCAAAAAGTGATGCGGGTGAGCGGTAAACACAACGATCTGGAAGAGGTCGGCCCCAGTCCGCGCCACCATACGTTCTTCGAGATGCTGGGCAATTTCTCGTTCGGCGACTACTTCAAGGCCGACGCGATGAAGTTCGCACTGGAATTGGTCACACAAGAATACGGGCTGGAGATGGACCGTCTATGGTTCACCATCTTCCGTGAGGACGATGAAGCAGAAGAGCTGTGGCACAAGGTAGGCGTCAGCCGGTCGCGCATCTTACGCTTTGGTGAGAAGGACAACTTCTGGCAGATGGGCGACACCGGCCCATGCGGGCCCAACTCCGAATTACACTACTTTACCGGCGCTAGAAAAGAAGACAACACCGCCGATCGCGTCAACTCGGACAAAGACCAAACGACGGTCGAAATCTGGAATCTGGTGTTCATGCAGTTCAACCGTGACAGTAGCGGTAAGCTGACCCCTCTGCCCCGCACCGGCGTGGACACCGGCCTGGGCTTCGAACGGCTGGTGCGCATTTTGCAAGGCGGCGAGTCAAACTATGACACTGACCTATTTCTGCCGATTATGGACACGATTCAACGCCTGGCCGGCCATACCGACGCCCAACGGCGTGAGCAATACGTGCCCTATCGCGTGATCGCCGATCATACGCGGGCTGCCTCATTCTTGATTGCGGACGGCGTGCTGCCGGGCAACGAAGGGCGCAACTACGTGCTGCGCATGATCATCCGCCGCGCCCTGCGCTTCGGGCGCAAGCTGAATTTTCACGAACCGTTCCTCTATCAAGTCAGCCAGGCAGTGGTGGACAAGATGGGCGACCACTACCACGAACTGGTTGAACGGCGCGATCACATCCTGAACACCATCCATCAAGAGGAAGAACGCTTCGCGCGCACACTTGACATGGGCATCGACAAGCTCAACGAAGCGATTGCAGAGCTATCGGCGAAGGAGACTTCAGAAAGAGGAGATCACACAGTCATTCCGGGTGAGGTGGCGTTTAAGCTGTATGACACCTATGGGTTGCCGCTGGAAATCACGCGCGATGAAGCCAAAGAGCGCGGCTTCACCGTGGACGAGGCCGGCTTCCAGGCAGCGCGTGAAGCGGCCCGCCAACGCAACCGCGCCGCCGCTCAGTTTGAAGCGGACTACGATCTGGTTGAAGCCTATCGGGAAGCTGCCGAGACGCTGAAAGCTGAAGGCAAATTGCCGCCCGCCGGCGTCCATCACAATCCATACGGCGACTTAAACATCGAGACGCGTGTGGTCGCCATCTTGCGCGACGGCGAGATGACCGAGCACGCAGTGCCGGGCGAGCGCGTTGAGATTGTGCTGGCCGATACGCCGTTCTACGTCGAGAGCGGCGGCCAGGTAAGCGACACCGGCATGATCTGTGCAGCTACCGAAGATGAGGAGCAGCCAGAATGGTGTGTCGCCGTACGCGATGTGCGCCGCCCTGCACCAGGCTTCATTACGCATGTATGCGAAGTGGAATGGGGTCAACCACGCATCGGCGCGCGCTGCATGGCTCAGGTGGACGAAGCGCGCCGCTGGGCCATTATGCGCAATCACACTGCCACCCACCTGTTGCACAAGTCACTGCGCACGGTGCTGGGGCCGCATGTAGAGCAACAAGGATCGCTGGTTGCCCCCGACCGTTTGCGCTTTGACTTTTCGCATCAAGCTGCGTTGAGCGAAGAGGAATTGCAGCAAGTCAGCGATTTAATCAACGACGCCGTGCTGCGCAACTACCCGGTCACCGCGCGCGAGGAGCCATACCAAGAAGCGATCAAGCGCGGCGCCATGGCGCTGTTCAGTGAGAAGTACGGCGATATCGTGCGTGTGGTGCAGGTGGGTAACCCAGATGAAGCGCCGTTCAGCGTTGAACTGTGCGGCGGCACCCACGTTGACATGACCGGAGATATCGGCAGCGCCATCATCGTAGGCGAGAGCGCCCTGGGCGCCGGCGTGCGGCGCATCGAAGTTGTGACCGGACGTGGCGCGTTGGAGTACACCCGCCGGCAGATACAACAGTTGACGGCCACAGCTCAGGCTCTCGGCGCGCCTCCCGATCGCCTCGCAGAACACGCCTCTAAACTGGCTGCACAACTGGCCGAGACACAAAAAGCGCTGGAGAAAGCACAGCGCGAGCTGGCTCGCGCCCGTTTTAACAACATCCTGACCAACACATACGATGTTGCCGGTTCGGCTGTGCTGTGCGCACGGGTGGAATCTGAAAGCGCCGATTTACTGCGCGAGATGACCGACTGGTTCCGCGAGCGCTATGCCAGCGGCGTGTGTGTGCTGGGCGCGGTCATCGCCGAACGACCGGCGCTGGTGGCAGCCGTCACCGCCGATTTGACCAAACGGGGCTTGGATGCAGGCAAGCTGATCCGCGAGATCGCGCGCATTGTGGGCGGAGGCGGAGGCGGCCGCCCCACTCTGGCCCAAGCCGGCGGCAAAGACGCCGACAAACTCGATGAGGCGCTGGCAGCCGCCAAGCCACTGATCGAACATGCGCTGCACAAGCAGCCGGCCTAACCGCCGCCTATGATCGGCAAGATCATTTACGTTTCACCTTACGACGACGCCGTTGGCATCCGTGACCGCATCGCTTGGGCATGCGCCGATCGAGCCGACGCCATGCGCATAGCGCTGGTGATGGAGCCGGCGATCGAGGAGCATGACGCCGGCGCAGCGCCGACGCTTTACCTGCGCGAGCTGGACTATGCACTGATCAAACGGGCCGGCGATCAACATGGCGTCGAAATTGCCGTCGTCCACCCGGACTATCGGCAACGCCAGATGGCCCGGCAAGTTGGATTGGTCGCGTTCAAGCATGTGCAAGACGCCACCCAGAAAGCATGGCTGCCGCCGGAAGAGGTTGAGCCGATCCGCCGACGTGTTCCCCCTCGGCGATTCGTTCCCGACTCGTTGCGGCGCTTCTTTCCGGCGCGCAACTGGCTGCTAATCGGCGTGCGTATCCTGCTTGCGCTACTTGCGCTGGGCATGGTCGGCGCATCCGTCGGGTTAATGGTCCCCAGCGCGCAGATCACATTGACCGCCTCCAGTCAACGCATTTCGACCATCGTGCCGGTGAGCTTGGATCGGCAAGCCAGCCGGCCGAACGCGGCGGCGCGTATTGTGCCGGCGCAGCGAATTGATGTGATCGTGGAGGATCGGTTCACCACGCCGGCCACCGGCGCAAAAGATGTGCCGCGCACCAAGGCGGTCGGCACAGTCACTTTTTTTAATGTACTGGCGACGCCTTATCGGGTGCCCAAGAACACAGTGGTGCGCACCTCGTCGGCAAGCGTAGCCGTGCGCTTTGTGACCCTCCGCGACATAGAAGTACCCGGCGGGGGACGGGTCGACGCACCGATCGAGGCTCTGGAACCCGGCCCAGGGAGCAACGTGCCGGCCAACCAGATCAACCGCGTTGAAGGAATGCCGGCGCTGGCCGTGCGCGTCATCAACCGCGAACCAACGCGCGGCGGAGCAAACGAAACGGTGCGCGCCGTGACTGAAGCCGATTACCGACGGGCGCGCAACGCCTTGCGAGACAAGCTGGTGATGCAGGCGCTCGACAAAATGCGCCAAGACCCAGACGTGATCAACAACGGCCTGTTCGTGGTGCCGGACACGATCTTCATTGCCGATGTGCAAGACGAAACCTACGATCGCTTCATCACTGAACAGGCTGACCAGGTGACGCTCAACATGCGGTTGCAGATGGCCGGCCTGGCCGTCTCGCCGGCACATTTGGCAGAAGTAGCCCGCGAAGCATTAGCGACAAAGGTGCCGGCGGGATTCAGCTTGCTCAGCGTGGAAGTTGAGCGGGGGGATGTGGCCGAGGAAGGCACAGGCACAAACACGGTGTTTTTCATGGTAGCTAAGGGCATAGCCGGCGCAGAGATTGCCGAGAACGCCGTCAAGCGCGCAGTGCGCGGCAAGCCGATCGGCGAGGCACAATCCATCCTTCTCGAAACGTTCGCTTTGCGCAGCAACCCGGTCATTCAAATCGAACCAAGTTGGTGGCGTCAAAGCGTCGGCCGGCTGCCGTTTGTCACCTTGCGCATATCGGTGCAGGTACGGCGCGAATGACTCGGTGAGAATGACACGGCGTAACGCAAGTAGTGCAGCGCGAGTCAGACAGCCCTACTCGATCACGACCTTTGACAGATCTTCCTTCGGCGAAGGGTAACGCATCTCCAAACGCTCTAGCGCCCCGACAATCACCTGGGCAATCACCAAATTGCGATACCACTTGACATCTGACGGCACAACATACCAAGGCGCCCAGTCGGTAGAAGTCAGACTCAGCACATCTTCGTAGGCGTGCATATAGTCGGCCCAGCGGGCGCGTTCTTTGAGATCACCCACGTTGAACTTCCAGCGTTTGGTGGGGTCATCCAAGCGAGCTTGCAGGCGTTTCTTTTGTTCTTCCTTGCTGATGTGCAAGAAGAACTTGAGGATGGTGGCGCCTTCATCGGCCAGCATGCGCTCAAAGGCGTTGATGTGATCGTAGCGCCGGCGCCAGACTGCCTCTGGAACCAGGCCATGCACGCGCACAATCAACACATCTTCATAGTGGCTGCGGTTGAAGATGACCATTTCGCCACGGCCAGGGGCGTGCGCATGAACGCGCCATAGGTAATCGCGCGACAGTTCCAGCGGCGTAGGGGCCTTGAAATTGGCTACACGCACGCCCTGGGGATTCACACCCTCAAACACATGCCGGATTACGCCATCCTTGCCGCTGGTGTCCATGCCTTGCAAGACGATCAACAGCTTATGTTTGTTTTCTGCGTATAACAGCTCTTGCAAGACTTCGAGGCGATTGGCGAGTGTGTCTAGCTCTTGCTTTGCATCGTCTTTGCGGCCGGCGTAGAGGTGCGTATCGGCCGGGTCATAGCGCGAGAGATCGACCCGTGCGCGTGGTTGGATGCGATGGAACGTGTCCAATGCGCTTGCTGGGTGGGACATGGCTGCTCCTAGAACGGTAGCAGCCATTGTAACCGGCTTGGTTGAAGAAACAACAGTCGCCAATGTGGCCAACACATGGCCAACAACGACGTGGCGACGATCTGGGGGCAACTATCGAAGGGAGAGCTCGCTGGCCGCCAGCAACGCATCGCCGCTCAGCAGGCGATAGCGCCAGTTGCGCCTCTGGAGCAAAACGCCAGACTCCATCACAACAAGGTGATAGGGAAGTGTAGCGGCTTCAATCTTAGGAAGGGTCGGGTCGTTTTCGAGGAGGGTCGCATCCACCACAATCTCCGCATCGACGATGGCAACGCGGTTGACCGTGATCGAGTGTCCACCATACGGCGTCGTCCTGGAGAAGACTGCGAGTAGCGCCTCGCGCTGAAAGTCCACATTTGCAAGGAGGGTGCGATGCTCAGGAGCGATCAGAGCACTCACCGCATTGTGGCCGGCTGCGTTCACAGCAACCAACAATGTGGGCTGCGACAGAGCGCCACCGAGTCGGAAGCCACGCACGAGCGTTCGGAAAGCAATGCCATTCTCGGCGATGTGTGAGGAGGTCGCAGTGACAGAAACCGGCCTACGGTCCGAGTTGGGCATCGGGGTCGAGGTTGTCGAAGCTTCAGTAATCGGCACGCAGCCGGCTACACCGGCTGCCAGGACGGTGCCCACGAGATAATCGATTAGAGCAATCCGCGGTCTCATCTCAATCAGTGTGACACCGTAGTGGCATCGTAGCAAGGTCGTCGCAATATGTTCTATAACCGGGCTATATACTATGCCAGACAAGGTAGCGTTCCACCAGACATATCGCGCGCCAAGACTGAAATGCCGGCCGGTTGGCGCGCCTATCTGTGGGAGATAGCGTCATGAAGACATCTTGTATACGAATCGCGTGGCGACTAGGTTGTTTTTGGATGGTTGTTCTGAGCGCATCGTCGGTACTGGCACAGGGCGGTTACGATCCGACGGTTCAAACTGAAGCGCTTCTACTCAATGAAGCACGCACAGTCTATTTAGGCAACCTGGCTCGCCGCAGCAATGGCGTCCCGCCTTTGCGCTGGAATCGTCAATTAACCCACGCGGCGCGCTGGTACTCGTGGGATTCGACCGAGAATCGGCCGGCAGGCTTCTGCGGGCACCAGGATACCAATGGAAACTGGCCTGATTACCGCGCACGCGCCTTTGGTTATCTGGGCGGCGCGGGGGCAGAGAATGCCTTTTGTGGCTACGTCACTCCCGAAAGCGCAATCCAAGGCTGGATGGATAGCCCTGGCCATCGGGCCAATCTGCTCGATCCCAACTCGCGCGAGATCGGCTTGGGCTACTATCGGCGCCCTGGCGACGGGCGCGGTTACGTCACTCAGGACTTTGGTCACGACACCGTGTATGCGCCGGTGATCATCGAAAACGAGGCCATCTCCACGACGGCTACCAACGTGAACTTGTATATCTACGATCGCCAGAGAAGTGGGGGCTTTGCAGGACTGAACGCGGCAACACACATGATGGTCGGCAACGATATGTGCTTTGGAGGTGCAGCGTGGGAGACATTTACGGTCAACAAGTCCTGGACGCTCAACAGTGGTCAGGGATGGCGTTCGGTTTACGTCAAAACGCGCGACCTGTTCGGCCGCACTCTAACCGTCAGCGACACCATCTACCTCGGCGCGAATGTCCCTCTAAATGAGCTTGGCGTTGCACAGCTCAGCACAACCCAACCTCACGTGACGCTGTACAGCTTGAACGGGAATGGATTGCCACAGGTGCAGTTCAGCTTGGGTTGGCTTGCCGATGACACCTTCGAGACATTCAATAAGTGGTGGGGCAATGGGGAGCGGGTGAGCGACGCCGCAGCCTGGGGCGGCACAGCCTATCGGCTCTATCCCGGCGGCGGAGAGTCGTTTGCCTGGGTATGGGATACAACGTTCATGAAGGATACACCGATGGTGGCGTACTTTAGACTTAAGGTGAACAACAACACATCGAACCATGAGGTGGCGCGCATCTCGGTAAAAGGCGGCGGCACAGAATACGGGCCGCTCAGCCTGCGAGGCATCGACTTTAGCGCCCCAAGTCAATACCAAGAGTTTCCCCTGAGCTTCACCTTCCACTCTAATCCCAACGATCCCTTTCTGATCTTCCAGTTCTGGCGTAGCGCTAGCGCCGACCTGTATATAGATGCAGTCTCAATCTTCAGCGCCCCGCAGCCGGTCACGTCATCGGTGACATGGTCGGCGCCGGGCGGCAACTATCGTGGTCAAGGGGTGTGGGTTCGCTATACAAACGGCAGCCAGTTTTCGGCCATCACAGAAGGCACTACAATCCAGCCGGTGTTGCAGGTCTTCCCTACAACGCTGACTTTTCTGGCAGTCCGAGGCGGCACCCCCCCTCCGACCTCCACGCTGAACGTTACATCAGACTGCGCGTCATTGAGTTGGCAAGCAAACAGCAACGCGCCTTGGTTGCAAACACACTTGAGCGGTGGAACAGTCAGAGTGGGAGTCAATCCAGCCGGCCTGAATAATGGCCTCTATTCAGGCACCGTGACGATTTCGGCGATCGGTATCTCCGGTGTGCCGCCGGTTCACGCACACGTGCGTTTAATCGTGACCGACGAGTTGTCTGGAGCTTACCTACCCTTTGCACAGAGGAAATAGTCGATAATTAATGACTCAGGCAGCGTCCCGTGCGTTACATCCACATCGCCACTGCCACCACCCGCACAATGGAGGTGCAGGCGCAAATTGATCGGATATACCCACAGGTGAAAATCAACGTTGTAAGGCAGCTATGGCAATTCCCGACTATCAAACTTTGATGCTTCCTTTGCTCAAGCTGGCAGGGGATGAGAAAGAGCACTCGTTGCAAGAGGCAGGCGAATCGTTAGCACAGTTGTTCAATCTGACCGAGGCTGAACTCGCAGAACGGATCCCCAGTGGACGCAAGACCAGATTCTATGACCGTGTTAGTTGGGCTGCGACATACCTGCGCAAAGCTGGGCTGCTCAACTCAGCTCGTCGGGGACGTTTCCAAATCACAGGGCGCGGCCTGGAAGTTCTCAAGCGCCGGCCAGAACGGATCAGCGTTGAATTTCTGGAACAGTTCGATGAGTTCATCGAGTTCAGGACACGCCGAGATAAGAACGGTGAAGCCGTAATCCCCCCCGAACTCGAATCCCAGACGCCAGAAGAAGCGATTGAAGCCGCCCATCAAAAGCTGCGCCAAACCCTGGCCGACGAAATCTTGCAGACGATCAAAAGTTGTTCGCCTGCTTTCTTTGAGCGCTTGGTCGTGGATGTCTTAGTCAAGATGGGCTATGGCGGCACACGCAAGGAGGCCGGCAAGGCTATCGGCAGAAGCGGGGATGACGGAATTGATGGGATCATCAACGAAGACCGGCTTGGCTTAGATGTCATCTACATCCAAGCCAAGAAATGGGATCAACCGGTCGGGCGGCCTGAAATACAGAAATTTGCAGGTGCATTACAGGGTCAGCGCGCCCGCAAAGGCATCTTGATCACCACATCCAGTTTCACCAAAGAAGCTTACGAATTTGCTTCCCGAATTGACAGCAAGATCATTCTGATTGACGGACAAACTTTGAGCCAACTGATGATTGATTACAACGTGGGTGTTAACACCCTGGCCATTTACGAATTGAAGCGACTGGACTCCGATTACTTCATTGAAGAGTGATAGCAGCCGGAATACAAGCCCTCACGTAAAATGAACGTCTGCGCAAAAGCCCCAATCGCTGCTTCACTGCGCCCCAGCCCACCCCGTCCTTCCGAACATAGCCCATGCCCAGATCATGGCTAAACCGAGCGAGTTGCTCCGTTTTCGGCTTGTTAGCAGATTGAGACGGAGGCTGCTCAAAGCAGCATAGCAGCGCTCAGAAGCGACCCCAAAATGCCGTTCGCTCTATTGCTTTCAGCGGATGCAAGAGATAGAATGATGGCAGCTTCCTCAGAGTGCAACCGTTTCACACCGATTACAAGAAACACGCGCGAGGGTCGGCAACTGTGAGCGACAGCACGGTGGGATGAATCTCTACAGAAACTCGCTGAGCGGTGTGAAAACGCGGGCATAGCTCCTTCGGCGTAGGAGCAAATGGCTTGCAAGCGAGCAGCGCGCAAGCAGCTTGACAAACCAAATACGTGCGTTTCATCGCGTCCGGCAAAGCCGACAGCAACTTCTGTCCTGTACCCCACGGATGTAGTCACACACCTATTGGCCGAAGGGGGAACCGTGGCCAAAGTTGTGATTGGCAGTCTGCCTGACTTCATGCCCCTCCTATATGGCAGAGCGTGCGGCGCACTGTGACGGCCCAGAGGAGGGATAGAGGCCATGAATATACAGGGAGGAACACAAGCCATGAGACGAGCAAACCAATGGTTAAAACTGCTGTTCAGTCTAGCCGTCGGTGTGGGTCTGAGCCTGGTTGTTCTCATGTTAAGAATCGATCCAGACATCATTCGCACACAAGCCAACAGCATCGCCCAACAAGCCGAATTGCGCGTCTGTCCCATCGGTTGTGTGTACACGAATGTGCAAGCGGCCGTGGACGCGGCCAATCCCGGCGATGTGATCAAAGTTGCCGGCGGTG
>JANWVJ010000120.1 GCA_025056895.1 Thermoflexales bacterium
CCGGCGCGGCCTACCGTCTACACAAGGCCGGCTTTCGTGTGCTGTGCATTGATTTGCCTAAACCGCTGGTCATCCGGCGCACGGTCGCCTTTGCTTCTGCTCTGTATGACGGGCGCATCACGGTCGAGGGCGTGCAAGCAGAACGAGTGTTGTTCGCCGACGAAGTGCTGTATGTCTGGCAACGCGGCTGCGTGCCGGTGATGGCTGACCCGTCCTTACGCATGTTGGATATTTTTCGCCCAGAAGTGTTAGTCGATGCAGTTATGGCCAAACGCAACACCGGCACAACAATCCAAGATGCGCCGGTAGTGATTGCCTGTGGACCGGGCTTCACCGTTGGCGAAGACTGTCATGCTGTGATCGAAACACAACGCGGCCACGATCTGGGGCGTGTATTGTGGAGTGGTAGCGCGACGCCGAACACTGGCGTGCCAGGCACAGTGGGCGGCGAAGACGAGCGACGTGTCGTGCGCGCGCCATGCGACGGCGTTTTCTACGGCCGGCGCGCCATCGGCGATTTGGTCAAAAGCGGTGAAGTGATTGCTACAGTGGGTGCAACGCCCGTGCCGGCTACATTGAGCGGCGCGCTGCGCGGGTTGTTGCACGACGACGTGCCGGTGACCACCGGCTTGAAAGTAGCCGATATTGACCCGCGCAGCGAGATGCGCTACTGCTTCACCATCTCAGACAAGGCCCTGGCCATCGGCGGCGGTGTGTTAGAAGCGGTCTTCACCCTGCGCGACAAGTGGAGCAATTAGCCATCAGCGAGCTTGCGTGCGCGATTTCCGCGCGCGTGGCTTGCGCCCTGACGCCAGCCTGGGCATCTCCCGTTCAGTCATTCCCATCACTGTCAACTCGGCGTGCGGCGACTGTTGCGCCGTTTTGGCTCGACGCGAGCGGCGAGGCTCGGGTAGAGCCATTGGCTGCACGCCTACCGCACGGCCGGTTGCCTCCTGCATGTCTTTTAACGCTGCCAGTCGAATGGCCTGATTAATCTCATCTCGGTTGGCTGCTTCACGCATGTGCAACGCCATTGCATCCATCGAGGCCGCCTCAGCCGCCGCTCGCGCGTCATGAATCTTTTTAGAAGGATCGAGGATGAAAATGAAGGCAATGCCGATGCCGATCAGCACCGGCGCCGCCGGCACGATGAAGGTGGCATATAGACGCAACCAATCCGGCACGGCTTCAGCGCGGTTGGTCATTGCATCCAACACCGTATTCAACACCACGATTGCAAAATTAGAGGCATAGAGCAAATACCCGACCAGCCGTTGCGGTCCGGGCGCCAGCCAAAAATGGATCGCCAGCGGCAAAAAGATGGCCGCTCCCTCCAGACAGAGCAATGCCGTCACAGCGAACAGTTGTTGATCGGCTGCCATCGTCCGGCTCATCAGATTGAAGTTGTGCACGCCGGTGTACAGCAACACGGTGCCGTACAACACAACAGCCATAAACATGGCAGCAGATTTCACGGCGTTTCGGCGTTGAGAACGCATCAAATCTCCCAGCGTAATCGGTGTACCCGGCCCACTGTTGTGTGATCGCATCGTATGACCTCCTGAAGCGCAGCAGTGGGTCAAAGGTATAGAACATTTGTTCTAATCCGTCAAGGGGTGTTTGCGAAAAGACCGATCTGCTTTGCGCCGCGTTTGCTTCACGCAAAGCAGATCGGAGACGTTAAAATCTCGCTTTGTTCTGCTGGAAGAGGAGGTCGATGCGCGCATGTTCTATCAGCTTGCTCACCGATGCGCCCGTTTGTTGATTCGCACTGTAGCCCGCGCGCACGTGGAGCGCGCCGATCTGCTCGATCAACCGCCGCCTTACATTTTGGCGACCAACCACCTGACCAGTTGGGATCCGCCGCTGATATTTGCGTTTTCATCCCCACGCGTGCGGGTGACCGTGCTGGCAGCAGACAAATGGCGCAAGGTACCCCCCATCTTAGTGTTGTTCAATCTGATGGGTGCAATTTGGGTCAAGCGCGGTGAAGTCGATCGCGCCGCCTTGCGCAAGTGTGTAAAGGTCTTGCAGAGCGGCGGCGTGATCGGCATGTCGCCAGAGGGCACACGCAGCCGCACCGGCGGGTTAATCCGTGGCCGGCCTGGTGTGGCTTACCTGGCGCGCAAGGCCGGTGTGCCCATCCTGCCTGTAGCATTGTGGGGGGTCGAGCAAATCGGGCCAAGCCTACGCCGGCTGCGTCGTGCCAATGTGTATTTGCGCGTCGGCGAATTCATCCATCTGCCGCCGGGCCCGACGCACACTGAACAACTGGAAGCCGACACAGAGCGCATCATGCGCACAATTGCCGCGATGCTGCCGGAACGCTATCGCGGCGTGTACCGCTGAGCGCGCACGCCCCAAAGGCCTTCACGAGATGGCGACTTACTTCATGAACAGCTCAATTACCGGCACAGTGACATTCGGCTTTTGCACCGGCAGGTTGAGCGTCAAAGTATCTTTGAATTGGTCGGCCCAGTGCGCAGCCTGCCACGGCTCCAAGCCAATCATCGGAATCTCCGACGCATCATTCAACAACTGCGCATACTCGACCTTGCCGGCAAATCCGTCTAGATGCAAGTGAATGTATGGCCAGGCGAAAACGTGCACGTACATACGATTGGTGGTCGGGTTATAAGTCAGCCGACAGTCCTGCGGCGCTTTGAACTGGGGAGGAGCTTGGGTGCAACCGTAGATCGAACGGCTATGACGCTTCATCCACGCGCCCAGGCCGGCCAACCGGTCAAGCGCCCGCTCATCGAACTCACCGCGTCCGGTTGGGCCGACATTCAATAGCAAGTTGCCGCCTTTGCTCACCGTATCGATCAGCATCTGCACAAGCTGATCGATGCTTTTCCAACTCGCCTCATCCCGGTGGTAGCCCCACGAGCCGGAGAACGTCTGGCAAGCCTCCCATACTACCGGCTGTCCATCCAGGGTGACCCATGTACGCGGTTGGAACTGTTCGGGCGTCTTGATGTCCCACCCTTCATCCAGGTCAAGCCTGTCGTTCAGGATGATATGGGGTTGAAGCGCGCGAATCATGTGGTACAGCGCCTCACTTTGCCAATCATCACGACCTTTGCCGATAAAGCCAGGCCGGCTGGGGTAGCTAAAGTCGCACCACAAGATATCTACCCTACCGAACTCGGTCAGCAATTCACGCACCTGACCGTGCAAGTATTCGACGTATTTGCGCTGATCGCGCTGCGCATTCAGCGTTGCACGTTCGGGATGATTGCGCAGCGGATGGATGTCGTCAATCACAAATTCGGGATGGTGCCAGTCGATGAGAGAGTGGTAGAACCCAACGCGCAGGTTACGAGCGCGAAAAGCATCGACCATTGGGCGGAGCACATCTTTGCCGTAAGGCGTGTTGGTCACCTTGTAATCGGTGAGCTTACTGTCCCATAAGCAGAAGCCCTCATGATGTTTGGTTGTGACCACAAAATACTTCATGCCGGCCTCGGCGGCTGCGGCCGCCCATAAGCCGGGGTCATACAAATCTGGGTCAAAGTGCTTGAAGTAACGGTCATACACGTCGTCAGGAATCTCTTCGCGTTGTTTGACCCATTCGTGGCGTGCCGGGAGCGCATACAACCCCCAGTGAATAAACATCCCAAACCGATCGTGCGTAAACCAGCTTGTGTCACCTGGAGTTTGAAGTGTTTTAAGCATGGAACGTGCTCCTTGTTATGTATTCCATAGTGCGTAGTGCGTGTTCAACGCTTCGCTGCCTGCGCCCGCCACTCACGACTCGCCACTCATCACTCATTCAAATCTCAATCCGCACCGGCCGCCCTAACCGATCCGACTCAAAGCTGTAGTGCAAGTAAGCCTGAATTTTGACGCCATTCACAAAGTCCGAGGCATCGCGCTTGCCAGTACGAATGCCTTCGATAAACCGTTCATAGTTGCTCGGCGTCGGGGGGCATTTGACCGTTTCCCAGTGGTAAGTCTTCATATTTTCTTCGCCGGCGCAGATGCGATATTCGTCATAGGCTCGATCGAGATCAATCTCGATGGCGCCAGCAGTGCCATACACTCGCGCGCGCAAGCTGTTGGAGTGGCCGACTGCCCATCGGGAAGAGTGAATTGCGCCAATTGCGCCGTTGGCGAACATGACAGTCGAGACAAAGCTATCGTTCGCATCCAACACGTACTCCCCGATTTGGTTGCCCGGCACGCCCTTGTCGAACGTCCTCAGCTTGCAATAAATCTCGGCAATATCGCCGCACAGAAAGCTGGTCAGGTCGTAGATGTGCACGCCGATATCACCCAAGTCGCCGGCGCTGCCGTGTTTGGTGGACAAACGCCACAGCAACCCCGGCGATTCGCGCCAGTCGCCCCACCCTTTGCTGACCAGCCAACTTTGCAGATAACTGGACTCCACGTGGCGCAACTCGCCAATCGCGCCGGCGCGGACCGCTTGGGCTGCGGCCTGCAAGGCCGATGAGTTGCGATAAGAGAAGTTCACCATGTGGATTACGCCGGCTTTCTCAGCCGCTTCCAACATCCGTTTGGCATCGTCGAGCGTGGTGGCCATCGGCTTTTCGCACAAGATGGGAATACGCTTTTCCAAGACGGCGATGGAGACTTCTGCATGCATGGCGTCGGGGGTCACATTCGTGACGCCGTCAAGCTGCTCTTTCTCCAACATCTCGCGATAATCCGCGTAAACCGCCGGCACATTGAACTTTTGGGCAAAAGCAGCGCGCCGCTCGGCCGAGACATCGCAGCACGCCGTAATCCGAACGCCTTCAATCTTGCTGAACTGGCTGGCTTGATAGTTCGCCATGCCACCAGTACCGATCACACCCAGTCGAATCATGATGTGTGCTCCTAAAGGGATGATTGAGGATGTTGAGAGTGAAGAACGAGTAAGGTTAATGAGAGACGATGAGATAGAGAGGTGTTCAATCGCCCAAGCACGTCCCAACTCGGCGAGCGCTGACAACCCAGGGATGATCGAGCGGGACGCGCTTGAGCTTGCCGGCGACTTCTTCCAACGGCACCGGCTCGGTGCCGTCGCCCCGCGCAGCGACCATTACACCGTACTTGTTCTGATGAATCAAGTCGGCGCAGGCAGTGCCCAGGCGTGTCGCCAGCAACCGATCTGCCGCCGAGGGCGTGCCGCCGCGCTGCAAGTGGCCTAGAATCGTTAAGCGCGATTCTAGGCGCGTCAGTTGTTCGAGTTGTTTGGCCAGACGCAGGGTGTTGCCGACATGTTGCGCAGTCAGTTGTTCCAGCTCAGCCTCAGCCTTTTGCGCGGCTGCCTTAGACTTAGCGTTGGCCAACTTCTTTTCGGCGGCGTGAATGGCGGCGGCTTCTTCTTTGGACATTGCGCCTTCGGCCACTGCCACAATGCTAAAGCGTTTACCGCCATGACTGCGCCGCCGAATCGCCTCGGCCACAATCTCCACATCGTAGGGAATCTCCGGGATGAGGATAACGTCCGCGCCGCCAGCGATGCCCGCCCCTAACGCCAGCCAGCCGACCCGGTTGCCCATGATTTCAACAACGATGATGCGGTGGTGGCTATGCGCCGTGCTATGTAAGCGATCGATGGCCTCTGTCGCAACGGTCAAAGCCGTATCGAAGCCGAAAGTCACATCGGTCATGGCCACGTCGTTGTCAATCGTTTTGGGCAGGGTAATGATAGGCAAACCTTTCTGCGCCAGGCGCAATGCATTCTTTTGCGTACCGCCACCGCCCAAGCACACCAGCACATCTAGATTGTGCTTGTGGAAGTTCTCCACCATCACGTCAGTCATGTCGAGCAACTTACCGCCAACCGGCATGCGATGGGGCTTGTCGCGGCTTGTGCCGAGGATGGTGCCGCCGACCGTGAGGATGCCGGACAAGATGTTGTTGTCCAGTTCCATCGTGCGGTTTTCCATCAGGCCGCGAAATCCATCTCGGAAACCGATGATCTGCATACCGTAGAAACCTATTGCGGCTTTGCCTACACCGCGAATAGCAGCATTCAGCCCAGGACTATCTCCGCCGGCAGTGAGGATGCCGATGTACTTGCCCATGCCAGCCTCCCGTGTAGTGGATTGTCATCTCCTCGGAATTGTAGTGCGCTTGCCAGAACAGCGCGCCGCGTACTCGTGAATGCAGGCGTGTGTTCACGGGCAACTTTGTGGCTATCCAACCACATCGCACCAAAGGGGGCACGCATTCCGCCATGCCAAAACAACCAAGCCCACCGGAGGGCTATGCCACCCTGTGGGCTTGGCAAATCCTTTTATCAGTACAAGAGAAGCGCTCTATTTGCTGAGCATTGCGCGCACTTCGGCCAACTTGCCGGCTGAGCCGAGCATCTCGTTCTTGTGCCTGATGAAAGCCGCGTACTCTTTCTTAAAGATTTCACCCGGTTCGCGCAAGTCAAACTTATCAGGATGGTCGCGGAAGAACTCGCGGTGTACGCGCGTCCACACCAGCCGGCCATCGGTATCGATGTTGACCTTGGTCACGCCCAGTTGAGCCGCACGGGCGAACTGGCGTTCGTCAACGCCCTTAGCGCCTTTAATGTTGCCGCCGGCAGCGTTGATGCGGGCAACTTCCTCTTCCGGCACCGAGCTAGAGCCGTGCATCACCAAGGGGAAGCCGGGCAGCCGCTTCTGAATCTCTTCTAACACATCAAAGCGCAGCGTCTGCGCGCCGCTGAATTTGAATGCGCCGTGACTGGTGCCGATGGCACACGCCAGCGAGTCGCAACCAGTGCGTTCGACAAACTCTTTGGCCTGGTCCGGATTGGTCAGTTTGGCATTACCCTCATCGACGCGGACATGCTCTTCGACGCCGCCCAACACACCCAGCTCAGCTTCAACGGCCACTCCTTTGGCATGCGCCAGCTCCACAATGTGGCGGGTAATTTCAATGTTCTTCTCGAATGGCTCGTGCGAAGCGTCGATCATCACCGACGAATAGAAGCCGGAGTTGATGCAGTCGATGCACGTCTTCTCGTCGCCGTGATCAAGATGGACGGCAAAGATGGCTTCAGGAAATGATTCCTCACACGCGCGGATCAAAGCTTCCAGCATTTTGACGCCGGCATACTTGCGCGCGCCTTTTGAAATCTGAATGATGAAGGGCGCCTGGGACTCGATATTGCCGTTGAACAGGCCAATGGCCTGCTCTAGGTTATTGATGTTGTAGGCGCCGATGGCGTACTTGCCATAGGCCGCTTTGAAGAGTTGAGCAGTTGTCACGATCATGGTTGGTCTTCTCCAGTTGTTGATTTGCGTTCAAGGCGTGGCGCCCGGCAGAGCCGGGAGGGGGCCTTTGTATGTTGTAATTCCTCTCAATCATACACAACTTACCCAAAAACCCGATAGCCAGATAGCGATTGGGTCTAATCTAGAGACAAGATTTCACTCCTGTCCTCGGCCGGTAGTGCTGACTGCGTCGGCGGTCGCGCCTCATTCGGCGCAGCTCAGTTGAGGATTGGATTGAAGCCGGACGCTGTGCTGATTAGCGTTCAGGATACGACGATGCACTTCAATGTTCATGTAGGCCATGCAGCTATGAGGATTGCTCAATCGCGCAGCGCGTTCTTCAATCAAGCACGACGCTAGGTGAAGAATGGGGACTGCGCGCGGGTCATCGTTGTGCGCCAGAACCTGGTGCGTCGTCCAGTACACGCGCAACGTTTCCTCTGCGCCATCCAGGTTGCCGCCGTTCAACAAGTGCGCGGCGACAGGCTCCACCCACGCTGCAGCGCTGCGGATGTCGCCGCGCGCCAGCGCAACGCGCGCCAGGCCGGCGCGCGTCTCGAATACCAGAATGGCCTGCTTGAGCGTCTGGCGAATCTCCAGCGCGCGCCGATACGCTGTTTCAGCCGCTTCTGTGTCACCCAGCGCCAACTGGGCGTGGCCCTGAAACTCCCAGCCGTATGCCTCGATGTCCGGCATCTGAATACGCTGCGCCGTCTCGGTGGCCTCGCGCGCATAGCCCAGCGCCAGCGCGTGCTCGCCGTTGTGGTGCGCGTGCAGGCTGAGATTGGCCAGCACGGTGGCCAGATGATCTGCCGCGCCAAACTCGCGACACAGCGCCAGGGCTGCCTGCGTGTGCGCCAGCGCCTGGGCATAGTCGCCCATCTGATCACACGAGATACCCAGATTGATGCGCGTCACCATTTCGGCGTTGCGGTTGCCGCTGGCCTGAGCCAGCTCGATCGCCTTCAAATAGTGCTGCTGCGCCTGAGCATAGTCGCCCCGCGCGTCGGCACGCTGCGCCAGTAAATCCAGCACGTTGGTCTGCTGATAGGTCAGTCGCAGGCGCTGGTAGATTTCCAGCGCCTGATCGAGCAGGTGATCGGCTTCTTTGCCCAAACCGCGCGCGGCGAGCACCGTGCTCAAATGCTCCATCACTTTGGCGACCACCAGGTCATCCTGCGCGCGGCGGGCCAGCGACAGGGCGGTTCGCATGTGGCGTTCAGCGTCTTCCCAGTGGCCGCGCTGGTAGTCGAATGCGCCGAGCTGGCGCCAGTACTCGAGTTGCGCGCTTAGAGCATCGGGATCAGCCTGTTGTTCATCCAGCGACGAGAGGGCAGCCCGCGCGCGCTCCAGCGCCTCACGCGCCTGGTGCGTTTGATCGTTGCCATGGCTGCGCAGTTCCCTCGCCAGCCGGCTCCAAGCCTGAAGGCTCAACGCCGGATCGCCGATCTGCTCGGCCAGCTCGGCTGCCTCACGCAGATGCTTTTCTGTCTGAGGCAGGTTGGTGCGCAGGGACTGCGACGTGTCACAGGCGATGAGCAGGCGCGCGCGCAACCGGCGCGTCGCGTCGTCATTCAGCGACCGAAGAGATGCCAGGGCGCGAGTCAGGTGCTCTACGCCGTCGGCCAGCCGGCCGGCCAGGCGATACAACGTCTCATACTCGAAAACGGCCCTGGACAGCCACAGCCACATGTGGTGTGAGAGCGCCCACTCCCATGCCGCATCCAGGTCGTCGAAGCTGGCGATCAGGTGCTCGCGGCGCTCCACGCTTTGGGCGCTGCGCAACGCCGCGCGCGACTCGGCCAACCAGTCCAAAAACCATTCGGCGTGCCGGCGACGCGCCTCGCTTTCGCGGGCCGGGCCATCCGCGCCGGCGCGCAGTTGAGCTGCGGCGAAGCGGCGGGTGGTCTCGTGCATCCAGATGCTGCCATCGGCCAGTTGATGGACAAGCGATTGCTCGATGAGCGCATTCAGGGCGGCTGACCCGCCGGCCAGGTGCAGCGCGGCTGGGCGCGGACAGGGCGCGCGCAACACGCTGAGCGCCGCCAGCGCTTGCCGGCCGGTCTCACTCAGCGCCTCCCAGGCCGACTCAAACACAGCGTGCAGGCTGTGATGGCGCGCCGGCAGGTCGGCGATCGGCATGGCGAGGCTGTCGGGGGTATGCTG
>JANWVJ010000121.1 GCA_025056895.1 Thermoflexales bacterium
CCGGAAAGCGATCATTCCAGTTCGGACAAACGACTGATGTCGTCGTTGGAGCCGCCCACGACCAACACATCATCTGCTTGCAGCACATAGTCTGGCGGCGGCAACATAGTTAGCGCCTCTCCGCGCTTCACGGCCAGCACATTGACGCCGAGCACCGTGTCGAGGCCGGCCTGACGCAAGCTGCGCCCGGCCAACGAGGCCGGCGCGCGGAACTCGGCCACGCTGTGCGTGGAGCCAAGCTCAATCCGATCGAGCGAGCCGATGGCCAGCTCATATCCCAGCCGGCAGCCGGCCTCGTGCTCCGGCAAAATCACCCGATCTGCCCCGACGCGCAGGAGAATCGTCTTCTGTCGTTCGCTCAGCGCCTTGCAGATGACCGTGCGCACGCCCATGCTCTTCAGCGAAACGGTGGTGAGCAGATTGGCCTCAAAGTTGGAACCGATAGCCACAATGACTGTCTCGTATGAAGTAATGTCCACCTGACGCAGCGCGTCCTCGTTTGTGGCGTCTAGGGCCACCGTTTGAGCGAGCTGGTCGGCCAGTTGTTGAACGATATCGCGGTCACGGTCGATACCCAACACGTTATAGCCCAGGCCGGTGAGTGTGAGGGCAACACTGCTGCCAAAGCGCCCCAAGCCGATGACGGCATACTCCGTTGGATGATTGTTGCGCGCCATAGGTGAACATTCTAGAAGACGGGCGCTGATTGACGACGGTTCACGAGCACAGCACCTCGGCAATGGCATCGCACAATGCCCCTACATTGTGCTCGGTCATGCCGGCCACGTTGATGCGCCCCGATGCGAGGATGTAGATCGCATACTTCCGGCGCAGCGTTTCCACCTGCTCTTTGGTTAGGCCGGAGAAGGAAAACATGCCGCGTTGTCGTTTGAGGAATGAGAAATCGCGCTGTACGCCCTTGGCCCTGAGGGTATCCACGAACAACGCCCGCATACCGTTGATCCGTTCGCGCATGGCGGCAACCTCGGCCTCCCATTCTGCCCGCAGCTCCGGATCACCCAGCACGGTGGTGATAATGGCGGCGCCATGCGCCGGCGGGTTCGAGTAGTTGGCGCGGATGCAGGCTTTGATTTGACTGAGAGCAGCTTGCACACCTTGCTCATTGGCAGCCACCACGGTCAACGCCCCCACGCGCTCGTTGTACAGGCCGAAATTCTTGGAGAACGAGCTGCAAATCAACACGTCACGCCCCGGCCGGCACAGGCTGCGCACGCCGGCGGCATCCTCCTCCAGGCCGTCGCCCAGCCCCTGATAGGCAAAGTCAATCAACGGCAACAGGTTGCGCTCTGTCATGATGTCGCCGATGATCTGCCACTGTTCCGGCGTCGGATCGATGCCGGTCGGGTTGTGGCAGCAGCCGTGTAACACCACCACATCGCCTTCCGGCAGCGTCCTGAGTTTGGCGGTCATGGCTTCGAAATCCAGGGCGTTGGCCGCTGCGTCGAAGTACGGATAGATTTGCACGGGCAGGCCGGCTGCTTTGAATACGTTGGGGTGATTGGGCCAAGTTGGATCGCTCAACCACACCGTGCGCCCAGGAAGCATTTGTTTGATGAAATCGGCGGCCACGCGCAGCGCGCCGGTGCCGCCGGGGGTGTGAGCTGTTGCCACGCGCCTTTCAACCACGGCAGGATGATTGACGCCCAGCACTAGGGTTTGCACCCTTTCGGCATAGGCCGGCGATCCCTGAATCGGCATGTAGTCCTTGCTGGTCTCGCGTTGCAAAATCTGCTCCTCGGCGCGTTTGACCGCGCGAAACACCGGCGTTTTGCCTTCAGCATCTTTGTACACGCCCACGCTGAGATTGATCTTGTTGGGATTCGGGTCTTTGTTGAACGCTTCGGTCAGACCCAAGATCGGGTCAGCCGGAGCCATAGGCAGTGAGTCGAATGTCATGGGCTTCCTCGTCATTCTTCGTCATTCTGTGCGCCTGAGACACAAGTGAAATTAGTCCGATTATCGGCGAATCCGAGCCGTTTCACCTGCCTGAATCCATTCAACCGCTCGTCCCACACCATCTTCGGCAAGCACGGTCCGTTGTATGTGCGCCGCGCGCCGGCGCAGCTCTTGATGACAGGTCATCTCCTGCAATACTCTGGCCAGAGAATCGGCATCGACAGGCGAGGCAAACGGGCCACGACGCAATGAGCGCCCAACGCCGAGCGCCTCCACCCGCGCGCCCCAGAAGAATTGATCAACAGCAATCGGAGCAATCAATTGCGGCGCGCCGGCGCGCAGGGCCGCCGCCACCGTGCCGGCCCCGCCATGATGTACGACCAGCGATACACGCGGGAACAGCGCGTCGTGCGGCGCATAGGTCAGGGGGTAAATCGAAGCCGGCCAGCGCAGCGTCTGTCTCGTGTGGTCATCCACCAACACCACCGCCCGCAGGCCGGCCAATGCCAGCGCCTGGATCAGCGTATGCAAGCGCACAGGAGCCAAGCGCCAGGGATAGCTGCCAAAGCCGATATAGATCGGCGGATCGCCGATTTCCAAAAAACGCGCCAGATCAGTGGAAAGTTGCCCAGTAGAGGTAGACGCATCGAACCAGTAACCGGAGATGTGGTGGTTGGGCGGCCAGTCGAGCGGGCGCGGGACTACAACGGCGCTGAAGCCGTAGACACACGGCCAAGGCCGGCCGGCCCAATCGCGCCATACACGCGCTCGGCGCAGCGCGGGCAACCCCAACTCTCGGCTGCGCCAACGATTGAGAATCGCGCGCCAGGGCAGCCAGACCAACTGTTCAACTAGAGCATACGTTAGGCGATTGAAAGTCGGCCCTGCTGCGGGCGCCAACGGAAGCATGGGGGAGGGAAAATCGGCCGTCGGTGCGAGCGGTTGCAGTGACGCAAAGACGAACGGGAGGCGCAGCGCCTCGGCGATGAACGCAGCCCACCAGGTAGGCAACGCAGCGACGATCGTATCCGCCGTTTGGCAGGCTTGCCAGGCATCGTGCACCATGCAGGCAAAGGCAGCGCGAGCGGCGCGCCAGAAACGCAGCGTGGCCCAGGCGCTGCGCAAGAGACCGGCGCTCGGCGTCAGGGCGCCGTGATAGGCCGGGTGCACCAACAACTCGTTCGGATTGTCGGCGAGCGGCGCAAAGGACAACCCACGCGCCTCTACCAACTTGCGAAAGTTCAAGTGGGTGGCGATAGAGACTTGCGCGCCGCCTTGGTGCAGCCGCGCGCCAAGCGCGACGTGGGGCTGCACATCACCGCGTGTGCCGCTGCACACGATGACGATCCTTCTTGGCATGACCCTATCCGTTCAGTAATGGCGCGGGTGCAGCGTGAGCAGGGAGATCAAGCGCTTGTTACGCCCGGCTCGGTGTGGATCAACACATCGCCTAGGTTGGGTATTTGCCGGCGCAAGTTGCGCTCGAACTGCTCGGCGACGAGGTGCGCGTCGGACAGACTGGTAGCAGGATCAATCTGGCAATCCATCATCAGGTTGATGCGCCCGCCGCAGCGATTGATGGATACGTTGTGCACCTGCTGGATGGCAACATGATCGCGCGCAATGCGTTCGATCTCGCGGACGGCGGCCTCTTTCTCCTGGATACGCTGGGCAACCATCGGCTCGTTCATCGGCTCGATGTGTACACTGACCCGCCAACAATTAAACTCACGTTTGATTGTCTGTTCAAGTTGCGTGGCGATATCGTGCGCCTGCTGCAAGGTCAAGTTGCTATTTACTTCCAGATCAAGTTGTACATAGCGTCGATCGCCGACATGATGCACACAGACGTTGTGAACGGCGTTGCCGGCACGCAGGGCAGTGGTACGAATGCTCTCGACCAACGGCTCATCGGCCGGCGCCATCGGCTCGACATGCACCACCACATCTGCGTCGGGTCGAATCTCACGCACGCGGTTTTCTACTTCGGTGGCCAGATCATGCGAAGATTCGAGCGAGAACGAGCGCGGCACCGACACAGACAGATCGACAAACGCCTGGGAACCGACTTCGCGTGCGCGAACCGCGCCCACTTCCGATACGCCTTGCACACTGCGGGCAGCCTCGCGTATGCGGCGAGTCAAATCAATCGAGGTGCGATCGAGCAAGGTGTCGATAGCCTGCTTGCCCAGCCTCACGCCGAAGAACAAAGCCATCACAGAAACTACCAAAGCGCCCACTGCATCCGCGCGCACCAACACCGGGCTGGCAGGATCGAGCACGGTCAAAAAGACGGCTATCAACACCACAGAAGAAGACATGATGTCGGTGCGAAAGTTCAACGCCTCAGCAGACAGGGCCTGGCTACGATATTGACGAGCGGCGCGGGTCAAGAAATGCACACGAACCAGATTGACCACGATGCCGAAGAGGATAACGGCCAGGGACAATGATCCACTTTCAATCGGCTGAGGAACGATCAGGCGTTCGATGGCGCTGCGAATCACCGTCAGGTAAATGACGAACAGCGCGCCGACCGTCACCAGCGCGCTCAAGCTTTCTACTTTGCCGTGACCATATGGATGCTCGCGGTCAGCCGGTCGCTCGCTGATCTTCACCGATGCCAAGGTGACGGCTGAGGTCACCACATCCAACGAATTGTTGATCGCTTCGGCCAACATGCTGATCGAACCGCTGAGCAAGCTTGCAACGACCTTGACAACCACCAGCACACAGCTCACGACCAGAGAAGCAATTGCAAATCCGGATTTGCCGTTCATAGGCGCCGGCCAGATGATACAACGGCAAGTCAGGCGCCTTGACCTCACACCTGAAGCAGCGGCGGAGTATGATAGATATCCCATAACGGGGTGATGGGTATGGACTTCGGTAAGCTGGCCGAGAACAAAATTCGCGAGGCGCAAGAGCAAGGCAAGTTTGACCACCTGCCGGCCAGAGGTCAGATCAGCTTTGAAGATGAGAGCCACATCCCTGAAGACATGCGGCTGGCTGTGCACATGCTTCAGTCGCAGGGCCTGACACCCGACTGGATTGCGCAAGACAAAGAGTTGCGCCAGAAACTAGACGAAGCGCGTGTTGCCCTGGCCAGAGCGTGGAGTTGGCGCAACCGACAACTGGGCCAGACGCTTGATCCGACAGAGCGAGCACGCATCAAGGCGACCTGGCAGCGCGCACGGGAGCGGTTTGAAGCAATTGTGCGGGAATTGAACTCAGAGATATTTGCCTTCAATTTGCGGGTGCCTTCGCCGGTCGTCCAGCGCCGGCCGATTCGCGCCGGCGAGGAGTATCGCGCACTGGGAATTACCGAGCATGAGGACCCATCGCACGTCACCGGCCGTCTTCCCTAGAAGTGCTCGAAACGCTCGACATTCAGGACGAAAACGGTGGCGCCACCGATCTCGACATCAATGACTTGTGCATTCAACGCGCCGGGCATCTCGCGCGGCACACTGATGTAGGACGTGCGTCGCCGGCCGGTGCGCTGAAGCACGCCGAGCACATCGTCTACTTTGTCATCCTCTGCGCCCAACAGCAACGTCACATTTTCACGTCGCAGCCAGCCGCCCTCGGTGGCAATGCGCGTGACGCGATGCCCGGCTTCGATCAATGCCTGCATGATTTTCGGCGCGTCATCAGCTTGGACGATCGCCAAAATCATTTTCATTGTGCGCCTCCTTGCAGACCCAAATAACGTGTGCGCCTAATTCTATGCCATCCAGTGTGGCATGTTCGACCTTGACGGCAAATGCCGGCAACGCATAATTGTCAAAAGCCGCAACCGGTTGTAAGGTATGCCCTATGCTGGCCAAGGTGCTTTCATGCGCAGTCATCGGCCTTGATGGAACTGTTGTCGAAGTAGAGGTCGATTCCAGCCGTGGGCTTGCTTCTTTCACATTAGTTGGCTTGCCGGACGCGGCAGTAAAAGAAAGCGCCGAGCGAGTGCGGGCCGCCATCCGCAACTCCGGTTTGCACTTCCCGTCCAACCGCATCACGGTGAACCTTGCGCCGGCCGATTTAAAAAAAGTAGGGCCGGCCTACGACTTGCCGATTGCACTGGGCATGTTAATCGCTTCAGAGCAGGTGGTAAGCGGCGCCTTACAAGATGCGATCGTGGTCGGCGAGTTGGCGCTGGATGGCAGCGTGCGCCACGTGCGCGGCGTGCTGCCGATGACGGCATTTGCCCGCGATCAGGGCTTCAAGCGCATCTTTGTCCCGCTGGCCGACGCTGCTGAGGCGGCGCTCATCCCCGGCATTGAGGTAGTCGCCGTGCAATCTCTGGGCGAGCTAGTAGGAGCACTCAACGGCCTGGCAGCCCTGCACGTTGTCCCGAGCAGCGAGGTCGGCTATCTGCCTGCGTCGGCCACACACGCTGAGACGGCGGTTGATTTTAAGGATATTAAAGGTCAAGAGGTTGCCAAGCGCGCGCTGGAAGTGGCGGCTGCCGGCGGCCACAACGTGCTGATGTCGGGCAGCCCCGGCGCCGGCAAGACGATGTTGGCGCGGGCGCTGCCCGGCATTCTGCCCGATATGACTTTGCAAGAGGCGCTGGACGTGACGCGCATCTACAGCGTGGCCGATATGTTGCCCCCTGACACGCCGTTGATCACCACGCGGCCGTTCCGCGCGCCGCATCACACCATCAGCCATGCCGGCTTGATCGGCGGGGGCAAAGTGCCGCGCCCCGGCGAGGTCAGTCTGGCACATCGAGGCGTGCTCTTTCTGGACGAATTGCCCGAATTTGAAACCCGTTCGCTGGAAGTGCTGCGCCAACCGATGGAGGACAAGGTGGTGACCATCTCGCGCGTTTCCGGCTCGCTGACATTCCCGGCCAACTTCCAGCTTGTGGCGGCGATGAACCCTTGTCGTTGTGGCTGGTACGGCGATCCGGTTAAGCCATGTACCTGTTCGCCGGCCAGCATCAGCCAATATCAAAAGCGCATCTCCGGCCCCCTGCTCGACCGCATTGATATTCACCTGGAGGTGTCGCGCGTGGACTACGAGAAGTTGGCCGATACGCGCGTGGGGGAAACCTCAGAGGCCATTCGGCGGCGCGTCCAGGCAGCGCGCCAGCGCCAAGCAGCGCGCTTTGCGGCCTGTCGCGCCTCCGATCAGTCAGGCGGCCGCATCCCAACGTGTAACGCAGATATGACGGTGAGCGATGTGCGCGTGTACTGCCAGTTGGACGAAGCAGGGCGGAGCTTGATGAAAGCAGCGGTGAACCAATTGCAGATGAGCGCCCGCGCCTTCCACCGCGTGCTCAAACTGGCGCGCACCATCGCCGACTTGGCCGGCAGTGAGCGCATTCACACGGTGCACCTGGCCGAAGCGCTGCAATATCGACCCAGAAGGCCCGATGCATAGAATACAGGCGGGTTGACCATCAACCACACTTCCGCAAACAGGAGAATCCGATGCAACAACGAATCGTCCTCATCGGCGCCGGCAGCGCCCAGTTCGGCTACGGCACCATCGGCGACATTCTGCAAAGCAAAGTTTTAGAAGGTAGCCACATCGTCCTGCACGATATTAACCCCGACACGCTGGCCGTTGTGGCCAAGAACGCTCAAGCTTTCATCGAGACGCACAACCTGCCGTTCACACTCTCGGCCACCACCAATCGCGCTGAGGCATTTCAAGGAGCAACTTTCCTGATTAACTCGATTGAGGTCGGCAATCGCTTCGAATTGTGGGAGCAGGACTGGCGGATTCCTCAGCAGTACGGTGTGCGTCAGGTGTACGGCGAGAACGGCGGGCCGGGTGGACTGTTCCACTCGTTACGCATCATTCCGCCCATCCTCGACATCTGCGCCGACGCAATGAAGATATGCCCCGAAGCGACCCTCTTCAATTACAGCAACCCGATGAGCCGCATCTGTACTACAGTGACGCGCGCCTTCCCCGGGATCAAGTTCATCGGCCTGTGCCATGAAATCGCTTCGCTGCCGCGTTTTCTGCCGCAGATTTTAGGTGTGCCCTACGAAGCGCTGGAAGTGCGCGCTGCCGGCCTCAACCACTTCAGCGTGGTGGTGTCGGCCAAGTACAAAGACAGCGGACAGGATGCCTATCCCGATATTCGGGCAAAAGCGCCGGCCTTCTTCGCCAACATGCCGTCGTTGGACACGGTGTACAAGTACTTCAAAGAGACCGGCAAGTGGCCGGACAAGGCCGAGGAGTTCGCCGCCATCCAAACCGAAGCCTGGCCTGAACGGCGCGTTTTCCAAGTCATTCTAGAGAAGTTCGGCCTGCTGCCGATCACCAGTGACAGCCACTTCGGTGAGTACATTCAGTGGGCCTGGGACGTGACCGATCACAAGGGCATTCTCGACTTTTACCGCTTCTACAAAGAGTATTTGTCGCACATCGAGCCGAAGATTGAATTGCGTTTGGGCGAGCGCGTGGTGCCGATCATCGAAGGCATCTTGACCGACGCCGGCTATGTCGAGGAAGCAGTCAACATTCCCAACAACGGCGCAATTGCCAATCTGCCCGATTGGATCGTGGTGGAGGTGCCGGCTCTTGTGGACAAGAACGGCGTACACGCCGTCCGAATCGGCGAGCTGCCCAAAGGGTTTGCCGGCCTGTTGATGAATCAAGTCGCCGTGCACGATTTGACGGCAGAGGCCGTGCTGCAACGATCGAAGGCGCTGGCGCTACAAGCGCTGCTGGTCGATCCGGTTGTCAACCAGTATCACGGCATCGAGGAGATGCTGGACACCATGATCGCCTATCAGGGGAAGTGGCTGGGCTACTTGAAGTAGGCCGGCGGATTGCACCGTGAGGATAGCAAAGATGACGGCGCGGCGGGTGAGCATGTTGAACCTGCCGCGCCGTCATGCGCGTGGGTAAGCACCCCCCTCAGGTCACTTTGAAGTCGCTAAACTCGTTCATCGACTCGATCTCTGCAACGCGATCCTTTGGAATCACGCGGCGGAAAGAGAGGGACTCCTCTTCCCAGTTGCGCAGGAGTTCGCGGGCGCGAGGGCTGTTGGTCAACTCATAGTGCCGCACCAACAACGAACGCACCAGCTTCTTCATGCCGGGATGAGTGAGTCGATCGACATCGACCAGCTCGCGATTGCAGTGATTGACGAACGTGCCTTGGGGATCATAGACGAAGGCCATGCCACCGGTCATGCCGGCGGCGAAGTTGCGACCGGTCGGCCCAAGTACGACGACCACACCACCGGTCATGTATTCCAGCGCATTGTCGCCCACGCCGTCTACGACACCACATGCACCTGAATTGCGGACGGCGAAGCGCTCGCCAGCGCGGCCGGCGGCGAACAGCGTGCCGCCCGTCGCCCCATACAGCGCAGTGTTGCCTAGGATGTGATTTTCCGACCAGTCATAGGTCACTTCGGGGAACGGGC